>NZ_JBFADU010000007.1:0-297901 GCF_040641575.1 Streptomyces sp. NPDC020807
CTGGCCTTCGGCGGCAACTTCTACGCCTTCACCGACCTCGACGCCCTCGGCCTGCCCTTCGACCGCGACCGCAAGGACGACCTCATCGCCGCCGGCCTGGCGATCATGGACGCGGTCAACGCCTCACCCGACCACCGGCCCGTCCACCCCGCCCAGCCCGAGATCGCCGGACTCAAGCACGTCTACCTCACCGCACCCGGCTCCGACGCCACCCGGTCCCGGCACGCGATGGCGATCCACCCCGGCTGGTTCGACCGCTCACCCTGCGGCACCGGAACCAGCGCCCGCATGGCCCAGCTCCACGCCCGCGGCGAACTCCCCCTCGACACCGACTTCGTCAACGAGTCGTTCATCGGCACCGAGTTCACCGGCCGCCTCGTCGGCGAGACCGAGATCGGCGGCCTGCCCGCCGTCATCCCCACCGTCACCGGCCGCGCCTGGATCACCGGCACCGCCCAGTACTTCCTCGACCCGGACGACCCCTTCCCCGGAGGCTTCCTCCTGTGACCGACACGCTTCCCACCGTGATCTCCCGCAACCCCGCGGACCCGGCCGACGTCCTCGTCTCGCTCCCGGCGCCCGGTGCCTTCACCGCGGTCGACACCGTCGAGCGGGCCCGCGCCGCCCAGCCCGGCTGGCAGTACGCCGGCGCCGCCACCCGCTCGGCCGCGCTCGGCGCCATCGCCTCCGCCATCGAGGCCGCCGCCGGTGAACTGGCCGCGCTCGCCGTCCGCGAGGTCGGCAAGCCGCTCGCCGAGGCCAGGGCCGAGGTCGCCCGTACCGTCGCCATCTGGCGGTACTACGCCCAGGCCCCCTTCGAGCCCGCCGGAGCGGTCCACGAGACGGCCGCGGGCCCCGGGCTGCTCCTCACCCGCCGCCGCCCGCACGGCGTGGCCGGGCTCATCACCCCGTGGAACTTCCCGTTCGCGATCCCGACCTGGAAGGCCGCCCCGGCGCTCGCCACCGGCAACACGGTCGTCCTCAAGCCGGCCCCCGAGGCCACCGCCTGCGCCCTGCGCCTGGCCGAGATCATCCACCAGTACGTGCCGGAGTCGGTCTTCACCGTCCTGCCCGGCGGCGGCACCGAGGGCAACGCGCTCGTCTCCGCCGCCGACGTGGTCTCCTTCACCGGCTCCACGCCCATCGGCCAGGCCGTCGCCCGCGCGGCGACCGCCCGCGGCATCCCGGTCCAGGCCGAGATGGGCGGCCTCAACGCCGCCCTCGTCCTGCCGGACGCGGACATCGAGCAGGCGGCCTCCCACATCGCCGCCGCCATCGCCGGGTACGCGGGCCAGAAGTGCACCGCCACCAGCCGCGTCATCGCGGTCGGCGCCGCCCTCGACCCGCTGCGCGAGGCGCTCTCCGAGGCCCTGCGGGCACTGCCCGTCGGCGACCCGGCCGACCCCGCCACCGTGTGCGGGCCGCTCATCCACGAGTACGCCCGCGACCAGGTCGGCGAGGCCGCCCGCGGACTGTCCGTCCTCGCCGGCGGCACCGTGCCCGACCGCGACGGCTGGTACACCGCCCCGACCCTCGTCGAGAAGGTCTCGCCCGGCCACCGGCTGCTGCGCGAGGAGGTCTTCGGACCCATCGCCTCGCTGCTCGCCGCCGACGACCTCGCCCACGCGATCCGGATCACCAACGCCGTCCCGTACGGCCTGGTCACCTCGGTCCACACGGCGGACCTCAACACCGCCCTCAACGGCCTCGACCTGCTCGACACCGGCATGATCCGGCTCAACGCGCCCTCCACCGGCGTCGACTTCCACCTGCCGTTCGGCGGCTCCAAGGCGTCCAGCCACGGCGCGCGCGAGCAGGGCAAGGCAGCGCTGGACTTCTTCACGTCGAGCCGGACGTACACGCTGGCACCCGCGGGCTCCGCGGCGTGACATCGTACGGTGGTGAGATCAACCGGAACGAAGGGATCACCACCGTCATGGGGCACCTGACCCACCGCGACCTCAACGCCTCCCGGGAGCGGCTGCGCGACCAGGTCGCCCATGCCCTGCGAGCCGCCCTCATCTCGGGCGAGCTCCGCCCCGGGGTGGTGTACTCGGCGCCGACCCTCGCCGAGGACTTCGGGATCTCCGCCACCCCGGTCCGCGAGGCGATGCTCGACCTGGCCCGCGAGGGCCTCGTCGAGCCCGTCCGCAACAAGGGCTTCCGGGTCACCGAGGTCGACGAGCGCGACCTCGACCAGTACAGCGAGATCCGCGCGCTCATCGAGATCCCGACGGTGGGCCGGATCACGAGGATCGCCTCCCGCGAGGAGCTGGAGGCGCTGCGGCCGGTCGCCGAGGACATCGTGCGCGCGGCCCGCGAGCACGACCTCATCGGCTACCTGGAGGCGGACCGGCTCTTCCACCTCACCCTGCTCGGCCTCGCCGGCAACGAACGGCTCGTCGAGACCGTCGGCGACCTGCGCAAACGCTCCCGCCTGTACGGGCTGACCGCGCTCGACGAGAGCGGCAACCTCATCCCGTCGGCGGAAGAGCACCTGGAACTGCTCGACCTCATGCTCGCCGGCGACGCCGAAGGCGCCGAGGCCTGCATGTCCCGTCACCTCGGACACGTCCGCTCGATCTGGGCCAAGGGCGAGCGGACCTCCGGGGAGCGCTGACACCGGCCGACACACGGGCTCACCGGGCTCGGTGGGCGGCCGACGGCCACCCACCCCTGCTCCGTCCACCTGACCGGCCGCGCCCGCGGCCGTGGAGGAACCCATGAACCCGGCGTACGCCACCGTCGACCACACCTTCGTCGTCCCCCTCGACCACGCGGACCCCGAGGGCCCCACCATCGAGGTCTTCGCCCGCGAGGTCGCCGACCCGGCCCGCGCCGGTGAGGAACTGCCCTGGCTGCTCTACCTCCAGGGCGGCCCGGGCGGCAAGAGCCCCCGGCCGTCGGCCGGTTCGCCCGGCTGGCTGGCCCAGGCGCTCAGGACGCATCGCGTCCTCCTGCTCGACCAGCGCGGCACGGGCCGCTCCACCCCCGTCACCGCCAGGTCCGCCGCCCGCTTCGCCTCCCCCGAGGGCCTCGCCGGCTACCTGAGCCACTTCCGCGCCGACGCGATCGTCGCCGACGCCGAACTGATCCGCCGTCAACTCCTCGGCGACGCCCGGTGGGAGACCCTCGGCCAGAGCTACGGCGGCTTCATCACCCTCACCTACCTCTCCCAGGCCCCCGAGGGGCTGCGCGCCTGCTACGTCACCGGCGGCCTGCCCGGCCTCACCGCCACCGCCGACGACGTCTACGCCCACACCTACCCCCGCGTCCGCGACCGCGTCCTCGACTTCTACGCCCGCTACCCCGAGGACGCCCCCCGGCTCCGGAAGATCGCCGACCTCCTCGCCGCCACCGACGTGCGCCTGCCCGACGGCGACCGCCTCACCCCGCACCGCCTGCGCTACCTCGGCCTCGCCCTCGGCATGGGCGACGGCTTCGAGCGGATCCACTGGCTCCTCGACGAAGCCGTCGACGCCGAGGGCGAGTTGAGCGACACCTTCCTCCACCAGGTCATGACGCTCACCGGCTTCTCCGACAACCCGCTCTTCGCGGTCATGCAGGAGACCCTGTACGGGCAGGGCGCCGGACCGACCGCCTGGGCCGCCGCCCGCGCCCTGGACGACCACCCCGAGTTCTCCGGCGACGCCGACCCGCTGCTGTTCACCGGCGAGATGATGTACCCCTGGATGTTCCGCGAGATCGCCGGCCTGCGCCCCTTCGCCGAGGCCGCCGACCTCCTCGCCGCGCGCGTCGACTGGCCGCCGCTGTACGACCTCGACCTGCTCGCCGCCAACGAGGTCCCGCTCGCGGCCGTCGTCTACCACGACGACATGTACGTCGACGCGGGCGTCTCCCTGCGCACGGCCCGCCACATCGGCTCCGCCCGCGCCTGGGTCACCAACGAGTGGGAGCACGACGGCGTCCACGTCTCGGGCGGCCGCGTCCTCGCCCGACTGATGGACATGGCCGCCGGACGCGCCTGACCGGCCCGCCCCACCCCCGACTCCCTCCTTCTCCCTCCCCGCGGGGAGAAGGAGGGTTTTCGCGTTTCCGAACACCGCGGTGGCCGGACCGATGGCCGAATCATGACGGCCGCCCCCTTAAACCCCGAACGAAACAAGATCACTGCTTCGAGGTAATGGCCTCCTCGCAGTGAGGTGACCGCGACTTACCGAGCGTTACTGTTCCCTCGATCCGGAGGACCACCCCCGATCACCCACCCCCCTCACCCTCTTTCGCCGACCGCGCCCGAGTGCCGGCCGGCGGCACCGAAGGAGACCTCGTCCGATGACCGTTGAGACCGGCCCGGAAGCCCAGGTCGAGCCGCCCCGGCAGAGCCTGAGCACCGCCGCCGCCCGCAACCTCGCCTCCACCACCAAGTCCGCCCCGCAGATGCAGGAGATCACCTCCCGCTGGCTGCTCCGGATGCTCCCGTGGGTCGAGACGAAGGGCGGCGCCTACCGGGTCAACCGCCGACTCAGCTACACCGTCGGCGACGGCCGCATCGACTTCGTCCAGGACGGCAGCCGCGTCCGCGTCATCCCCCGCGAACTCGGCGAACTCGCCCTGCTGCGCGGCTACGAGGACGACGACGTGCTGACCGCGCTCGCCGACCGCTGCGTCCAGCGCGACTTCAACGCCGGAGAGGTCCTCGTCGTCCGCGGCAACGCCGCCGAGGAGATCCAGCTCATCGCCCACGGCCGCGTCAACCAGACCTCGGTCGGCCAGTACGGCGACGAGATCGCCGTCTCCGTCCTCGCCGACGGCGACTGCTTCGGCGAGAACGCCCTCCTGGACGCCGACGCCACCTGGGACTACACCGCCACCGCCGAGACCTCCGGCACCCTCCTCACCCTCTCCCGCGCCGACTTCGCCGGCATCCTCGCCAACGCGCCCAGCCTCCAGGCCCACATCGAGCGGTTCAGCTCCCTGCCCCTCAAGGGACAGAACAAGTACGGCGAGGCCGAGATCGCCATGTCGGCCGGCCACAAGGGCGAGGCCGTCCTCCCCGGCGCCTTCGTCGACTACGAGCTCAGGCCGCGCGAGTACGAACTCTCCGTCGCCCAGACCGTCCTGAAGGTCCACACCCGCGTCGCGGACCTCTACAACGGCCCGCACAACCAGACGCAGGAACAGCTCAGGCTCACCATCGAGGCCCTGCGCGAGCGCCAGGAGCACGAGCTCATCAACAACCCGGAGTTCGGCCTCCTCGCCAACGCCGACTTCAAGCAGCGGATCCAGACCCACTCGGGCCCGCCCACCCCGGACGACCTCGACGAGCTCCTCACCCGCCGCCGCGGCACCAAGCTGTTCCTCGCCCACCCCCGCGCCATCGCGGCGATCGGCCGCGAGTGGAACGCCGCCGGGCTCTACCCCGAGACCGTCGAGCTCGACGGCCACCGGGTCCCCGCCTGGCGCGGCGTCCCGATCCTGCCCTGCAACAAGATCCCCATCAGCGAGGAGAACACCAGCTCCATCCTCGCGATGCGCCTCGGCGAGGACAACCAGGGCGTCATCGGACTGCACCAGACCGGGCTGCCCGAAGAAGTCGAACCCGGGCTGTCCGTAAGGTTCATGGGCATCAGCGAGCAGGCGATCATGTCGTACCTCGTCACGACGTACTACTCCGCCGCCATCCTCGTACCCAACGCGCTCGGCGTCCTGGAGAACGTCCAGATCGCCCGCCGCCGCGGATAGACCCCCCCTCGCCGCGCCCGGCCCCCTTGGGCGGGCCGGGCCGGCACGCCCGGGACCCGGGAACGGAACACCCACCCCATCTAGGAGCCACGGATGCCCGACACCCAGACCCCGGGCCCCGGTCTGGAGCAGATCCTGCGCGGACCCACCGGCCTCGGAACGGCCGCCGTCGGCCTCTTCCGGCCCGCCGGGATCCCCGACCTCGCACCGGTCGACGTCACGCCGGCCGACCTCGCCGCCGCCGACGTCGCACCCGCCGAACCGCAGACCCCGGCGGACGCCCTGCACATCCCGGGCCTCTACTACCACCCGGTCCCCGAACCCGACCCCGTCCGCGTCGCCGAGGTCAGTCGCCGCATCAAGGAGTGGGCGCTCGACGAGATCCAGCTCTACCCCGAGGAGTGGGAGGGCCAGTTCGACGGCTTCTCCGTCGGGAAGTACATGGTCGCCTGCCACCCGGACGCCCCGACCGTGGACCACCTCATGGTCGCCACCCGCCTCATGGTCGCCGAGAACGCGGTCGACGACTGCTACTGCGAGGACCACGGCGGTTCCCCGATCGGCCTCGGCGGGCGCCTCCTCCTCGCGCACACCGCGCTCGACCCCCTCCACACGACGGCGGAGTACCAGCCGCGCTGGGCCGAGTCGCTCCGCGCCGACGCCCCGCGGCGCGCGTACCACTCGGCCATGGAGTACTTCAACCAGCTGGCCACCCCCTCGCAGTCCGACCGCTTCCGCCACGACATGGCCCGCCTCCACCTCGGCTACCTCGCCGAGGCCGCCTGGGCGCAGACCGACCACACCCCCGAGGTGTGGGAGTACCTGGTCATGCGGCAGTACAACAACTTCCGGCCGTGCCCCACCATCACGGACACCGTCGGCGGCTACGAACTCCCCGCCGACCTGCACGCCCAGCCCGCCATGCAGCGGGTCCTGGCACTCGCCGGGAACGCGAGCACCATCGTCAACGACCTGTACTCGTACACGAAGGAACTCGCCGCCCCCGGACGCCACATGAACCTGCCCGTGGTGATCGCCGACCGGGAGAACCTCTCGGACCGTGAGGGCTACCTCAAGGCCGTCGAGGTCCACAACGACCTCATGCGCGACTTCGAGGCCGCGAGCGCCGCGCTCGCCGCCGCCTGGCCCATCCCCAGCGTGCTGCGCTTCCTGCGGGGCGTGGCCGTGTGGGTCGACGGCAACCACTACTGGCACCAGACCAACACCTACCGCTACAGCCTGCCCGATTTCTGGTAAGAAATGGACCCATCTGTGACCAGCACCGAGCTCACCACCGTCGACGGCACCTCCGCGTTCGTCCCGGCGCCGGCCTCGCCCTACCAGGGCGACATCGCCCGCTACTGGAACCAGGAGGCCAGGCCCGTCAACCTGCGCCTCGGTGACGTCGACGGGCTCTACCACCACCACTACGGCATCGGCGCGATCGACCACGCCTCCCTCGGCTCGCCCGAGGACAGCGAGTACGAGAAGAAGCTGATCGCCGAGCTCCACCGCCTGGAGTCCGCCCAGGCCGAGGTCCTCCTCGACCACCTCGGCGAGGTGGGCCGCGGGGACACCCTCGTCGACGCGGGCTGCGGCCGCGGCGGTTCGAGCGTCATGGCCCACCAGCGCTTCGGCTGCAAGGTCGAGGGCGTCACGCTCTCCTCCACGCAGGCCGAGTTCGGCAACCGGCGCGCCAGGGAACTGGGCATCGACGACCACGTCCGCGCCCAGGTCTGCAACATGCTCGACACGCCCTTCGAGAAGGGCAGCATCACCGCCTCGTGGAACAACGAGTCGAGCATGTACGTCGACCTCGACGACCTCTTCGCGGAGCACTCCCGCTTCCTCAAGGTCGGCGGCCGGTACGTCACCATCACGGGCTGCTGGAACCCGCGCTACGGCCAGCCCTCCAAGTGGGTCTCGCAGATCAACGCGCACTTCGAGTGCAACATCCACTCCCGCCGCGAGTACCTGAAGGCGATGGCGGACAACCGCCTCGTCCCGCAGGCCGTGATCGACCTGACCCCGGACACCCTGCCCTACTGGGAGCTGCGGGCCACGTCCTCCCTGGTCACCGGCATCGAGGAGGCGTTCATCGAGTCGTACAAGGACGGCTCCTTCCAGTACGTCCTGATCGCCGCCGACCGCGTCTGACACCCGACACACCTCAGAAGAGCCGGACCCGTCACCCGACGGGCCCGGCTCATCGGCGTGCCCCTTCGAGCAGGCTCCGGGCGAGGGCGAGGGCGAGGTGGCGGTGTCCGGATTCGCGTGTGTGCCGCACGTCGTCGGCGGGGTCGATGAGCCCGAGCAGCGCGTCCCACAGGTGGCGGGGGGCGGGCGGGAGGTCCGAGGCGCCCCGCGGATTGGCCCCAGGCGCCCAGGCGTTCTGCCAGGTCGACAGCAACTCGGTTCCTGCCACCACCACTTCGGCGATGTTGAACCGCTCGCCGCTGTCGAGGGCGAGCCGGATCCGCGGGTCGTCGCGGTGGGCCTCCGCCCGCCGCCGTTCGGCCTTCGACCAGTGCCGGTCGAGCCTGATCCGCACCGCCGCGCCGAGCACGTCGCGCTGGACCCGCCAGGCGTCCCGGTCGGAGCCGGTGAGGCGGCTCTCCTCGCGGGCGTCGTAGCGGCGGTACTCCTCCGGTCGGCGGGTCGGGGTCTCGCGCGGCCGGAGCCGGTCCGCGACGAGCGCGTAGAGCGCCGACGCCCACGGCCGCCCCGTACCGGAGCCTGCCCCGCCCCCGTGCGCAGTAACAGTGTCACGCTGCCCCCACCGCGTGGCGTGGAATGCCACTCTCCCCGCCGGGCCGCCGATGTCGAGGAACGCGGCTCGGTTAGGGTCGAGGAAGGGCGGGGCGGGCACGACGGAGGGAACGCGGTGAATCGCCTGACAGGACAAGAGGACCGTGACGGCGCCGAGTTGAGGCGCGCGTGGCTCGCTCCGGTCGCGCTGCTCGCGGCGTGCGCGGTCGGGGTGATGGCGCTCCGGTACGGCGGGACGGGCGAGCCCGGCCGTGTGGACGCGCGGATCCAGGGGCTGGTGGACGGCCTGCCGGGGTCGTGGTGGCCCGTGGCCACCGCCGTCGACGCCCTGGGGGAGCGCGAGGGGGCGGCGGTCCTCGTCCTGTCCGTCGTGGCGCTCTGCCTGGTCCTGCGGCGTCCGCGCGCCGCGGTCCTGATCGTCGCCGCCTGCGGCACGAGCGTGGCGGCGACGATGCTCCTGAAGCCCCTGGTGGGCCGCACGATCCACGGCGGCTCCCTGGCCTACCCCAGTGGGCACACCGCCTTCCTGACCGCGTTCATCCTCGTGCTGGCACTGCTGGTGACCGGGCGGTTCGGCCTCGTCGGGCCGGGTGGCGCGGTCGTCGTCCTGCTGGCCTCGCTGGTCGCGGGCGTGGCCATGGGGTGGGCGCAGGTCGCCACGAACTCGCACTACCCGACCGACACCATCGGCGGCTACTTCACCGCGCTGGCGGTGGTGACGGCCACCGCTTGGCTGGTCGACCGGCGAAATCTCCTGGCCTGTAGGTGATCTGACGCGGGCTCACCTCACGCGCGGCGGCGGAAGACCGGTTTCACCGGCCGTCCGCCCAGCCACGGGGTGGGGTCACCGGCGTCGAGCGCCTTCCGGTAGACCGCGCAGGCCTGCGCCACCACCTCGACGGTCCGGTCGATGTCGGTCTCGTCGAGCGCGCTGCTCACCACGAAGGACGGGGCGAGGACCCCGCCCGCGAGGAGACGGCGCAGGAAGAGGGTCCGGTACTCCTGGGAGGGCCGCCCGTCCCCGTCGAGGGTCGCGAAGACCAGATTGCTCGCCCGGCCCCGTACGACCACGTGATCCGCGACGCCCAGGCCGGACGCGGCCTCCCGGACTCCGGCCGCCAGCCGCTCGCCGAGGGCGTGCAGACGGGCGGTGACGCCCTCCTCGGTGTAGGTGGTCTGCACGGCCATCGCCGCGGCGAGCGAGTGGGTCTCGGCGCCGTGGGTGGTCGACAGCAGGAACACCCGGTCGCGGGAGTGGCGCAGCCCGCCCAGCTCCATCAGCTCGCGGCGCCCGGCGAGCGCGGAGACCGCGAACCCGTTGCCCAGGGCCTTGCCGAAGGTGGAGAGGTCCGGGACGACCCCGTACAGACCCTGGGCGCCCGCCTCCGACCAGCGGAAGCCGGTGATCATCTCGTCGAAGACGAGGACGCAGCCGTGCCGGTCGGCGAGTTCGCGCAGGCCGGCGAGGTAGCCGGGCGGGGGCTCGGCGTGCCCGGCCGGTTCGAGGATCAGGCAGGCGATCTCGCCCTCGTAGCGGCGGAGCAGCTCCTCCGTGGCGGCGAGGTCCCCGTACGGGAACGCGACGGTGAGCTCGGTGGTGGAGGCCGGGATCCCCGCGGAGAGCGGGGTGGTGCCGATGAACCAGTCGTCGACGGAGAAGAACGGGTGGTCGCCGCAGATCGCGATCCGCGCGCGGCCGGTGGCCGCGCGGGCGAGGCGTACGGCGGCCGTGGTCACGTCGGACCCGTTCTTCGCGAACTTCACCATGTCGGCGGTGGGCACGGTGGCGAGGAACCGCTCGGCGGCCTCCGCCTCCAGGAGGGACGGCCGGACGAAGTTGGCCCCCCGGTCCAGCTCCCGGCGGACCGCCTCCAGGACGCGCGGGTGGGCGTGGCCGAGGCTGACCGAGCGCAACCCCGAGCCGTACTCGACGTACTCGTTGCCGTCGACGTCCCACACGTGGGCGCCGTCGCCGTGGCTGATGACCGGGGCCAGGTGCTCGGGGTACTGGTCGTCGCCCTTGGCGTAGGTGTGGGCGCCGCCGGGGATCAGGGCGTGCAGGCGCTCGTTCGCGCGCCGCGACGCGGGGAGGGAGAGGTCGTCGGTGGCGTCCATGGCGGGGTCAGCCCTCCGTCTGCTTGAGGGCGACGGCGAGGCTCGGCGCCTCCCGGTCGCGGGGGGACATCAGGAGGGCGGGCAGCGGCCACGGGACGGCGAGTTCGGGGTCGTCGTGGGCGATGGTGACGTCCTCGGACGGGTCGTGCGGGCGGTCGATGCGGTAGGAGATGTCGGCGGTCTCGGTCAGCGCCTGGAAGCCGTGCGCGCAGCCCGCCGGGATGTAGAGGCTGGTCTGCGCCTCGCCGGACAGGTCGAAGGTGGCCACGTTCCGGTACGTCGGCGAGTCCGGCCGCAGGTCGACGACGACGTCGAAGATCCGCCCGTACGAGCACCGCACGAGCTTCGCCTCCCCGGCGCCCGACCGCAGGTGCAGGCCGCGCAGGACGCCCCGGACGTTGCGGGACAGGCTGTCCTGGACGAAGGAGTCCGGGTCGATGCCGACCGAGCGGACCACGTCGGCGTCGAAGGTGCGGCAGAAGAAGCCGCGTTCGTCGGCGTACGGCGTCGGCTGGAACAGGTAGGCGCCGGTGATCTCGGGGACCGCGGTCGCTTTCATCAAACCTCCTGGCGGATGGGGGAACGCCCGGTCCTCGGGAACACGGCCGTGGTCAGGTCGGCGAACTGGCGGCGGAGCCGGCGGACGGCCGCCGCGTCGCGCTCCGCGAGGGTCCGGCGGAGCTCGGCGGCCTGGCGCTCCAGCGCCCGGAACTGCTGGAGCAGCCGGTCGGGGTCGACCGCGCGGGCCGGATGGCGGAAGGCGCCGAGGCCCATCGCCTCCATGAGCGCGTCGCTCTTCGCCGCGTAACTGAGCGCGACGACCGGCGTCCCGGACCGGAGCGCGCAGATCAGGTTGTGGTAGCGCACCGCGACGGCGCTGTCGGCGGCGGCCATCTCCTTCATGAGGTCGGCGAGGGAGGAGGTCGCGGCGGCGGTGACGAGCGGCGAGTCCACCGCTTCGAGGATCGCGTCGACCACGACGAGGTCGGCCGCGTCGCCGGTGAGCAGCCGGACCGGCCGGCCCTCCTCCACCAGCGCGCGGACGAAGCGGATCGTCCCGTCGAGATAGCGCCGGTGGATCTCCTCCGCCCTGGCGCGGTCGTCGTTGCCGCCGTGGAAGGCCATGACCCCCACGCAGACGGTCCCGGGCGTTCCGGAGGGCTCGCTCCGCGGCGGCGTCGGCAGGGCGAACGCGAGGTCCGGGTAGACCTCGTCGCGGACGGTGTCGACGCCCATCGACCGCAGCGCCTCGCGGGACTGGCTGTCCCGGTACGAGCGGTACGCGGCGAGCCGGGCCGACCAGCGCACCAGCGTCCGGGTCGCGCGCTCGCGGATCGGGGCCGCGCCAACGCTGACGAGCGCGACCGGCGTGCCGAGGAGCCGCCCGGAGGCGCAGAGCAGGAACAGGGCGTACGGGAACCCCCACGGCCGCAGCGGGAGCGTGGCCTCCAGGACGCCCATGCCGGGCACTATCACCACGTCGTGCCGGCGGACCCAGGCGGCCGTGCGGTAGGCGTCGACGAGCTTGCCGACGCCCTTCCCGACGACGGCGCCCGCGCGGGACGCCGTCCGGTACTCGCCGCGGTACCAGTGCAGGCGCGTCGCCGGTATCCCGAACCGGGCCGTCACCGACTCGGGGCCGCCGCACAGCGCGTCCACGACCGCCTCGGGATGCTCGGCGCGCAGATAGCCGAGGATCGCTTCGAGCGAACCGTCGTTGCCGACGTTCCCCGAGCCGAGCAGGCCGAAGACCCCGACCCGTACGGGGGTCACGCCTTCCCCCCGGCGCGTCCCTCGCGACCGGCGACGAGCGCGTCGACGGAGACCGAGAGCAGCGACGGGTCGACGGGGGCGCGGTCCTCGACGCGCTCGCCGGCGCCCGGCCGGGCACGGCTGGTCGCCCAGGCGGCCAGGTGCCGGTAGCAGGCGCGCCGGTCGGCGGCGGAGAGCGGGGCCCGCTGGATCGCGGAGACGAAGCCCCACACGTACTCGGCGAGGAGCCGGGGCGTCGGGTGCAGGATTCCGGCCCGGCGCGGGTCGAGGTTGACGCACCGGGAGCGCTTGGACGGGTTGGCCCGCTCGGCGCGGGTGGGGTGGTCGCGGCGGAAGTACAGCAGCTCGGGCACCTGGTGGAAACGGCCGAACAGGCCGATCTCGGAGACGAACGTCCGGTCCGCGTGGTGGTAGCTGTCCAGCGGGCGCACCCGGCGCAGCACGTCGGCGCGGATCACCCCGTAGAAGTCGTCGCCGCCCGGCTCGAAGAGCATGCTGCGGAAACGGTCGGGCGCGTACGGCGAGCCGGTGGTGAGCGTGTACGTGTACGGCACCTTCACCTGGCCGTCGGCGTCGATGACGGCCTGGTCGGCGTGGGCGAGGATCACGTCGGGGTGCTCGTCCAGCGCGTCCACGCAGCGCCGCAGCAGCTCCCGGGCGTACAGGTCGTCGTGCGAGGCCCATTTGAACAGCTCGCCGCGGGACTCGGTGAAGACCAGGTTGTGGTTCGGGGTGGCGCCGATGTTCCGGGGGAGGCGCTTGTACCGGATGCGGGAGTCCTTCTCCGCGTACCGGCGGCAGATGTCCTGGGTCCCGTCGGTCGAGGCGTTGTCCGAGATGATCAGCTCGAAGTCCTCGTAGGTCTGGCCGAGCAGGGCGTCCAGCGACTCGGCCAGGTACTCCTCGCCGTTGTAGACGGGCAGGCCGATGCTCAGCCGGGGCAGGGAGGTCATGACGTCCTCTCTTCGGAGACGGGATGCGGGATGACGGGCTTCGCGTGGTGCTCGCGCAGGGCGGACCGCAGGTGGAGCCACCAGACGGTCGAGGCGACGAGGGTCGCGGCGGCGGCTCCCCAGGCCGAGCCGACCATGCCGCCCGCGACCGCGCCGCCGAGCCCGCCGGCGACGTACAGGGTGGAGGCGAAGAGCTGGCAGCGCAGGCTGTGCCGGGCCGCGGCGAGCGCGCGGAGGCCGGCCGCCGCGCCGGTGCCGAGACCGGCGCCCGCGACGCCGAGCGTCGCCGGGACGATGAGCTCGGACGCCGAGTGCCAGACGCCGCCGAGCACGAGCACGCCGAGCCGCTCCGGTACGAGGTGCAGCGCGGCGCCCCAGAGCAGCGCGGCGACGGCCTGCCCGGAGCCGAGCAGGAGACAGAACAGCCAGAGCCGGTGCGGGGCCCGCCGCAGCACCCGCGCCGCCTCCGCGACGGTGACCAGCGAGAGCCCCATGAGCAGGGCGAGGAACGGACCGAGCAGCAGCTCGGCGCCGCGGGTGGCGCCCACGGCGCCGACGCCGACGATCGCGCCGAGTCCGTACGCGCGCAGCTGGCCGGCGCCGCTGAGACTGACGTTCTCGACGAGGTAGCGGGTGCCGAGGTCGCGCTGCTCGCGCAGCCACCCGCGGGCCCGGTCCGGGCGGGGCACGATGCCGGACTGGACGCAGCCGTACGCCGCCGCGACCGCCGCGCACGCCCCCCAGGCGAGGAGGAAGGACGCGACGCTGCCCACGTGGTGGGCCACCACCAGGGCGGGGATGAGCGCGAGGCCCATGACGAGGTCGTTGACGAAGGCCTTGCGCCCGTCGCCGGCGGCGAAGAAGCAGAACCGCCAGGCGTCCTGGAGCAGCAGCCCCGGCAGGACGACGCCGAGGCAGGCGAAGGCCGTGCCCACCTCGCCGCCGATGGCGAGCCCGGTCACCAGGGACACCGCGCCGAGCGCGACGCCGACGCCGAGCGCCGTACCGGAGGACCGGGCCACGGCCGCGCGCCAGGACGCGGTCGACACGCCGCTGAACCGCACGACGAACGGGTCGGTCGCGAGGCCGCGGCCGACGTTGAGGACGACCCCGAACGTCACCCAGGCCAGGCTGAACACGCCGAACGCCGCGAGCCCGAGCGAGCGGGCCACGTAGATGCCCACCGCGAAGTTGGTCATGCTGGAGGCCGCCTGGTCGGCGAGACCCCAGGACAGGCGGCCCGCGATGGCCCGCGTCGCGGACCGCCGGTCGCCGGGGGTCGTCTCCCCCTCCTCGGTGGTGGTCTCGGTCATGCCTTGATCAGCCCTGCCTCGCGCAGGGCGTCGGCCGCCGCGGCGACGGTGTCGAACGCCAGCCCCGACCGCTCGGCGACGTCGAGCAGGCCGTGCTCGCCGTCGGCGAGACTGAGCACCCAGAGCATCGCCATCTGCGCCTCCTTCGCGTCGCTCCGGCCGCCCAGCGAGTCGTACAACCCCCTTCGTCCCAGCTGAGGTTCGCCGTACGGGCTGAGGTTGACGTACCGCCGGTCGCGGTCGAGGACCGCGAACGCCTCGCGGCAGACGGCGAGCGTGTCCTCCATCGCCTCGGGGGAGACGAAGTCCGGGTTGTCCGCCGAGGTGTGGTACTCGGGATAGCCCGCGTACGGGGTCCGGCTGAGCGAGCCCACGCCGAGGTCGAAGCCGGGCGAGCAGTACTGCCGCTCGTCGTACCCGTACGGCGTGAACTCCTTGACGGTGTGCGGCCGTCCGGAGGATTCGAGGACGTGCCGCACGGCCCGGTCGATCCCCGCGTCACCCCGTCGGCTCCGCTTGTACGTGAGCGCGCCCCGGTCGCCCGCGCAGGCCAGCACGAGCCCGTGCTTCACGCGGTCGATCCGGTCCGCGTTGCGCGCCAGCCAGGTGATCGCCCCGATCGTGCCGGGCGCGAAGACGAACCGGTACGTGTGGTACGGGTTCTCCTCGGCGAGAGCGCGGGCGAGGAACGTCGCCACCGCGACGCCGGCCAGGTTGTCGTTGGCCAGCGACGGGTGGCAGACGTGGCAGGACACGATCACCTCGTCCGGCACCTGCCCCGGGACAACGTGTTCCGCGTAGGTGAGGTGGCCGTCGGCGAGCGTCGAGTCGATCCGCACCTCGTACTCGCCGTCCGGCATGGCGTCCAGGGTGTCCTGCGCCAGGCAGAACCCCCACGCCGGCTGGTAGTAGCTCGTGCGGTACGGCACCCAGCCCGGCTGTTCCGGAAGGGTGTGCAGGTGCTCGCGCAGCTCGGAGAGCGGCATGGTCGCCGCCACCGGCACGCTGTAGCCGAGGACGTGCAGGCTGGACGCGGCGAAGTCGACGACCCGCCTGCCGGTCGCGTCGGCCACGTACGCGTCCCGGATGTTCCACTCCTGCGGCACCGTCCAGTCCAGGACCTGCGTCCCGGTCGGCACCTCGTGGACCTGGAGCGGGATGTACTCGCCGACGATGTCCAGGGTGGCGCGCACCCCGTCGCCGGTGATGCTCCGGCAGAGCGGGTACAGCCGCTCCACCAGTGTGTGCATGGACTCGCCGAGCAGGGTCACCCGCGCCACCGCAGGGTCTCGTCGACGGTTCCGGCGTCGGTGGCCGAGCGGAGGACGGCGAGGCGGGTGAAGCGCCGCTCGAAGTCCTCCTTCGTGAGGCCGAAGTCACGGTACTTCTCCGCGAGTTCGAGAGCGCCCCGCTTGACCGTCCACTCGCAGTCGAAACCGGGGATCGCCTCGCGGAACCGGGAGAAGTCCACGCGGTACGAGCGCGGGTCGGCGCCGTTCTCGCCGGTGATGTTCACCTTCGCGCCGTCCACCGCCTCGGCGACCTGCTCGGCGATCTCGGCGACCGTCACGTTGTTGGTCTCGCTGCCGATGTTGAACGCCCGGTCGTGCACGGCCTCGCGCGGGGCGGTCAGCGCGGCCGTGAAGGCCCGCGCGATGTCGGCGGCGTGCACCAGCGGGCGCCACGGCGTGCCGTCGGAGAGGACGAGCACCTCGCCGGAGAGCAGCGCGTGGCCCACCAGGTTGTTCAGGACGATGTCGGCGCGCAGCCGGGGGGAGTAGCCGAACGCGGTCGCGTTGCGCATGTACACCGGGGTGAAGTCGCCGTCGGCGAGCGCGTGGAGGTCGTCCTCGACGCGCACCTTGGACTCGGCGTAGGGGGTGACAGGGCGCAGCGGGGCGTCCTCGGCCACCAGCTCGTCGCCGCCGGCCGCGCCGTACACGGAGCAGGTCGACGCGTACAGGAAGCGCCCCACGCCGGCCTCGCGGGCGAGCCGCGCGAGCCGTACGGAGGCGTGGTGGTTGATGTCGTACGTGAGCTCCGGCGCGAGCGAGCCCAGCGGGTCGTTGGAGAGCGCGGCCAGGTGGATCACCGCGTCCACCCCGGCCACGTGCTCGGCGGTGACGTCCCGCAGGTCCACGCGGTGCCCGGCCGGGTCGGCGGGCGGCGGGCCGAGGACGGAGTCGGCGAACAGGCCGGAGTCCAGGCCCACGACCTCGTGCCCGGCGGCCGTCAGGACCGGGGCCATCACCGTACCCAGGTAGCCCTGGTGTCCGGTCAGCAGTACGCGCAAGGTTCATTCCCCCAGATCGAGAGTGAGTTTGGAAACGGCGAACGCCTCGGCATAGCGGGCGTGGCACGCGATGCCCCGGATCCGGGCCAGGCCGAGGAAGGCCTCCCGGTCGTACCAGGGCCGGTGCCGCTGCGAGGGGTAGTGCTCCTGGAGCAGCTCCACCTTCCGCTCGGCGGTCTCGTCCGCCAGCGGCTGGTACGCCGACGGGCGGCCGAGATCGCCGTCCCACTTGACGATCTCGTAGCCGAGGACCATGTGGTCGCGGAACGCCGTCGGGATCAGCCGGGCCAGGCCCCGGTGGTCCTGGTGGGCGTCGTCGGTGCGCGGGGCAAGGATCACGTCGGGATCGGTCGCGGCGCGCAGCTCCTCGACCGCCGCCTTGGCCTCCTCCCAGTGCACCGGCAGCCGGCCGTCCGGCAGCTTCAGCACGGTCAGCCGCAGGTCGGCGCCCGGACAGAAGGCGGCGAGCGCGGCCCGCTCCTCCGCCTCGCGCTCGCCGCCGCCACCGGTGAGCACCAGCGCGTCGACGCGCAGCCCGGGCCGGGCCAGGCACATCGTCAGGAGCGTGCCGCCGGCGCCGATGGCGATGTCGTCGCAGTGCGCCCCCACCGCGACGATCCGGTCCAGCCGACCGGCACCGAGCCGGATCACGCCCCCGCCCCGATGCCGTCGCGCTCCCACACGGCCCACGGCCGGTCCCCGCGGGCGTAGGCGGCGTCGAGCGCGGCCCGCTCCTTCACCGTGTCCGTCGGCTTCCAGAAGCCGCGGTGGCGGTAGGCGAGCAGCCGCCCTTCCTTGGCGAGACCGGCACAGCCGTCGGCGACCAGGTCGCCGTTCTCCGGTATGTGGTCGAAGACGTCCTGGCGGAGCACGAAGTAGCCGCCGTTCTCCCACAGCGGCAGCTCGCTCACCGGCGTGATCCCGCCGACCATGCCGTCCTCGCCCAGCTCCACGCAGTGGAAGGAGGACTGCGGCGGCACCACCATCATCGAGGCGCCCGCGTCGCTCTTCGTGAACCGGTCGATCATCTCCGGCAGCGGGGCGTCGGTCAGCACGTCGGCGTAGTTCGCGAGGAACATCTCGTCGCCGTCGAGGTGGTGGCGCACCCGCCGCAGCCGCTCGCCGATCGGCGACTCGATGCCGGTCTGCGCGAACGTGATCGTCCAGTCCGCTATGTCCGTGGAGAGCAGCTCGGTCCTCCCGCCCCGCAGGACGAAGTCGTTGGACGTCGTCTCCTCGTACGAGAGGAAGAACTCCTTGATGTGGTGCGCCCCGTACCCGAGGCACAGGATGAACTCCTTGTGCCCGAAGGACGCGTAGTACCGCATGACGTGCCAGATCAGCGGGCGCGGACCGACCATCGCCATCGGCTTGGGCATGTCGTCGGAGGACCCGGCGCGCATGCGCAGCCCGTAACCGCCGCAGAACAGGACGACCTTCATCGCTTCACCTCGACGACGCTCAGTTCCGGGATGGGGAAGACGAGCCGGCCGCCCCAGTCGCCCACGTAGGACAGCTGCTCGACGAGCTCGGCCCGCAGGTTCCACGGCAGGACCAGGACGTAGTCCGGCCGGTCCTCGGCGATCCGCTCGGGCGGCAGGATCGGGATCCGGGTGCCGGGCGTGAACCTGCCGTGCTTGTACGGGTTCCGGTCCACCGTGTACGCGAGCAGGTCGGGCCGCACACCGCAGTGGTTCAGCAGCGTGTTGCCCTTGCCCGGGGCCCCGTATCCGACGACCGTCTCGCCGCGCTCCGCGGCGTCGATGAGGAACCGCAGCAGGTCCCGGCGCACCTTGGCGACCCGCGCGGAGAACTCGGCGTACCCCGACAGTTCCTGGAGCCCGGCGGCCTTCTCCCGGTCCAGGACGTCCGCCACCGCTCGCGACGGCTCCCCGGCCGCCTCGGCGGGACGCGCCCACAGCCGGATCGACCCGCCGTGCGTCGGCAGCAGCTCGACGTCCACGAGCGTCAGCCCGCCGCTCGCCAGCGCCCGGGCCGCCGACGCGACCGTGTAGTACTGGAAGTGCTCGTGGTAGATCGTGTCGTACTGGTTCTCCTCGATCAGCGTCAGCAGGTGCTGCACCTCGATCGAGACCCAGCCGTCGTCGGCGACCATCGCCCGCAGCCCCCGGGTGAAGCCCACCACGTCGGGGATGTGCGCGTACACGTTGTTCGCCACGACCAGCTGCGCGGGACCGTGTTCGGCGCGGACCGCCTCCCCGGTCTCCGGCGACAGGAACGCCGTGAGCGTCGGCACCCCCGCCTCCCGCGCCGCCGCGCCCACGTTCACCGACGGCTCGACGCCCAGGCAGCGGATCCCCCGGTCCACCACGTGCCGCAGCAGGTACCCGTCGTTGCTCGCGACCTCGACCACGAACGCCTCGGGACCGAGCCCGAGCCGCCGCACCGCCCCGTCGACGAAGACCCGCGCGTGCTCCACCCAGGAGGTCGAGTACGAGGAGAAGTACGCGTACTCCTCGAACGTCTCCTCCGGCGTGATCAGCGGAGGTATCTGCGCCAGCCAGCAGTCCGTGCACACCCGCAGGTGCAGCGGGTACGCGGGTTCCGGCAGGTCCAGTCGGTCCGCGGCGAGGAAGCTCTCGCACGGCGGAGTCGCCCCGAGGTCGACGACGCTGGCGAGCGCCGCCGAACCGCAGAGTCGGCATCGTGTCATCAACTGCCCCCATCCCCGCCCGCGCGGGCACCCCGCCGCGGGCCGGTCTCGTCGTTCCCTTCCGGCGGCGCGCTGACCCCGCCGCCGGCCCGCGCCGCGATCGCCGCGCGGTACTCCTCCACCAGCCGTTCGAGCCCCACGGCCGGACTGAAGCCCTCGTCGTACCGGCGCCGGGCCGCACGGCCCATCTCCCGGTTGCGGTCCGCCCCCGACGCGATCCGGCGCAGGCACTCCGCCAGCGAGCCGGGATCGCCCGGCCGGTGCAGCAGTCCCGTCACCCCGTCGTCGACGAGCTCGACGAAGGCGCCGTGGGCGGCGGCGACCGCCGGCACCTCCGCCGCCATCGCCTCGGCCACCACCAGGCCGAAGGTCTCCCGGGCCATCGAGGGCGCCACCACGGCCACCGACCGGGCCACGCCCTTCCGGCACTCCTCCGGGTCCCACAGACCGGCGTACCGCACGTCGTCCCGGCCCGCCGCCCACGCCGACACCTCGCGCTCCAGGGGACCTGCCCCCGCGATCACCAGCGGCACCCCCACCCCGCCTCCCGCGGCTACCTCGTCCCAGGCCGCCATGAGGAGCCGTACGCCCTTGGGCTCGGCGAGCCGGCCGAGGAACAGCAGGTGCTCGCCGTCGTCCGACCGGCGGACCCCCGGGTCGGGGACGAAGTTGTGCTTCACCACCAGCCGTTCGGCCGGCATGCCGGAGCGGACCAGGACGTCGCGCTGCGCCGCCGAGATGCAGAGGAACCGGTCCACGCCGGTCCACCACCGCCGCCGGTTGACCGCCAGGTTCACCGCGAGCGGGACGGTCGCCAGCCGCGAGTCCCGGTAGCAGCCGTGCCGGACGGCCGGCAGCGGCAGCGTCCGGCCGACGCACTCGGCGCACCCCTGTCCGTCCCGGTGCAGCGTGCCCGGCGGGCAGACCTGGGTGTAGTTGTGGAGCGTCGCGACGACCGGCACACCGGCGTCGGCGCAGGCGGCGAGGACGGCGGGGGACAGGAGCGGGAAGACGTTGTGGACGTGCACCACGTCGGGCCGCTCCGCGCGCAGCCGGGCGGCGAGCTCCCTCCGCACGCCAGGGTTCCACGGCACGAGCAGCGGCACCGCGACCTTGCCGGGCAGCGACCTGCCCGCGATGTCGTCACTGCGCCGCTCGAACAGGTCGACCCGGTGACCGGCCGCGCGCAGCAGGCCGACCTCCTCGTCGACGACCCTGTTCTCTCCGCTCGGCTGCGCCGACGAGTAGCGGTTGTGCACCACGAGGACGCGCATGCGGGGGGTCACCTCCTGGTCCTTCGGGGGACGGGCACCGCGTCCGCTGCCGCCGCTTCGGTCGTCGCCCCGGTCGTCGTCGCGGCCGGTACGGCGAGCAGGGACGCCGCCAGCGTCAGGTGCAGCAGGTACGCCGAGGCGTCCCCGAGACCGACCTCGGTGTACGACGACAGGCCGCAGTAGCTGATGAGGAAGATCGCGCAGGCCCTCGGCAGCGACGGCGGCCGCAGCAGCGCCACCCCGCCGAGCACGAGGAGGACCGCCGCCACGATGACGACGCCGACCAGGCCCTGTTCGTCGTAGACCGCCAGCCAGCTGTTGTCGATCGGCAGGCCGTCGAAGGACTTGTCGCCCAGGCCCGTGCCGAAGACCTGCTCCTGGAGCGTGCGCGGCGAGGAGAGGAGGGCGTCCCAGACCTTGGCCCGGCCGGTGAGGTTGGTGAAGTTCTCCTGGCTCTGCCCCCGCAGGAACCACTCCCGCAGCGCGGAGCTGAACACCACGGCGGCCACCACCGCGCACAGCACGGCCCAGGCGAAGAGCCGCCGGGCCGCCGCGCTGGTCAGGACCAGCGAACCGATCGCCAGGGCGAGGCCGATGAGCAGCCCGAGCGTCGCCGTCCGGGTGTGGGTCATCGCGAGCAGGACCAGCGAGGGCACGATCACCGTCGCCGCGCTCGCCGCCGTCGTGCGCCGGCCGAGCAGGAGCAGCGCGGTGAGACCGATGACGATCGCCGCGTACTGCCCGATCTGCGGCGGCGTGAGCGGCCACAGCGCACCGACCAGACGCCCTCCGTAGTACTCCGGCATGGCCGTGCCCGGGGAGACGGCGAGCCCCGCCGCCACCAGGACGAGGACGGCGAAGTACATGCGGATGTGGTGGCGCACGAAGGACAGGGAACCGTCCCACCAGCGGCTCAGCAGCCACAGGGTCGCGGTGAAGAGCGCCAGCCGCCCGCAGCGGAACAGCGCCCCGACGCCCACCTCCAGGGCGATGCTGGAGATCAGGCTCGGCACCAGGAGCAGCGTGATCAGGAAGACGAAGGCGCTGCGGCGGACGAGCAGCTCGGGGTTGAGCGCGAGGGCCAGCAGGAACGCCACGACCAGCGCGCCCATGGTGGCCATCTGGATGAGGGAGCGGGGGATCGGGATCACGGTCTCCGCCCCGGTGGACCCGAGCGTGTTGAGGGCGAGGAGCGCCCAGGCGATCCCGGCGGCCTTGGGCGGGCCTTCGCGCCACGACTCCGCGGTCATCTCAACCACCCGCCCCGGCGGCGAAGGTGCTGCCCGCGTCCTGCCAGTACGGCGCGTCCCGCCACGTCCCCGCGTCGAGCGCCCCGCTCCGGTCACCGGCGAGGAAGGTCCACGGGCCCCGGTAGACGTTGTCGTGCCAGCGGTTGTCCTGCTCGTGGGTGACCGCGGCGGCCACCCGCTTCCCCCGGTACGGGGACCAGTCGGGGAACGTGCCGTAGTTGGCGAAGAGCGCCATGCGGGCGCACTCCGCCGCGCACTTGGCCGCGGCGGGGTCGAGGACGAAGCGGTTGTGGTGGACGTCGACCCGCTGGGTCTTCCATCGGCAGTCGCCGTACAGCGGGGCGGAGGCGATGGCCGGCGCCGCGCAGCGGGAGGTGTCCTTCACCAGCGGGGTGCAGTAGTCGGTCGAGGTGTTGGCCGGACTGTTGCAGAAGCGGTCGGCGTTCTCCCACAAGGTGATCGCGTTCCAGTTGTTCTCGAACACGTTGCCGTGGATGTCGATCCGGTCCGTGCGGGCCGGGATCCGCGGCTCGCCGCCGGACTCGGAGACGTACACCGTCGCGTACGGGAAGTCGTCGCCGCCCGCGGCGAGGGGACGTCCCTCGACGAGGTTGTTCCGCCGGATCGTGTTGTTCCGGATCACGGCGTTGTAGCTCGTCTCGTAGATCAGGGCCGCACCGTCGTTCGCCTCGATGAGGTTGTCCTCGAAGAGGAAGTCGTTGTTGTTGGTGTCCGCCCACAACCCGGTGCCCCGGTTGTCGTGCACCCAGTTGCCGCGCACGTCGGCGCCGTTCACCGCCCAGAACTTGATGCCGCCCGTGCAGCCGCAGCCGGGCGTCCGCCGCTCCCAGTCGTCGGTGTTGTTGCCCACGACCTCGTTGCCCTGGACGACCAGCCCGCGCAGCGTGTCCCCGGTCTTGTACGCGTTCATGCCGTACTGGCCGTTCCTGCGCAGGCAGCTGCCGACGAGCCGCTGACGGGCACCGGCCATCAGCCCGGCACCGGAGTTGTCCTGGATCGTGGCGTGCTCGATCACCCAGCCGTCGGCCATGTCGTGGTTGACCACGCCCTCGTTGTTCGGCGCGACGAACCCCTGCACCGTCAGGTGGCGGAGGGTGACGTCGGTGGCCGTGCCGCCGAACGCGTACTGGTTGACCTTCCGGCCGTCGAGCACCGCGCCCGGCGCGCCCAGATAGCGGTTGCCCTTCTTCGGGAGGACCTGGTCGTACGGCCCGTCGCCGAGCCGGTGCGTCCCCGGCCGCAGCCAGAACGTGGTGCCCGGCGGGCTGTCCTCGGTCTTCGTCGCGAGGTCGCCGGCCACCGCCGGATCGACCGTCACGGCGCCGGGCGGCGCCGTCGCGGGCCCGGGCACGGGCTTCGCGCACACCCGGGCCACCGCCGCGGCCGGAGCCCCGGCGGCGGCCGGGGCCTCCGTCGCCGGGTGCGTCCCCGGAGCCGCGGGCGCGGCGGAGCGCGTACCGGACGGGGAGGAGCCGGCGGACCGGTCCCGCGGGGCCTCGGTCGTGCTCGTGCAGGCGGCCACCGCCGCCAGGACCAGCGCCAGGGCCGCGGTGCGCGGCGCCCGGCGCCTCCGTGCGTTCACCACGCGGCCTCCTGGCCGTCGGCCGCTTCCGTCGCGTCGAAGGTGAGCGTGGTGGTGAAGGCGCGCGTGCCCTCGGCCGTCCCGGAGCCGACGAGCGTGGTCGTCGGCACCTTGACGCCGAAGCCGGGGGAGTACCAGCCCAGCGGCGGAGCGGTCTCGCCGCGGTGCGCACGCCAGTTCAGCTCCCCGGGCAGCTCCAGCACGGCCGAGCGGTCCTCGCCGTCCCGGCTCCACGTCAACACGGCCCGGTTCCCGTCCAGTTCGGCCGTGATCGCCGGCCCGAGGTGGAAGGCGACGCGGACCGAACCGCTCTCGCCCCGCACCTCGTCGACCACGCGCAGCCGCCGGTTCGCGGCGGTCAGCTCCACCTCGCGGCGGTGCGCCGTCCGCCCGTAGCCGTCGTGCTCGGCGACCCAGCGGGCCGCCTCCCGCCCGTCCGCGTCCGCGACCAGGACCCGGGTGCGGGCGTGCCGGGTCCACAGGAACGGGCCGCCCGAGACGGACTGGTCGGCGCCGTCCCACTCCAGGGTGTTGTGGCCGAGCGTGGACCGGAAGTAGCTCCGCCACTCCGGCTGCCCGTGGTAGCAGTACGTCCCCGGGTCGGCGAGCACGTCGACCCCGTCGTGCCGCACCTCCAGCGACAGCGCGTCCGCGTGGGCGTGCGCGGCGATGGAGAGGAACCCGTGCGGACCCCCGTCGCAGCGGCACCAGATCTCGCCCGGCCCGCGCAGGATGGTCATGCCCGCGTCGGCGAAGTGCGCGGGCCGCCGCTCCGGACGGCCCGCCGTCGACGCGCGGCCACCGTGCCCGTACGGGCGGATAAGCGCGGCGAGCAGCGGGGTGCGGACATCGGTGCCCGTCACCTCCGGCCACCACGGGAGCCGGCCGAAGACGGCCTCGCCGGTGGCGAGCAGCGAGCCCCAGCGGTCGGTGCCCTCGCCGTCCAGGACCAGGCCGTGGCCGTCGTCCGCGTCGCCCTGGCGCGGCGGACGCAGCCGCCCGTCCACGACGGCCGCGAGCGCGTCCGTCATCCGCAGCAGCACCCGCCGCACCGTCGGCGGGAGCGGCACGCCCGCGGCGTCCGCCTCGGCGACCGCCGCGAGACCCAGCTCCAGGACGAGCCCGTGGTACTCGGTGGCCAGTTCGCGGTTGAGCCCCGACAGAAAGGTGTTGCCCCGCAGGTTCCGTTCGAGGGACTTCAGGGCGTCGGACCGCCACCGCTCCGACGCGTCGAACCACGGGAACGCGCAGGCCGCGGCGAACTGCCCGGCAGTCTCCGCGATCACGTGGTTGTTCGCCGACGAACCCCGGCTGGGGAAGCCCGCCAGCCAGCGCTGGTGGTGCCAGATCTGCCGCAGCGCGACCGGGTTCTCCTCGAACAGGCCGGGCGCGCCCGGCCAGCCGTCGAGGAGCCTGCGGACCCACACCCAGGACAGCAGCCGGATGCCCAGCTCGATGCCGCTGATCCAGTGCACCCCGCGCAGCGGCGCGTTCGCCGCCCACCAGTGCCGCAGGTGCGCGGCGACGCGCTCGGCGTACCGCTCGTCCCCGGTCAGCGCGTAGGCGGCGGCGAGCACCGTGAGGTACTGGTGCCGGGACGGCTCCCAGATCTGCTTGATGTCCCCGACCGCCTCCTCGTCCCGGTACGGGACGTCGAAGGCGTACCCCCGGGGCGCGCGGAGCCCCGTCTTCGGGTCGAGCGTCCAGTCGGGCTCGACCAGGTCGTCGCGGACCACGCCGAAGAACTCCGCGTGCCCGGCCATCAGCCGGTCCGCCTCCTCGACGAGCCGCTTCACGGCGTCCGGCGGCACGGCGGCGAGTGTCCCGGCGGGCAGCACCGCCGTGAACCGGGCGCCCCGGGAGCCCGGGTAACCCGGCGGCGCCGAACGCCAGCGCCGCCTGCGCAGCGTGTCGCCGACCCGGCCGCCGACCTCCCGCGGCCCCATCCGGGACAGCCGCCGCAGGTACCAGGCGGGACTCATGGTCATCGCGCCCTCGCAAGCGTCACCGGCGCGCCGCCGGCGAGACCGGTGCGCACGGCGAGGGTCGCCGCCGTGGTGGCGACGAGCGACTCCAGCGGCACCGGCATCGGACCCCCGGTGCGCACCGCCCGGACGAACGCGGCCAGTTGGGCGTTCTGGCCCTTGTCGCGGGCCTGCGGGAGACGCGAGCTGACCCAGCGCTTGCGGCCGGCTGCACCGCCGTCGGTGAAGACCGAGGCGCGCACGAAGTCGTCGAGCCGCAGCACCTTGCCGTCGGCGATCAGGTCCAGCGTCTCCTTGGGGAACCCGGGGGTGCCCGTGGTGACGTAGCTGATGGTGGCGGTGGACCCGTCCGCGTACCGCAGCACGATCTGGAGGTCCTCGCCGCCGGTCGCGGCGACCGCGTACACGGAGACCGGGTCGGAGCCGAGCAGCCAGCTCGCCGTGTCGACGAAGTGCCCGCCCTCGCCGGTGAAGCGGGAGCCCTCGGTGCCCTGCCGGAGGTACCAGCTGCCCTGCTGGAGGCGGCCCGCGTTGACCAGGTACCGCAGGCTCGCCGGGCCGGTCCGGGCGCCGAACCGCTTCCTCGCCTCCTGGAGCAGCGGCGCGAAGCGGCGGTTGAACCCGACGTGGATCCGGTCGTTGCCGGACTCCTCCACCGCGGCGACGATGTCGGCGAGCTCCTCCTCGGTGAGCGCGAGGGGCTTCTCCACGAAGACGGCCTTCCCGGCGAGCAGCGCCCTGCGGGTCAGCGCGGCGTGCGAGCTGTGCCGGGTGACCACGAACACCGCGTCGATCGACGGGTCTTCGAGCACGGCGTCGAGGTCCGTGGTCGCCTCGGCGAAGCCGAACTTCCGCTGCGCGTTGGCCGCGGACAGCGCCGTCGTCGTCACGACCGCCGACAGGTCGACGCCCTCGCGCCCCACCAGGTGGGGGAGCAGCATCGAGGACGCGTAGTTGCCGGCGCCGACGAACGCGAGGCGCACGGACGCCTTCGCCGGCCGGGACGGGACCGGGGCGACGGTGCCACGGCGGACGGCGGGCACCGCGACCTCCGCGGCACGTGCCTCCCCCTCCTCCGCCGCCGGGCCGTCGGGATAGCGGAACAGGACCGCCACGGCCTTCAGCTCGCCGTCCTTCAGCCGCTCGTACGTCTTCACCGCGTCGTCGAAGTCGGCGACGTGCGAGATCAGCGGCTCCACGTCGACCCGGCCCCGGGCGAGGAGGTCGAGGAAGCACGCCAGGTTGCGGCGCTCGGTCCAGCGCACGTACCCGATCGGGTAGTCCCGCCCGTCGAGCTCGTACTCCGGGTCGTAGCGACCGGGCCCGTACGAGCGGGAGAACCGGACGTCGAGCTCCTTCTCGTAGTACGCGTTCCACGGCAGGTCCAGGCGCGTCTTGCCGATGTCGACGACCCTGCCCCGGTCCCGGCAGAGCCGTGCGGCCAGCTCGACCGGCCCGTTGTCGGCGCCGCCCGCGGCCAGGTACACCTGGTCCACGCCGTGGCCGCCGGTCAGCGACTCGACGGCCGCGTCGACGGCGGGGGAACCGGGCTCGCCGCACACCACGGCGCCGAGCCCGACGGCGAGTTCGCAGCGCGAGGGGTCGGGGTCCACGCCGACGACGCGCGCGCCCGAGGCGGTGAGGAGCTGCGCCACGAGCTGGCCGATCAACCCGAGGCCGATGACGAGCGCCACGTCGCCGAGCTGCGGTTCGCCCTGCCGGACGCCCTGCATGGCGATCGAACCGACGGTCCCGAAGGCCGCGTGCCGCGGCGCGAGCCCCTCCGGCAGCGGCGTGTAGAGGTTCTTCGGGACCCAGTTCACCTCGGCGTGCAGCGCGTGCTCGTTGCCCGCGCAGGCCACCAGGTCGCCGACCCTGACGTCGTCGATCCCGGCGCCGACCTGCTCGACGACCCCGCAGAGCGAGTAGCCGAGCGGCGTGTACGAGTCGAGCTTGCCCATCACCTTGCGGTAGGTCGCGGGCAGGCCGTTGGTGGCGACGCTCTGCATGACCTTGGCGACCTGGTCCGGGCGGGAACGCGCCTTGCCCAGCATCGACATGCCGGCCTCGGAGACCTTCATGAGCTCGGTGCCGGTGGATATCAGGGAGTAGGACGTACGGACCAGCACACCGCCCGGCTTGCACTCCGGCACCGGCACGTCGAGCACCGCCAGCTCACCGCTCTTGTAGTTCTGTACTACCTGTTTCACCGAAGTCCCCTTGTTTCTCTGCGGTGTTGCCGTGCGCTCGTGGTGCCGTTCCGTGCCGTGCCGTGCTGCGCCGCGGTGTGCGGCGGTGGTCGCTACGCCGTCTGCCGAGCGTGCCGGTCGGACCCCTGGGTCGCGCCGCGGTACCAGTACTCGAGGGTCAGCACGTGCCACAGGTGCTTGGAGAAGTCCCGCTGCCCGGCCGCGTCCTCCGCGACCATCCGCGCGAGCGCGTCTCGGCGCAGGATCCCGGACTCGACGAGCACGCCCTCGTTCACCACCTCGCGCACCAGCGGCGCGAGGTCCCGGCTCATCCAGGCCCGCAGCGGCGCGCTGAACAGGCCCTTCGGCCGGTAGACGATCTCGCGGGGCAGGACCGAGGCGGCCGCCTCCTTCAGGACGGCCTTCCCCTGCCGGCCCACGATCTTCCGGTCGCCGGGCACCGCGAACGCCGCCCTGACCACCTCGACGTCCACGTACGGCACGCGCACCTCGGTCGACGCGGCCATGCTCGACCGGTCGGTGTAGGCGAGGTTCAGACCCGGCAGGAACATGCGGGCGTCGCCCAGGCACATCCGGTTCACGAAGTCGTCGAGGTCGTTGTCCCCGTACACGTCCGCGTGCTCGGCCAGCACGTCGTCGACCGTCCCCGCCAGGTCAGGACTGACGAGGCCGAGCAGCTCCTCGCGGTCGTACATCGTGTAGCTGCGCCGGAACGCCGTCTCCTCCGGCAGGTCCGCGAAGGACAGGAACCGCTTCGCGAACCGCACCGACCGGTACCCCCGGCGGGCCGAGGCGACCGGCAGCCGGTCCACGGCGGCGGACAGACCGCGGCGCAACGGCCGGGGGACGCGCTGGTAGCGCAGCGCGACCAGGTTGGCGTAGTGCTTGCGGTAGCCCGCGAACAGCTCGTCCGCGCCCATCCCCGACAGCATCACCTTCACCCCGGCCTCGCGGGCCGCCGAACAGATCAGGAAGGTGTTGATCGCCGCCGGGTCTCCGATCGGTTCGTCCAGGCTGTGCGTCATCCGCGGCAGCAGGTCCAGGACGTCGGGCGCGATCTCGATCTCCCGCAGGTCCACGCCGAACTGCTCGGCCACCCTGCGCGCGTACCGCAGGTCGTCCGGCATCGCCTCGAACCGGGCGTCCTCCGCCCGGAACCCGATCGTGTAGGCCGCGATCCCCGGCACGTCCCGCGCGGCGAGCGCGGTCAGGTAGCTGGAGTCGAGACCGCCGGAGAGGAACGTCGCCACGGGCACGTCGGCGAGCAGGTGCCGCCGCGTCGACTCCTCGACGACGGCCGCCACGTCCGGCAGGTCGCCGGAGCGCGCCCGCTCCCGGCCCTCGGCGGCGACCTCCCGCAGGTTCCAGAACCGGCCCCGCTCCACCCCGCCGTCCGGCCGGCACCGCAGCCAGCTGCCGGGCGGCAGCTTCTCCGCGCCCCGCAGCGCGCAGCGGGAGTCCGGCACCCAGTAGTAGAGCAGCGAGGCGACGAGCGCCCCGTGGTCGACCTCCAGGGTGCCGCCGGTGGCGGCGGCCAGCGCCTTCAGCTCGGAGGCGAAGACGAGCCCCTCGCCGCGCCGCATCAGGAACAGCGGCTTGACGCCGAGCTGGTCGCGGACGAGCACCAGCTCGCCGGTCCGCTCGTCGAAGACCCCGAACGCGAACATCCCGCGCAGCCGGGGCAGCCCCTCCGTACCCCAGCGCCGCCAGGCCTCCAGGACCACCTCGGTGTCGGACGTCCCCCGGAAGCGCGTCCCGGCGGCCTCCAACTCGGCGCGCAGCTCAGGCGCGTTGTACAGCTCGCCGTTGTACGTGAGGACGAGGCCGTCCTTCGCCATCGGCTGCGCCCCGGTCTCCGACAGGTCGACGATCGCCAGCCTGCGGTGCCCGAGGTGCACCTCGCCGTCCCCCACGGGATGGCTGTACCGGCCGGCCCCGTCGGGCCCGCGGTGGGCGAGGATGTCGGTGAGCCGGTCGGTGACGCTCTTCCCGTCCGGCCAGCGGTACGTGCCCGCGATGCCACACATGTGCTACCGCACCTCCTGCTCGTCGTCCGGGCCCCGCGTGGCCCAGAACGGCACCCGCTCGGGCCGCCGCCGCTCCGTCGTGCTCCGCCCGGCCGCCCGCTCGCCGCGGGCCCGGAGCGCGGCCTGCGTCCCGTCCCACAGAGTCCCGTCCGTCCGGTCCCGCGGATCCGGGTCGATCAGCACCACACCGAGCACCGCCACCCGCTGGTCGGCGAGCTGCCGCGCCACGTTGTGCAGCCACGCGGCGCTCTCCACCCCGGCACGCACCACGAGGACCGTGCGCGTACCGAGGTACGGGAGGTCGGTCCACGCCGCACCGGGCGCCACCGAGCCGACCCCGAGCCGGAACTCCCCGTACGCCACCGGCGCCGCGTGCCCGGCGTCGACCACGATCGGGTCCCCGTGCTTCCCCTCCCGCTCGGCGAGCTGCGGGCCGGGCAGACCGTCGACGACGACCACCGGGCCGCGCGCGGTGAGGGCCCGGGCGAGGTCCATGGCGAGCGTGCTCACCTCGGACGCGCAGCCCAGCTCCAGGAGCGACACCGGCTCCTCGGAGGTCCGCACGGTACGGGCCAGGAACGAGACGAGCCGCTCACGGGCCGCCCTGGTCCTGCGGCGCCGCCGCCAGAGGGACGGGTGGCGGGGCAGCTCGGCGACGACCGACGCGCCGAGGTTCGCCGCGATGTCCCGGCGCAGCACGGGCCGGTCCACCACCACCGAGGCGACCGAGGCCGCCGCCAGGCCGAGGGCGAGGCCGAGGGCGATGCCGATCCCGGCGTCGGTGGCGGCCGCCTTGGCCAGCGAGTGCCGCACCGCGCGCGGCGCGTCCACGATCTGCGTCCCGGCGATGAGGTGGGGCGTGCCGATGTTCGCCGCGGCGGCGCGCTGGCCGTAGTCGGCGATCTGGGAGGTGAGCTCGGCACGGCGGGCGAAGAGCGACTCCATGTCCGCCGACGCCCCGCTCGCCGACGAGCGCTCCCCGATGGCCCGGTTGACCTCGGCGAGGTCGCCGCGCAGCCGGTCGCGATGGTCGAGCAGCGCCTTGGCCTCGGAGTCCGCGGCCTCCCGTATGCGCCGCACGTGGTCCTCGATGAAGGTGTCGGCGAGCGCCTGCGCGCGCGCCACCGCCTCCGCGTCGCTGTCGGCGCTCACGCTGATCTCGAGCACGTTGTTGGTGAGGCCGACGCTCCCGTAGTCCTTGAGGAAGTCCTCCGGCCGGTCCGCGGACTTGAGGGACCGCAGCGCCTCGGCGGCGATCTTCGTCGTCTGGAGCAGGGCGACGTCCGTACGGATCAGGGTGCCGGGATCGTTGGGCTGGTCCTCCTGGTGGGCGACGAGCAGCTTGGTCGTCGCGGTCGGCGGGGGCGGCAGGAACACCGCCACCCCCGTGCCGAGGACCAGGCCGAGGAGCGTCGTGGCGGACCACAGGCGCCGCCGCCTGCGGACCGACGCCACGAGCGTCCCCAGGTCGAGGAGCGGAGCGGCGGCCGGAGCCTCCGGAGTCGTCCGCGCGGTCATCGCACCCCTCCCGTCACGCGGTCGTCGATCGCGGCAGTCTGCGGCCCCGCGTGCCGGGGCCCGGCGCCGGACCGCGCCGGTCGCGCGTCGCGCGACCCGACCGGCGAGGCGACCAGGACGCCGACGACGTCGTGCTCGGCGTCGGCGCAGGCCTCGGTGATCCCCGCGAGCTCGCCCGCCGTCCAGCCGCCCGCGCTCAGCACGAACAGGACACCCGACTCGTGCTCGTGGTCGGGCATGAGCGGGCTGTCCACCGAGACGCCGACCAGCTGGAAGGCGGGATTCCCGGCCAGGGCGTCCTGCGCGGCGAGGTCCACGAGCTCCTCGGCCGCACGGCGGGCGGCCTCGTCCCCGTCCGGGACGACGACGAGCACCCGCCGGCCGACGGGCAGCTGTTCCCGCAGCCGCGCGCACACCCGCCGGTACCGGACCCGTCGACCGGCCTCGTCCCCGGCGGTACGCGGGGTGGGCACGTCCCAGCGGACGTCGAGGCCCAGGAGCCGCCGCAGCCAGTTCCACCGGCCGCGGGCCCCGGTCCGGTCCCCGCCCCGCTCGACGGGCACGTCCACCGCTCCCAGCACGGGGGAGCCGACGGCGGCGGTGATCTCCCGCTCGGAGCGCGGCCGTCGGCCGACCCGTGCGGCGGCGAGGTGCGCGACGACCGCGGTCAGGAGGAAGAGCAGCGCGCCACCGGCGATGAGCTGCACCCGCGTCGGAGGCGCCTGTCCCGTCGGCCGCGCCGCGGGCCCCATGACGACCAGGGCGGTCTTGTCGTCCGCCAACTCGGCCTTGTCCAGCGCGTCCACCGCCTCCTGCAGCGAGGTGCGGAGCTTGGACAGCTCGGTACGGGCCTGCACGCTCTCCACGGTCTCCCCGGCACCGGCCGCGTCGGCGAGCTCGTCGATGCGGCGGCTCGTCTTCGTCACCAGCTCACGCAGGGCCCCGGGCCGGTCCTTCGCCTTCGGGTCGGTCGGGGCGCCCGAGATCTCCGCGGCGAACGCGACGAAGTCCTTGGCCACCTGGTCGGAGAGCAGCTGCGCGCGCTCCGGAGTCTCGGCCGTCCCCGAGATCCTGATGATGTTCCCGTCGGCGACCTCGGCGTTGACCTGCTTGCGCAGCTCCTTGGCGCTGACCCCGGCCCAGCCCAGCGTGGTGTTCGCGCGGTCGATCACCACCGAACTCGTGGCGATCTGCGCCTGGGTGAGCAGCTCGCGCTCCTCCCACGCGCCCGGCAGCAGCACCGACGCCGAGGTCGTGTACCGGGGCGGGAGCAGCAGGGCGGTGCCCTGGCCGACGAGCGCGCCGAGGAGCGTGAGCAGGGCGAGGAGCCGTCGTCGCCGACGGATGATCCGCCCGACCGTGACCAGGCGTATGGTGTCGTCGCTCAACGGCGCGGCCTCCCCGACCGCAGCGGTCCGCGCGACGAGACGGGGGCGAGGCCGCGGCAGGCGGCGGCGTAGGCGTCGAGCAGCGCGCGCTGCGAGTGCCGCCAGGAGAGCCGGCCCCCGATCCGCTCCTGCCCGATCTTGCCCATCCGGGCCCGCTCCTCGGGGTCGTCGAGGAGCCGCGCGACGAGCCGGGCGAACTCCGACTCGTCGTCGGCGGGCGCGTAGACGGCGGCGTCACCGGCGGAGACGCGCGCCTCCCTCAGCTCGAAGGAGACGATGGGCCGGCCCATCACCATGTACTCCAGGACCTTGTTCATCGTCGACACGTCGTTGAGCGGGTTGCGGGGGTCGGGGGAGAGGCACACGTCCGCCGTGGACAGGTAGCGCACCAGGTCGGCGTCCGGCACCCGCCCCGTGAACTGGACCTGGTCCTGGAGCCCGAGCCGCCGGGACAGCGCGACCATCGCGTCGAAGGCGTCGCCGCCGCCGACGAACACCGCGTGCCAGTCGGTACGCCCGACCTCGTCGCGCAGTTTCGCGAGCGCCCGCAGGGCGTAGTCCACGCCGTCCTGCGGCCCCATCACGCCGAGGTAGCACAGCAGGTGCGGCTTGCCGCGCTTCAGCTCCGGCTCCGGCGGCACCGGGTGGAACCGCTCGATGTCGGGCGCGCTGCGCACGACGAACACGTCCTCGGGGCGCTTGCCGCCGCGGCGCACCGCGACGTCCCGGTAGCTCTCGTTCGTGGCGATCACGACGTCGGCAGCCCGGTAGGTCGCCCGTTCGAGGGCGCACACGGCCTTGTAGAGCAGGTCCTTGCCCCGGTCGAACCGGGACAGGTACAGCTCGGGCACCAGGTCGTGCTGGTCGAAGACGAACCGCGCTCCCTGCCGCTTGAGCCAGAGCGCCGGAAGGAACAGCAGGTCCGGCGGGTTGCAGGCGTGGACGACGTCGACCGGACCGACCTTCCGGGCCAGCCGTACGGTGTGCCAGAGGGCCGACCCGTACTCGCCGAGGTAGCCGGCCGGGCCCCCGGTGGCGGCGCGCAGCGGGTAGCGGAGGATCCGCACCCCGTCGATCACCGCCTCGGGTTCGGTGTCCCGCTTCTCGCCGCGCGGGCAGATGACGTGCACGTCCCATCCGGCGTCGCGCAGAGTCGTGCACTCCTGCCAGACGCGCCGGTCGAACGGCACGGACAGGTTCTCGACCAGGACCAGCGCGCGCCGGCCGGCCCCGTTGTTGTCCAGTGGTGCGGACGATGTTTCACCAAGCAAGACCCACGTACCCCGGTTCGGCCCGGCGCGCGTCGGCGTCGGGAAGGTGGACGAGATCGACGATCACGGGGCCGTCGCCGTGCGGCAGCGCCGCCAGGACGGCCGGGTCCCTGGTACCGACCAGGCAGACCTCGGCGTGCTGGAGGACCTCGTCGACCGAGTCCGTCATCAGCCTGCCGAGGTGCGGGAGCCGGGTCTCGATGTACTCGCGGTTCGCGCCGAGCAGCCGGGACAGGTTCACGTTGGGGTCGTAGATCCGCAGCTCGTACCCCTTGCCGAAGAGCCGCTCCGCCAGCTCGACGAGCGGGCTCTCGCGCAGGTCGTCGGTGCCGGGTTTGAAGGAGAGGCCGAAGAGGCCGACCCGGCGCTTGCCGGTGCGCTCGACCATGTCCACCGCGCGCTGGAGGTGGTCGGCGTTGGAGGGCAGCACGTGCGACAGGATCGGCACCGAGACGTCGGCCCGCTGCGCCGCGTGGACGAGGCTGCGCAGGTCCTTCGGCAGGCAGGAGCCGCCGAAGGCGAAGCCGGGCCGCAGGTAGGCGGGGCTGATGTTCAGCTTCTGGTCGGCGAGGAACACGTCGATGACCTGGTGCGAGTCCACCCCGAGCGCCCGGCACACCGCGCCCAGCTCGTTGGCGAAGCCGATCTTGAGCCCGTGGAAGGCGTTGTCGGCGTACTTGATGGCCTCGGCCGTCGGGATCGGCACCCGGAACGTCTCGCCGGGCAGCCCCTCGTACAGCGAGGCGACCACGTCGCCGCTCTCCGGGTCGAGCTCGCCGATGACGGTCTTGGGCGGGTCGAAGAAGTCCCGCACGCTCGAACCCTCGCGCAGGAACTCCGGGTTGACCGCCACGCCGAAGTCGACGCCGGCCGTGCCGCCGACGTACTTCTCCAGGATCGGCACGAGCAGGTCGAGGCAGGTGCCCGGGAGCATGGTGCTGCGGAAGACGACCGTCTGCCGCCCGCCCCGCTCGGCGACCGCGGCGCCGATCTCCTCGGTCACCCGCTCCAGATAGGTGGTGCACAGGCTGCCGTTGGGCTCCGACGGCGTACCGACGCAGATCAGCGACACGTCGCTGTGCTCGATCGCCTCGCGGACGTCGGTGGTGGCGCGCAGCGCCCCGCTCCCCACGACCTCGGCGACGAGCTCGCCGATCCGCTCCTCGACGAGCGGTGCCTTGCCGTCGTTGACCAGGTCGACCTTCACCTGGTTGACGTCCACCCCGATGACCTCGTGGCCGAGGCTCGCCAGGCACGCGGCCGACACGCAGCCCACGTACCCGAGCCCGAAGACGCTGACTCTCACGACCCGTTCCTCCCCCCGGGCAGGCCCTCGCGGCCTGCCGCCCGCACCCCGGCCGGACGATGCCACGCGTGCATCAGTAGGCCCCCTGACCGTGCAGCACCGCACGGAGCGTCTTCCACAAGATCACCGCGTCGAGGGCGAGCGACCAGTCCTCCACGTACCGCAGGTCCAGCCGCACCGCCTCCTCCCACGGAAGGTCACTGCGCCCGCTGATCTGCCACAGACCGGTGAGGCCGGGCTTGACCAGGAGCCGCCGCCGGATGTCCTGGTTGTACGCGGCCGTCTCCTCCGGCAGCGGGGGCCGCGGGCCCACCAGGGACATCGAGCCGGTGAGGACGTTGAACAGCTGCGGGAGCTCGTCGAGCGAGTACCGGCGCAGCACCGCCCCCACGCGGGTCACCCGCGGGTCCCTGCGGAGCTTGAAGAGGAGCCCCGCGCCCTCGTTGAGCTCGGCGAGCTCGTCACGGGCCCGGTCGGCCCCGACGACCATCGTGCGGAACTTGAGGATGGTGAACTCGCGGCCGTCCTTGCCGACCCGGCGCTGGCGGTAGACCGCCCCGCCCCGGCTGTCGACGAGGACGAGCAGCGCGACGCAGAGCATCAGCGGGGTGAACAGCATGAGCAGCAGCGCCGCTCCCAGCCGGTCGACGATCCCCTTGACCGCGCGCCGGCCGCCGGTGAACGTCGGCATGCTGACCCGCAGCAGCGGTATGCCGAGCACCGCGTCGATGTGCAGCCGAGGTCCCGCCACCTCCATGAGCACCGGCGCCACGATCATCTCGGCGTCGCTGCCCTCCAGGTTCCAGGCGAGCCGCTGGAGCCGGTCGGGCGACCAGTGCGGATCGGGCGTGATGGCGACGACGCGGTAGCCGTCGCGGCGGACGTGCCCGGCGACGTCCGCCAGGCGGCCGACGACCGGCACCCCGTCGACGTGGTTCCCGTCGAAGTGACCACCGTCCACCTGGCCGTCTCGCCCGGCGGTCTCCGCCGTGCAGACCGCCTCCACGCGCCAGCCCAGGTGCGGGAACCTGCGCGTCCTGGCGATCAGGTCGCGCACGGTCGCGGGGCTCCCGGCGGCCAGCACCGGGCGCAGGCACCGGCCTTCGTTCCGCTGTTTGTGCAGCCAGAGGCGGAGCAGGTACCGCTCCGTCATGGTCACGAGCGCGATGGCGGGCACCGCGACGAATATCCAGAGCTTGATGTTGGTCGAGCTCAGGGCGATCCCGCCGAGCGCGAGCACGACGGCCGCGGTGAACAGTGAGCGGCCGAGCCGGCGGAACTCCTCGGCGCCCTGGCCGAGTACGGCCGGGGCCCACGCCCTGCTCACCGCGAGGGCGCCGAGGACGAGCAGCTCCGTGCCGAACGCGAGGATGCGCCACTTCTCGTGCCAGTTGGCCGCGTCACGGGCCCCGAAGAAGCCGCCTATCGTCGCCACGACGAAGGCCGTGGCCGCGGTGTCGCTGATGATCACCGCACGGCGGTAGCGCTGCTCCCAGGCGATCGGATGACGGGCGACTGCCGCCCTGCCCTCCACCCGCTCGCGTGTCGTAGGAAACGGGCTGATCAATTCCCGCTGCTGCACAGCCCCCCCAGGGCGTCAGAATTCCCGACGTGATCGCTCGACACGGTTCCTCCCCCTCGGGAGACCCCGCCTCCCGCGCCGCTCCTCCCCTCGGGAGGCCCCCGCCTCCCGCGCCGCACTGATCTCCCGCCCCGAAGAGCATCATTTGTCGGCTCGTGTCCGATCATGTGAAGCACGGTCAATCTAGACCATGGGGACCCCTCTTGAGGGCAGATGTACGGAACTTGTGGGCAACCTTTGAAGGCGGAACGGCGTCGCGACGGCTTCCCAACTCGCGCATGATCACCGGAACTTGCCCCGCGACCTGTGATGATTCCCGAATCTGGCCCTCCATGAGGGCGAGTTGGGCTTCAAGATCGTCAACTCGTCTTTTTCCGTGCTCTGTTGAAAAGCCGCCAATCCGACCGAATTCCTCAGGCCTCGCCGTCCCCGCGACCCCGCTCCGCGGGGGCCGGACGGTGCCGCGGCAGGCCGAAGCCGGCCATGCGCTTCTCCTCGTACGAGAGGAAGCCCAGGCTCCGGTAGAAGGCATGGTTCCGCTTGCCCTCGGGGGAGTCCGCGTGATCCGTGGAGAGGAGGAAGAAGCGGCAGTGAGCGTAGCGCCGCATGAGCTCCTCGACGAGCGCGCGGCCCACCCCTTCGCGGTGGCGGGACGGATCGACGACGACGTCCTGGACGTAACAGATGTGCTCGTCGTCCGAGACGGTCCGGGCCAGCCCGAGGAGGGCGCCCGAACCGTCCCGCGCGGTGAGGACGAGGTGGGAGTTCCGCAGCCCGCGCACGAGCCGGTCGGGGTCGGAGGTGTACCCCTCCCACGCGACGGCGGCGTAGAGCCGCAGCATCTCGTCGCGGTCGAAGGACTCTTCACGCGCTATGACGAACACGTCACACCCACACTCCGCGGCGCCGTCGCCGCACTCGCCGTTCGGTTCGTACGAACCTACCGGCCGGTGTGCACCGAACCCACCGGCCGGGTCTGTACCGAACCTACCGGTCGGTCCGCATCATCGGACGAGCCCGTCGAGCAGCTTCGCGAACGGCTCCGGCCGGCTGAAGTAGCCGACGTGCGAGGTCGTGAGCGTGTGCACGTCGAAGGGGTTGTCCGGCGTCAGCGCGTCCGCCGTGCGGATCATGTGGTCCTGGACGGCCGGAGTGTTGCTGCGGTCCTGGGAGAGCCGGACGTACGTGTGCGGGACCCGCCCCCACCCGTCGGCCGTGACGACGGCACCGGACTCCAGGACCATGTGGTTCTCGTCCGGATCCAGGGAGTCGAGCAGCAGCCGGAACTGGTGGTCCGTCGAGTCCGCCATGATCGCCTCCTTCAGCTGCGCGAAGAGCTCCGGGTCCGTGTGGGCGGCCCGCCAGTTCAGCCGGACGACACCCGGCTCGCGTGCGCCCGGCACGGCGATCCGGGCCGCCGCCGCGTCGAGGAGGTTGTCGTCGGCCACGTCCCACGGCTCGGTGAGCATCGCGGGGTCGGCGATGCACAGCGCGGAGAGGTAGACGACGCGGTCGATCAGGTCCGGGACGGCGTTGGCGACGGCGCTGATCGTCAGACCGCCGAGACTGTTGCCGACCAGGACGACGGGCCCGTGCGCGGCGAGGCCGCGCAGCACGCCGACCACGTGGCGCACGTTGTCCCGCAGGGTGACGCCCCGCATCGGCGACGGGGCGGCGGCGAGCGCCGCGGGGTCCTGCGGCTGCCGGTAGTACGGGGCGGGGGAGTCGGCCAGGTCTCCGTGGCCGGGGAGGTCGAAGGCGTAGGAGCGGTGCCCGAGCAGGGCCAGCTCGCTCATCAGCGGGCCCCAGGCCCGTGCGTTGCTGGAACCGCCGTGAACGAACGCGAACGTGGGGCGCGGGAGTGCGCGCATGGGAAGGATCCTCGTCATCCGGAGGGAAAGGGCATGGTGGGCGAGGGACCCCATGCCGGGGACGCCGGCGGCGGTGACGCGCGCCGACGGCCGACACCAGGGTCAGCGAGCCGACCGGATGCGCGCGGCGTGCGGGTTCAGGATGACGGAACTCATGGGAAGGACGTTATCCGGAGGGGTCGGCCGGATGCGAGGGGTTTTCCGGCGGCGCCGGACGCGAGGTCGGACTCCGCCGCTCCGTTTGACAGCCCGCGGCGCCGGGCGTAGTCCGGAAGAGGGGACCCGTCCGAAGGCGATTCGGAGAGGAGTCCCATCATGCTGGGCGAGCTGATCGGCGAGGAACTGGGCGAGACCACGGGCATCAGGGTGCTCTCGGCGGAAGGCGGCCACGCCGTGCTCGAGGCGTCCTTCCGGGCGTCCGGCACCCTGCTGGGCGTCGAGGTCAAGGACATGGGCACGTACGAGTCGGTCATGCGGCCCGACGGCACGCTCTTCGGCGAGGGCCAGGGCGTGACGATGGCGGCGGACGGCGAGACGGTCACCTGGCACGGCTCGGGCGTCGGCCGCTTCGACGACACCGGGGCGGTCGACTGGCGCGGAGCGCTCTACTTCGAGACGACGTCGACGCGGTTCGCCCGCCTCATGGGCGTCGCCGCGGTCTTCGAGTTCCACGTGGAGGAGAGCGGCAAGGCCGAGGCCAAGCTCTGGGAGTGGACGTAGCACCGGCCGCCGCCGCCCCCGCATCGCAATCGCGCCTGACGGGCGATCAGAACTGGTCAGGCGCGACTCGCCACGCCGGGCGCCGCGCGCTCCGGCGGGCTGGTGATCGTGACTCCGTTTGGCAGACCCGCTGCCCTGGCCCTCCCCACCGAAACCACGCGATCGAGTGAACGGTCGATCACGAGAACTCCCTTGTCAACTGACTGATTTGCGGCTTCCTTTCCGTGAGGCGCGCGAGGACGATGTGGTTGATCAAGGGCTTATCGTATGGATTCCGTTTCCGTGATGCGGTGCGCGTGAAAGGTCGGGGCGAGGCCGATGACCGGTGGAGTACGCAGCCAGCGCTGGGCATCCGGAGTTCCGTGGCTCTCGCGGACCCTGAGCCGGGGACCGGCGCTCGCCCTGGCCCTCGCGCTGCCCGTCTCCCTGGTGTCGGCGAGCGAGACGCTCGCCACCGGTGCCGCCCGTGCCGACCGGCTCACACCCGCCGCGGCCGCCGCGCCCGCCCTCGGCCGCTGCGTGCCCGGGACCGCCGCCCGGACCAAAGGCCCGTCCGCGACCCGCGCCTCGACGACGTGGGTCACCCCGGACACGGGGGTCACCCGGCGCGTCGCACGCGACGGCGCCGAGGCGACCCTCGCCCCCGACGCCGTTTCAGAACCCACACAGGTCGGCATCCAGCCCCTCGACGGCACCTCCCTGCCCGGCCTCGGCGCGGGCATGGAGAACGTCACCGAGGGACCGGCCGGCTACCGCTTCACCCCCACCCCGCACACCTTCGAGACCGCCGTCACCGTCTCCCTCCCGTACGACCCCGACGAACTCAAGGCCACCGGCCACACCCCGGCCGACGTCCGGACCTTCTTCTTCGACGAGGCCGGCACCTGCTGGCGCGCCCTCGAACGGATCGCCGTCGACGAGACCAGGCACCGCGTCGTCTCCCGCACCGACCACTTCACCGACATGGTGAACGCGGTCGTCACCACCCCCGAAGGCCCCGACCAGGTCTCCTCCGACCCCAACCGGATCAGGAACATCCAGGCAGCCTCGCCCGTCAGCGGCGTCAACCAGATCGCCGCGCCCAGCGCCGACAACCAGGGCGACGCCCGCCTCTCGTACCCCCTCGAACTGCCCCCGGGCCGCTCCGGTCTGGCGCCGTCGCTCGCGGTGACGTACGCCTCCTCGGCGGCGGAGACCTGGCTCGGCACGGGCTGGGACCTGTCCGTCCCCTCCCTCTCCGTCGACACCCGCTGGGGCGTCCCGCGCTACGACGAGGACCGCGAGACCGAGACGTACCTCCTCGGCGGCGAGGAGCTCGCCCCCGTCGCCCACCGGGGCACACCGGGCCCCCGCGTCACCGGCGACAAGGTCTTCCACCCGCGCGTCGAGGGCGGCTTCGACCGCATCGTGCGGACCGGCGACTCCCCGTCCACGTACGCCTGGACCGTCACCGACAAGACCGGAACGCGCTTCCGGTACGGCGGCGAGGGCGCCACGCTCGCCGACGACGCCGGCAACGTCTTCTCCTGGGGCCTGCGCGAAGTCCGCGACCCGCACGGCAACACCGTGCGCTACGACTACGCCCTCGTCCAGGACGCAGGCGTCGCGGGCGGCACGGTCCCCGGCCGCGCCCTCTACCCCAAGCGGATCGCGTACACCGGACGCGGCGACACCGCCGGGCCCTACACCGTCACCCTCGTCCGCGACCGGGAGCTCGGCGAACCCCGCCGCCCCGACGTGTCGATCGACGCCCGCGGCGGCTTCAAGCGCGTCACCGCCGACCTCCTCCGCCGCATCGAGGTCCGCTTCCGGGACAGGCCGGTCCGCACCTACACGCTCGGGTACACCACCGGCGCGTTCCACAAGACCCTCCTCACCTCGATCGCCCAGTCCGGCGCGGACGGCAAGGAGTTCAACCGGCACGCCTTCGAGTACTTCGACGACATCCGCGACGCCGACGGCGCCTACGAGGCCTTCGCCCGGGTGAACTGGACCTCGCCCGACGACGACGTCCGCAACAACGCCGTCAACACGGTGAACCCCGGCTCGGGCGAGGCCGGCGCCCTCCACGGCAACACGTCGAAGAGCATCGGCGGCCACCTGTACGTCGGCTACGGAGCGAGCCCCTCGAAGAGCGGCTCGGCCGGCATCAAGGCGGGCTTCAGCAGCACCGGCGACGAGGGCATGCTCACCCTCGCCGACGTCGACGGCGACAACCTGCCCGACAAGGTCTTCGAGGACGGCGACGACTTCGTCTTCCGCAAGAACCTCTCCCGCCCCGGCGGCCGGCCCCGCTTCGCCGACACCACCGCACCCCTGCGCGGCCTGCCGGGCATCCTCAGCGAGACCGCCAACTCCCTGACCGTCGGCATCGAGGGCTACCTCGGCGTCGCCGCGGCCCAGCTGGACTACGTCGACACCGTGTCCACCACCCGCCGCTACTTCAGCGACGTCAACGCCGACGGCGTGATCGACCTCGTCGACGGCTCCTCCGTGCGCTTCGGCCGCGTCGACGACGACGGCGGCGTCACCTACGGATCCGCCGCCCAGACCCCCGTGCCGATCGGCTCCGGACAGGTCGACACCGGAAGACTCCTGCCCGACCTCGACGCCGAGCGCGAGCGCCGCATCGACTCCTCCCCGCTGGTGGACACCGTCCGCCGATGGACGGCACCCTACGACGGCACGGTCCGCGTCACCGGCACCGTGACCCTGAGGAAGACGACCGTCCAGGCGGACTTCGCCCACCCCGACGGCGTGCGCGTCGCCGTGCAGCACGAGGACCGCGAGCTGTGGTCCCGGCGCATCGAGGACGGCGACCACACCGCGCACACCCCCGACGGCGTCGACGCCGTCACCGTCCGGCGCGGCGACCGGCTCTACTTCCGCGTCGGCTCCGTCCTCGACGGTGCCGGCGACGAGGTCGCCTGGGACCCGACCGTCGCCTACACCGGATTCGAGGCGACCGACGCGAGCGGGCTGCCGCTCCACTCGTACACCGCGTCCGAGGACTTCACCCTCGCCGGCCGGGCGATCACCGCCGAGGCACCCGTCGCCGGCACCCTGCACCTGACCGGAGACGTACGGAAGACGGCCGCGACCACCGACGACGTCACCGTCCGCATCACCCAGGCCGGCACGACCGTCTTCGAGAAGACCATCCGCGCCGCCGAGACCGGCACCTTCCCGGCCGACGTCACCCTCCGGGCGACCAAGGGACAGAAGCTCCAGTGGCGGATCCTCGTCGACTCGCCCGTCGACGTCACCGCCCTGGCATGGACACCGGTCGCCCGCTACACGACGGCCGAGGGCGTCCGCAGGATCGCCGGCGCCCAGCCGCTCGAGTTCCGTCCCCCGTACGACATCGACACCTACGTGCCCACGGGACCCGGCGGCGTCCAGCGGCCCGTCGCCGCCCCGGGCACCGGCACCTTCGCCGTCACCGCGCACGTGGCGACGAACCTGGGCACCACCGGCCGCCTCGTCCTCACCGTCAAGAAGAAGAACGGCCTCCTCGCCAAGCGGTTCTTCGACATCGGCGACACACCGTCCGTCCAGGTCACCGCCCCCGCCGGCGAAGCGCTCTACGTCGACGTCACCGCCCCCACCCCCGAACTCGCCGCCAGGATCACCAGCGCCAAGGTCTCCGTCGGAGGCGGCGGCCTCGTCCCGGCCACCCTGCACGCCCCCTCCACCGAGGACGTCTACGGCCGCCAGTACCGCGGCTGGTCCTCCATCGGCTACAACGGCAACCGGGACCGCGCCACCCAGCCCATCAAACAGGCCGAGCTCACCGCCGAGAAGATGAAGGAAGGCCTCCCCGAGGACGTCGACGTCGAACGGGACCGCCCGGCCTTCGAGAAGAACCCGAGGATCACCCCGCCCGCCGCCGTCCCCTTCGCCCCCGACCCCGAGCACCACCGCTGGGGCTCGGGCGAGTACACCTGGACCGCGCCGGGCACCGCCTCCAGCTCGCGCTTCGGCGGCCAGACCCTCGGCCTGCCCACCGCCGACTCCCTCGCCTCCGCCCACGCCGTGCCCCGCATGTCCCACTCCTGGCAGCTCTCGCTCACCGGCTCCGTCGGCGGGACCGTCGGCAGCCTCGGGGGCAGCCTCGCCACCGGCACCTCGACCGGCGAGACCGACTACCTCGACATGAACGGCGACGGCTTCCCCGACGTCGTCGGCGCCGGCGGCATCCAGTACACCGACCCGACCGGCGTCCTCGGCGCCACCCGAGGCTCCGTCCCCGACGCCGCCATCCGCTCCACCGAGACCCGCAGCGGCAACGCGAACGGGGGCAGCGCCGCCCGCACCGTCGCCACCGGCCGCGGCCACGCCGCACCGCCCGCCGAGGGCAGCTCCACCACCTCGTCCTCCGGCGACGACATGCCCCCCTTCGGCTTCCAGGGCGAGTACGGCGGCAACACCGCCGACACCTCGTACGACCTGCTCGACATCAACGGCGACAACCTCCCCGACCGCGCCTACGAGGACGGCCGCGTCGCCCTCAACCTCGGCTACCGCTTCGCCGCCACCGAACCCTGGCCCGGCGGCAGGCTCAACGCGGGCAGCGGCACCACCAAGGGCCTCAGCATCGGCTTCAGCACCGACTTCTACGGCTTCGGTGGCGGCGGCTCCTTCCACGAGCAGACGTCCTCCACGAAGGACTCCCTCGCCGACGTCAACGGAGACGGCCGCGTCGACCGCGTCCTCGAGGGCAACCCCGTCAAGGTCGCCCTCAACACGGGCTCCGGCTTCGCCCCGGCCGTGCCCTTCCGGGGAAGCCTCGACGGCATCAACGCCGACGCCAACGCCCAGCTCGGCGGCGGCGTCTACTTCACCGTCCCCATCTGCTTCATCGCCGGCTGCATCATCATCAACCCCGGCGTCAACCTCTCCACCGGCGCCACCCGCGCCGAGCAGATGATCCGCGACATCGACGGCGACGGCCTCGCCGACCACCTCTCCTCCGACGAGGACGACGAACTCGTCGTCGCCGCCAACCGCACCGGCCGCACCAACCTCCTCAAGAACGTCACCCGGCCCCTCGGCGCCCGCATCGAGCTCACGTACCGGCGCGACGGCAACACCTACGACCAGCCCGGCTCCCGCTGGCTCCTCTCCGGCACCCGCGTCCACGACAACCTGCCCGGAGACGGCCCCGACACCCAGGCGCACTCCTTCACGTACGAGAAGGGGAAGTACGACCGGCTGGAGCGCGAGTTCCGCGGCTACGCCACCGTCACCAGCACCGAGCTGACCGACGACGCCAAGCCCTACCGCTCCACCGTCCGCGAGTACAGCACCCACAGCCACGCGACCCGCGGCCTCCTCACTCGCGAGGCCGTCACCGACGCCACCGGCGCCCTCTTCACCGAGACCCTCAACACGTACGCCCTCCGGGACGTCGTCCCCGGCTCCGTCGCCCCGCTGCTGGAGCGCACCGAGGCCCGCTGGTTCGACGGCCGGGGCGGCACGACCCCGGGCAAGACCACGTCCACCGAGATGACCTACGACGACCTCGGCAACCTCACGCGCAAGGTGGACCGCGGCGAACCCGGGGCCGCCGACGACGTCGAGACCACGACCGGCTACACCACCTGCACGGACACCCACATCGTGGGCATCGGCCGGACCGTCGAGGTCCGCGGCGGCGGGCGCCTGATGCGCTCGCGCGTCGCCGACGTCGACTGCTCCAACGGAGAGGTCACCCGCCACACCGCCCACCTCGACGACGACACGACAGCCGTCACCGACCTCACCTACCATCCCGACGGCACCCTCAGGACGATCACCTCACCCGAGAACCACCGCGGCCAGCGCTACCGGCGCACCTACACCTACGACGCCGAGACCGGCACGCACGCCACCTCCGTCGAGGACAGCCACGGCTACCGCTCGACCGCCGCGTACGACGCGCGCTTCGGCCTCCAGACCGAGTCCACGGACATCAACGGCCAGAAGACCAGCTCCACCTACGACGAGATCGGCCGCCTCACCACCGTCACCGGTCCGCACGAACAGGGCGGCGGCCGACCCACGATCGCCTTCGCCTACCACCCCGAAGCCCCCGTGCCGTACGCGACCACCCGCCACCTCGACCGGGACGCCACCGGCCGGGCCAGGGACGACACGATCGACACCATCGGCTTCTCCGACGGCCTCGGCCGCATCGTCCAGACCAAGAAGGACGCCACCGTCGGCGGCCAGGACGTCATGACCGTCACCGGCCGCACCGTCTTCGACGCCCTCGGCCGCCCGGTCGCGCAGTACTACCCCGTCACCGAACCCAAGGGCGAGGCCAACACCGCCTTCAACAAGACCCTCGACACGGTCCGGCCCGCGACCGTCACCCACGACGTCCTCGACCGCCCCCTGCGCACCGACCTCCCCGACGGGACCACGACCTCCGTGACGTACGGCTTCGGCGAGGACCGCGACGGCACCACCCGGTTCGAGACCGTCTCCACCGACGCCAAGGGCAACCCCACCGCCTCCTACAGCGACGTCCGCCAACAGCAGACCGCCGTCCGCGAACCCGGGGCCGCCACCGGCGACGCACCGATCTGGACCAGCTACGCCTACGACCCGCTCGGCTCGGTCACCAAGGTCACCGACGACCGGAACAACGTCACCACCTCGGCCTACGACAACCTCGGCCGCCGCACCGTCGTGGACTCACCCGACGCCGGCCGCACCGTCACCGGCTACGACCCGGCGGGCAACGTCGTCCGGCTGCAGACCGCCAAGCTCGCCGCCAAGGACGAGGCCGTCACCTACACGTACGACTACGACCGCGTCACCGAGATCCGCCACCCCGTCTTCACCCACAACGACGTCCGCTACACCTACGGAGCCCCCGGCGCCAAGTACAACGCCGCGGGCCGCGTCACCCGGATCGAGGACGCCGGCGGCGATCTGACCCGCCGGTACGGACCCCTCGGCGAGGTCACCGAGGAGATCCGCACCCTCCCGGGCCCCGGCCCGCAGGTGCGCACCTTCGGCACGGCGTACCGCTACGACAGCCTCAACCGGATGCTCTCCCTCACCTACCCCGACGGCGAGCTGCTCTCGTACACCTACGACAGCGGCGGCCGCGTCGCCGCGGCGGTGGGCACCAAGAAGAACCACGACTACACGTACCTCCGGTCCCTCACGTACGACAAGTTCGGCGACCGGGACACGCTCGAACTCGGCAACGGCACCCGCACGACGTTCACGTACGGCGCCGAGGACCGCCGCATGGCGACCCTCACGTCCACCCTGCCGACGGGCTCCGTCTTCCAGAACCTGGCGTACACGTACGACGCCAACGGCAACCTCGTCGGCCAGAGGAACGACACCCGGCTCCCGGAGGAGGCACCGAAGCTCGGCGGCCCGACCGAGCACGCCTACACCTACGACAACCTCAACCGGCTCACCTCGGCCAAGGGCTCGTTCCGCTTCCTGGCCAACAAGACCGACCGCTACACGTACGCCACCTCGTACGACACGATCGGCAACATCACGGAGAAGGACCAGGACCACCGCGTCGTGGTGGGAGACGTCCACGAGCAGGTCCAGCACCCCACCACGTACAAGCACGCGTACGCCTACGCGTCGACGCGCCCCCACGCCCCTTCCGCGATCGGCCGCTCGACCCTCACCCACGACGCCAACGGCAACCTGATCGACAGCGTCACCGCCGTGCCGGGCAAGCCGCGCCGCCAGCAGGTCTGGGACGAGGAGAACCGCCTCGCCTGCGTCCACGACACGTCCAGGAACGAGACCCAGCCGCAGGACCCGTCCGCCTGCACCAGGCCCGGCAAGCCGCCGACGGTCCGCTTCCTCTACGACGACAAGGGAACCCGCCTGGTCAAGGACGGCGCCCAGGTCACGTTCTACCCGAACCAGTACTACACGGCCCGCGCGCCCGCCGAGTTCAAGCACGTCTTCGCGGGCGGCGTCCGCATCGCCACCAAGACGTCGAAGCCGGGCGAGGCCTACGAGAAGGACCAGTTCTTCTTCCACGGCGACCACCTGGGGTCCTCGAACTTCGGCTCGGACGCCGACGGCCGCCTCGCCGAGCACCTGGACTACTTCCCGTCGGGCGAGCCCTGGGTCGACGAGCACCCGGGCAGCAAGGACCCCTACGGCTTCACGGGCAAGGAGCTCGACCAGGAGACCGGCTACACGTACCACGGGGCGCGCTACTACGACGCGCGCGGCGGTACGTGGCAGTCCGCCGATCCGGCCCTGGGCGAGTACCTCGACAGCGGCGCGAACGAGGGAGTCCACAAGCCGTCCAACCTCCAGCTGTACGGCTACGCCTTCCAGAACCCCCTGCGCTACACGGACGACGACGGCCGCGAGCCCAACACGCCCTTCAACCTGGGCGAGCACCTGAGGGACGTGTACACGGCCCACCACGACCAGGCGATCACGATGGCGGCCTCGCAACTCGCGGGCCGGGGCGTGGTCACGGCGGACCTCCAGTCGCGCGTCGGCGGCCGCAACCCGAAGAACGTCATCGCGGCGACCGGCGGCCGCGCCGACCTCATCCTGTGGACCGACACGACGGTCTACGTCTGGGACGCCAAGCACAAGGGAGGCCAGGCCGAGGCCGAAGGACCGAAGCACGTGGCGTGGTACGTCGAGGGCCTCAGGGCGCAGCTGAGAGCCAAGGGGGACATGCGCGAGGTGGTGGCGGGCTACGACATCGCTCCCATGGCGGCCCCGTCGAACACCATGGCCGACACCGTCGTCGAGGTCGAGTCGTCGGCCTCGTTCCCGGGCACGGGAACCATCACCTACGAACTGGTCCCGCGCAAACCGAAGGAGGTCCCGGTCCCCGCGGCCGTACCGGACCAGCAGGCGGAACGTCCCATGACGGAGAGCGTGGTCCGACGCGTGGCGGGAGCCGCCCTCATCACCGCCGCGGTCGCCCTGACCGTGGGAACCCTCGTCGAGGACGTCGCCACCGGCTTCGCCGGCACCGTCGACGACCCGGCCTCCTTCGCGGGGTCAGGCTTCATGGCGCGAAGGGGCTGGGCCCTGGTCTTCCAGTGACCCCCGAGCGGTCAGGTCCAGAACCATCGTGTCCGCGGCCCCGGTGCCCGGGCAGCAGGCCGACGGTCACGTCGGGAACGTCCGCGGCGACGAAGCCGTACCCCGGCGCGCTCGCGGGCAGGCACCGGGCGGTGAACCGCGGCTCGCCGTTCCAGTCGTTCGCCTCCAGCAGGACGCGCCGGAGGAAACCGGCGTCGTCGGCGACGGCGAGGCGAAGGGGCATCGAGGTCCTCCGGTCCGGAGAGGTGCGGGCCGGTCGACGCCAGGTCCCGTGGCACGCGCGGGCAAGGCGAATTCCGCTGGCGGTACGACCGGGGGCGAGGCAGCCTTCCGGACATGACGACGACCACCGACGCGCCGCTGAACGGCGACGAAGCGCTCTCCGTACGTCCCGACCTGACGGATGCCGACCTCAACGACCTGTTCACTGCCTCGTGGCCGGGACACCGGCCGAGCGCCTTCGCACCGAAACTGGCCCGCAGCCTCACCTGGATCGCCGCACACCGGGGGGACCGCCTGGTCGGCTTCGTCAACGTCGTCGGCGACGGCGGCGCGCACGCCTTCGTCCTGGACACGACCGTGCACCCGGACGCCCGCCGCCAGGGCCTGGGCATCCGCCTGGTGAACGCGGCCACGACCGAGGCGAAGACCCTCGGCGCCGAGTGGCTGCACGTCGACTACGAACCGCACCTGGAGTCCTTCTACGCCCGGTGCGGCTTCCGCCCGACGCACGCCGGCCTCATACGTCTCTGAAGGAAAAAAGAAGATGAGCGGTCAAACGCCCGCTGCTACGTTGGCGTGATGGCAACGATCAAGGAAGTCCAGATCACCTTCGACTGCGCGGACCCGGAGCGCGTCGCCCGCTTCTGGTGCGAGGTGCTGGGCTACGTCGCTCCGCAGCCGCCGGAGGGCTTCGAGTCCTGGGACGCGTACAACGCGACGCTGGCACCCGAGGAGCGCGGTGCATGGTTCGCGTGCAGTGACCCGACGGGGGCGGGCCCGCGCCTGTACTTCCAGCGCGTCCCCGAAGGCAAGGTCGTCAAGAACCGCGTCCACATCGACGTCCGCGCGGGCAAGGGCCTGGTCGGCGACGAACGCCTGGCCACCCTGGAGGCCGAGTGCGAGCGGCTCGTCGCCCTCGGCGCGACGCACCTGAAGACGCTGTACGCCGACGAGGAGAACGAGTCCTGCATCAACATGCAGGACGTCGAGGGCAACGAGTTCTGCCTCGACTGAGCAAACCCCTCACCCTCCGCCGCCGAGCGGCACTCCCGCGCCCTGCCGGTCGACGATCCGGCGGGGCGCGGCATCACGAGGTGGTCCACGAGTTCCGCTGACGCGGGCCGCAGGGTGGAGTGCGCTCAGAGGAGGGCGCAGAGCGCGTCCCGGGCGCCCGACAGCAGGGCCAGCTGCCCCTGGGTGTCGCTGGAGCCGTGGTGCTCGTTGCCCATGACCACGACCGCCTTGCCGCCGTCCTCGCTGACGAACCATCGGCTGGCGTAGCCGATCACGTTCCCGCCGTGCGACCAGAAGGTCTTCGTCCCGGAGGCGCAGTCGTACGTCCAGTGGTTGGCGCCCATGCCGCCGGGCTGGCCGGCGCCGTCCAGCGGCACGCTGCCGCGCAGGGTGGCCATCTGTGCGGCGGGCAGCAACTGCCCGCTGAACACGGCCTGGAGGAACGTCGCCTGCTCGTCGAGTGTCGACACCATCGCGCCGGCGGGGCCGAAGAGGCTCACGTTCGAGTTGGTCGCGTCCACGATCGGGGGCTGCCAGCCGAGCCACAGCTCGGGCCACTTCCAGCCACGGACGAAGTTGCCGTAGATGTGGTAATCGGTCTCCGGGAACGACGTGTTGGCCAGGCCGAGGGGCGTGATGATGCGCCGGGTGACCTCGGCGGCCGGGGTGTTGCCGGTGACGGCCTGGATGACCATGCCGGCGAGGACGTAGTTGGTGTTGGAGTAGTACGCGACGCCGTTCGCCGGGCGGGGGCCCGCCGCCTGCGCGAGCGCCGCGTCGACCAACTGCTGAGGCGTGTAGACCGTGTTGACGTTCTGCATGGTGTAGTACGGCAGGTTGTACGCGGGCATGTACTCGGGCAGCCGGGAGGTGTGGTTCAACAACTGCCGGACGGTGATCTGGTTGCCGTCCCAGCCGTTGGCCCGCACCGCGTTCGGCAGCCACTTGGCCACGGTGTCGTTCAGCGAGAGCTTGCCCTCCGCCTCCAGCTGGAGCACGGTGACGGCGGCGAAGAGCTTCGTGTTGCTGCCGATCCGGAACTTCGCGGTCGGGTCGATCGGTTGCGTCGATCCGGCCGTACTGGACCCCGCCTTCACGTAGGTGCCGGACTGCCCGTCGCGGATCAGGCCCATGGCGCCGGGGTATCCCCGGCTGACGCCCAGGCCGACGCCGTTCTGCAGCGCGGCGACCGCGTCGGCGGCGCCGGCCGCTCCGGCGGACGTGGCCGTGCCGACCAGAACGGCCAGACCGGTCGCCGCACCGATCAGGGCCGTACGAACTCTTCGCATGAGCGACTCCTCGCCGAATGACGTGTCGACGCCACCCGCGTACCGCGGGTAACGGCCGGACGCTATCCGTGGCGGCGCGGGAGTTCAACGCATCCGTGCGGTCGATTTCCGGACGGAGAGCACCCGGGTGTCCGACGGGCGGCGCGTGCTCGCGCGACGTCACCCCCCGAGCGGGAACGACGCCCGCTCCTGCCACTTCGCACCGTCGTGCACGATCAGTTCCACCGACGACACACGACACGTGAAGGGAAGCCGCCCGGCGAGGTCGGCCTCGATCTCCTCCAGAAGGGAGTCCTCCTGGCCCAGGGCAACGGTCAGGTGCGGGACGACGTCCGCGTGACGGCCACCGTACGGCGGAGCCTCCGGCCAACGGGCGGCGACGGTCTCGGTCAGCCGGCGCAGCGGCCCGGCCGGCTCGGGGGAGAGGTGCAGAACCCCCGGGAAACGTCCGCAGCGCGCGAACCGCACCTCGAAGGCGGGGTGGCTGCCCAGGACCTGCGCGAGGACGGCGCGGACGCCCGCGTCGACGAGGCTCTCGTCCAGGAACGGGAAGAGCACGGTGACGTGCGCGGGAACACCGTCCCGGGCCGAGGGATCGCAGCGTTCCCGCCACCCGCCGACGAGGGACTCCGCCTCCGGGACGCGGACGACCAGAGCCGTCTGGCCTGCCGGAAAGGGGCGGGTGGTGCCGTCATCTGCCATGTCCCGCATGGTGCCATCCCGGCCCGAGTCGTCGCGGCTCCTTTTCCGCACCCACGCGGCCACGTTCGCCTACCTCGACGTACCGGCCCGCCGCGCGACCGCGCACCGCGCACTCGACGGAACGCCCTACGCGGTGGGCGACGGTCACGGCACCGTACTGAACGAGGCCGGGACGACCCGCAACCCAGGTCGGCGGCGAGCGTTCTCGATCTGTCGGACGGATGCGTCCGATCCGAGCGGGGGCGTCCCTCCGGCGCGGCGGGTGAGTCACGAGTCGTGGGGACGGTACATGAGGAAGAGGACGCGGATCGCCCTGGTCGCCGGCGCGGTCGCCCTCGGGGTGACGGGCACCGGTGGGTGGTTCGGCTACCAGGTGTGGTCCGCGCGGATCTACGCCGGATGCGTGCTGCGGGGGTACGACGTGCGCGATCCGGCCGACACCGCGCCCCGCGCCGACGACGTCTTCACCGGCACGGTGACGTCGTTCGAGGGGCGCCGGCGGATCGACGAGTTCGTGGAGGACGTCTACCTGGTCGAGGTCTCGGCGGTGCTCCGGGGAGATCTGCGCGGGACGGTCCGCGTCACGCACGGCCACGACAACGGCCCCGCGCCCCGCCTCGAGGAGGGTGCCACGTACGTGTTCGCCACCGCGGCCTGGGAGGACGTCGAGGAGGACGGGAACGCGCAGTTGTACCAGGGTGAGATGCTGCCGGTGGACGACGCACAGCTCGCGCTGTGGAGGAAGGTCGCGGCTCTGCCGCGGGTGACGGAGTAGCCGTCGCACCACGACCACCGGGAGGCATTCGATGTCGGAATCACGGCCACGACCGCCAGGGCTCACCGCCGAGGCGGGTCTCGCCGACGCGAAGACCCGGCTGAGCCTCCCGCGTATCGTCGTGATCTGCGGCTCCACCCGCTTCATGGCCGAGATGACCGAGGCCGACGTGCGGGAGACCGCGGCCGGAAGGATCGTCGTCAAGCCGGGGTGCGACATGAAATCGCCGCACGCCCTCTGGTCCGACCCCGCCGAGGCCGAGGCGCTGAAGGCGCGACTCGACGAACTGCACCGGGCCAAGATCCGGCTCGCCGACGAGGTGCTCGTCGTCGGCGACTACATCGGCGACAGCACACGGGCCGAGATCGCGTACGCCCGCCTGCTGGGCAGGCCCGTGCGCTTCACGCACCCCGAAGCCGACCCCGGAGCCTGACGGAGGAGCGGCTCAGTCGCGGATCCCGAGGTGCAGGATCGTCGCCCAGCCGTCGGTGACCAGCAGGACATTGCGCCACGCGAGGTCACCGGCGTGAGGGCCGTCCACGTCGGCGGCGATCCGCACGGGCCCCAGATGGGCCTCCACGAGATCGGCGATCCCTTCCGCGAGTTCGCCCGCCGACCGGATCAGGTCGGCCGACGGCGCCTCCGCGGACGCGTACCGACTCGTCGGCTGCATGAAGCCCTCGGCCACCTCCCGGCGCAGGACCTCACGCCAGGCCCCGGGTGACCCGTACGGTCGGACCGCCGTACGGACGAGGTGCGCGCCTGCACCGGCGTCGTACACGGCCTGGGCGACTCCCGTCAGCCATCCGGGGGCGGAGGACGCCGTGCCCGCCACGGGGACGACGGGAAGGAGCTCGACGGACGGTACGTGATTGACGTCGGCGAGCAGGTCCTCCAGCGGTTCGGCGACGACCGACACCGCCTTCGGGGCGTCGAGGGGCTGCGGCATGGGGTCTCGTCTCGTGTGCAGAGCGTCGTTGACGTGCGTGTTCCCGCTCTCCCTCCGGCGATGGCGCCCGCGGTCGCGGTCCCACCGGCCGCGCCGTCGCGGAGCCGAGTGCACCACCGCCGAAGGGGGAGGAAACGGGGCGGTACACCCCGCCGAGGTCAGGACCGGTCGAGCGCCCGTGCGAGGAACCGCTGCGTGGCCTTTTCGCGCGGTGCGGTCAGGACCTGCTCCGCGGTGCCCTGCTCGACGATCACGCCGCCCTCGAGGAAGCAGACCCGGTCCGCGACGCGCCGGGCGAAGTCCATCTCGTGCGTGGCCATGAGGATGGTCAGACCGCGCTGCTTGAGGTCCGCGACGACGTCCAGGACCTCGCCGACGAGCTCCGGGTCGAGGGCCGAGGTGATCTCGTCGAAGAGCAGCAGCTCCGGCTCCGTGGCGAGCGCGCGGGCGATGGCCGCGCGCTGCTGCTGGCCGCCGGAGAGCCGGTCGGGGTGCTCCCGCTCCTTGTCCGCGAGCCCGAGCCGGGCGAGCAGCTCGCGGGCCTTCGCCTCCGCCTGCTTGCGCGGGACGCCGTGGACCTGGCGCGGCGCGAGCGTGATGTTGTCGAGGACGCTGAGGTGCGGGAACAGGTTGTACGCCTGGAAGACGATGCCGATGCGCCGGCGGGCGACATCGGGGTCGAGGCGCGGGTCGGTCAGCTCGCTGTCGCCCAGGTGGACCGTGCCGTCGTCGACGACGTCGAGCAGGTCCACGCACTTCAGCAGCGTCGACTTGCCCGAGCCCGAGCCGCCGATGAGGCAGACGACCTCGTGCTCCGCGACGTCGAGGTCGATCGACCGCAGGACGAGCCGCGACCCGTACTGCTTGCGGAGACCGCGGATGCGGAGGAGCGGCCGCTCCGTCGCCGCGGCCTTCAGCTCGTCCTTCGGCTTGTCCTGTGGCCCGCTCATCGGCCCGCCTCCGCCCAGGTGCGCTGCGCCGCCCGCCGCTGGAGCCGGTCGGCGAAGCGGGTCAGCGGAATGGTCACCGCGATGAACAAGAGTGCCGCTCCGAGATAGGGCGTGTAGTTGAAGTCGTAGTCCGCCTTGATCTGGGCGGCGCGCAGCGCCTCCAGCGGGCCGAGCACGGCGATCAGCGCGGTGTCCTTCTGGAGCGCGATGAAGTCGTTGAGCAGCGGCGGGAGCACGTTGCGCACCGCCTGCGGCAGGACGACGTGGCGCAGGGTCTGCCGCTCGTTCAGCCCCAGGGCCCGGGCGGCGTTGCGCTGCGCGGGGTGGATCGAGTTGAGCCCGGCGCGGAGGACTTCGCCGACGTAGGCACCGTACGAGAGCACGAGGGCGATCACGCCGAGCACCCAGGGCTGCGACGGGGTGCCCTGGAGCTGGAGCGCGGGGAGCCCGAAGCCGACGAGGAAGACGAGGAGCAGGGTCGGTACGCCCCTGAAGACGTCGACGTAGACGGTCGCGGCGAGCCGCAGCGGCTGGAGGCCCGGCGAGCGGGTCACCCGGATGAGGGCGATGAGCAGACCGAGGACGAGGATCAGCACCTCGGCGACGAGGAACATCTGGATGTTGAGCCAGAAGCCCCGCAGCAGCTCGGGGAACGCCTCGCGGAGCTCGGCGCCGTCGAAGAACAGGCTGTCGACGCGCTCCCAGCCCGGCGAGGAGACCGCCGCAGCGCCGATGGCCACCAGGCCGGCCACGGTGCACAGGAAGGAGATCCAGGTGTGGCGGCGACGGCGGGAGCGGCGGTAGCGCCGGCGCTCCCGCTCGTGCTCGCTCGGCCGGTACGTGTCGTCCGCCTCACCCGCGCGGGGCGGCGGCACCACGGTTTTCGTCAGTTCCACAGCCGGCCCGCTACTGCTTCAGCTCGGGGACGTTCGCGGAGGCGGAGAGCCACTTCTGTGTGAGCTGGTCGAGGGTGCCGTCGGCCTTCAGGGACTCCAGGGCCTTGTTCACGCAGCCGGTGTACCCGCTGCCCTTCGGCAGCAGGAGGCCGAACTTCTCCGGGGTGCCGCCCGCGTAGCCGAACTGGCCGATGATCTTGCCGTTGTCGAGCTCGGCGGCCGCGAGGTAGAAGACGGTCGGCAGGTCGGTGACGATCGCGTCGATCTGACCGTTCGTCAGCGCGGTCACCTCGTCCTTGGTGGTGTTGAAGACGCTCGGCTGCTTGCTCGGCTTGAGCTGCTCCAGGACGGCCTGGTAGCTGGTGGTCGCGACCTGCACGCCGATCTTGGCGTTCTTGAGCTCGCCCAGGGACTTGGCCTTGGCGAACTTCGAGCCCTCGAGCGTCAGGACGGCCTGGTTCGCGGTGTAGTAACTGGTGGAGAAATCGACCGCCTTCGCGCGCTGGGGCGTGATGGAGATCTGGTTGATGTCGAAGTCGAAGGACTTCTTGCCGGGGGCGTAGGAATGGGCGAAGGGTTCGGTCACCCATTTCACCTGCTCCTTGCTGAAGCCCAGCTTGCCGGCCACCGCGTAGGCCACGGCGCTTTCGAATCCCTTGCCGTTCGAGGGGGTGTTGCTGTCGAACCACGGTTCGTAGGCGGGGGAGTCGGTGGCGATGGTCAGCTGACCGGACCTGAAGAGGGCCGGGCTGTCGATCGTGCAGGTCGGGGCCCCGGAGCCGGCGGCTCCGGTGTCGGCCTCCGGCTGCGGCGCGCAGGCCGCGGCGGCGAGGACGACGGTGGCTGCGGAGGCCGTGAGGGCTATGCGGGAACGGAGCATCGGAAATCCTTCGAAAGTCCGGTAAAAAATACGGAAAGTGGGCCGGCGGTGTGCGCGCTCAACGACACGGATCGTCCGCGCGGCGCACGTTGTCCACGTGGCGGCGGCGTACCGGCAGGGGGGTTCCGGACATGCTTTTCAGCATTCCGGCTGGTGGAGGCCGGCGTCAATCCGACCGGGTGCCACGGGCGTAACGCGTTGATAACGGGTCAGCCCGCGAGGCTCAGCACCCGGTCGCCCTGGCTGAGGCCGAAGACGGCGGCCGCGGAGCCGCCGCGGACGACCAGCTCGGCGAAGCCGACCCCGGAGCTCCCGACCGTGATGCCGGGCTCGCCGAGCGGGACGTCGGGGAGCCGGTCGTAACAGCGCACCCGGACGTCGCGGCCCTCGTGGCGGTTGTGCACGAGGAGGCTCTTCTCGCCCGCGTAGCCCGGCAGTTCGGCGGCCGGCCGGTCGAGCTTGCAGTTGCCGAAGTTGTCGACGACGGCGACGCGCACGTCGTCCGTCTCGGCCTCGCGCACCGCGTGCGCCTGCGCCGGCACCTCGCGGCCGTCGGCGAGCCAGCGGGCGAGCAGCGGCACGTACCAGAGGCTGCGGAACTGCGTCCGCACCATCTCCTCGACCTCGTCCTCCCTCAGCTCGGCCCATCCGGCGGCGGCGGCCTCCAGGACCTCGCGGACGTCGGTGACGTGCACCTCCGTCAGGCCCAGGTAGGTCGCGAGCGGCGCGAGCACGCGCTGGCTCAGGGTGCTGATGACCAGGTGCTGCCCGTGGCGGAAGTAACAGAAGGGGACGCCGTTGGGCCAGTGGCCGTCGCGGGGGGCGATGTTGACGAGGACGACCACCGGCTGCGTCGGCCCGCCGATGAGGTCCGTGGAGCGCAGCAGGTCGAGCAGGGTGAGAGCGGCGGCACCCTCCGGGTCGGGGCCGGTGAGCGGCAGGACGGTCGGGGTGGCGCCGAAGAGCGTGGCGATGCGGGCGGACTGGCGGGCCAGGGCGTTGGGGTCGGCGCAGTCGGTGAGGGAGACGACCGGTACGGGTGCGGGGGCCATGGTGGGTACTTCGCCTTCTGGTGGGTGGGGAGGGGAGAGGGGGAGCGATGGGGGAGGTGCGAGCCCGGCCGGGGCAACAAAAAACGGACCCCCCGTTTCCGGAGGGTCCGTCGCAGTCTCTGCGCGCACGGCTTCGCTAGCGAAGCGCCTCCGGTGTCCGGGGCATCATTCGCATCATGGCGAGGGTGGCGGTGTGCTGCATGGCCGGGACGGTAGCACCCGTCGGTGGCGAGCACACGCAGGTGTCCAGAGTGTGGACAGTTTGGTAAGACGCTGCCCGGTGGAATCCGGCGGCCGACGGCTTTGACCTGCGGTTACGCGGAGGGCGCTACTGGCGCGGACGCCGCCCCGATGCCCCGGCGGCGGTCAGAGGTGACCGTCGAGGAGGCCGCGGACCTCGGAACCGGTCATCGGGCCCGTCCCCTGGGCCACGGCCTCCCCTCCCTCCAGGAGGACGTAGGACGGAGCGCCGGTGACCTCGTACCGCTTGGTCGCGAGCGGGCAGCGGGTGATGTCGGTCCGGACGACCGTGAGACGCCCGGTGTACTCGTCGGCCACGCCGCCGATGACGAGGTCCATGGCGCGGCAGGGCTCGATCGCCTTGGGCCAGGTCCCGACGAAGTAGGCGAGGACCGGAACCGGGCTCATCCGGAGGATGAAGTCGAACTCCGCGTCCTCGCGGGGCTGATGGACCTGCTTCGCCATGGAGGCTCCTGACCTGTGGTTCCGTCGTTCGGGTCCATCATCCCGCGAGTGCGGCGAGTGCGGCGAGTGCGGCGAGTGCCGCGACGCGTCTGGGGGACGGCCCCGGTCAGCCGTACATCGCCGCGTGGTGGAACGCGGCGAGGGCGTCGTCGATCGGATGCGGCTGCGGCCTGCCCGAGGCGTCGAGCTCGTTCCACCTCTGGAGGTTCACCGCGACCGCCATCTGCCGCCCGCCGTCGGCGCGGATCAGGGCGAGGGTGCCGCCGCCCCAGACCGTACCGCCGTGCCCCCAGTAGGTGGCCCGGCCGGGCTCGCCCATCGTGTGCAGGCCGAGGCCGTAGTCACCGGTCCTCCCGTCCTGCAGGACGACCGGGACGGTCCGTCGCATCTCCTCCAGTGACGCGGGACCGACGATCCTGCCCGCGAGCAGGAGGGCGTAGAACCGGTTGAGGTCCGTGACGGTCGAGACGAGGGACGCGGCGGGGCCCACCCACGACATGTCGAAGACGCTGTAGTCGCGCGGCGGGTCGATCATGGTGAACCATGCCTCGTACAGCCGCGAGTGCGGCCCTTCGACGGCCGGGCCGGTGGGGAATCCGGTGTCCTGGAGCCCGGCGGGTTCGATGACGTTCCGGGTGATGCACTGCTCCGCCGTCATGCCCGTCACCTGCTCCAGGAGCCGCGTCAGGAGCAGGTAGTTGGTGTTGGAGTACAGGCCGGGCGTGTCCCCGGGCGCGCCCGCGGCGGGGGCGGTGACCCCCATCTCGATCAGGTCGTCCGCGTCGAAGCGGGTGAACCGGTTGTCGTCGAGGCTCTCCGGCGAGGTGTCCTGGAGGGCGGGGTACGCCCTGAGGGAGGGATAGGCGTACGGGAAGTACTCGGCGAGGCCGCTGGTGTGGTTGACCAGCATCCGCACGGTGATGCTCTCGGCGCGCTCTCCCAGGTGCGGCACCGTGAGGTACCGGCCGACCGGCGCGTCGAGGTCGAGGCGGCCGGCCTCCGCCAGCCGGAGGACGGCCGAGGCGGTGAAGGTCTTGGTGACGCTGCCGACGCGGTGGCGCATGTCGGCCGTGACGGGGCGGCGGGTGTCGAGGTCGGCGACTCCGGCGGCGCCGCGCCAGACCTGGTCGCCGGCGCGCACCTCGGCGAACAGGCCCGGTATTCCGGCGCGGTGGGCGTTCCGGATGGCGGCGTCGAGCGCCGCGAAGTCCAGGGAGTCCACGGAGTCCGGAGGATCCAGGGAGCCCGGATCGTTCGAGTGGTTCCTCACGACATGCGTCCTTTCGCAGTGCCTCAAGGGTCGGTCCCGCGCCTGCGGCCTGGTTCGGGCGGCAGTGCGGCACGCTCGTGCATCCATTATGCACGCACTGCGTGCAACACCAAGTGCGTGAGAGACTGGAGTCCGACGAGAGGGGCGTAATGGCAGGTCGCAGGCGTTGGACGACGGAGGAAATCCTGGACGCGGCAGCGGAGTTGCTGCGCACGAGCGACGCGGAGTCGTTCAGCGTGCGCAAGCTCGCCGCGAGTCTCGGGACGGATTCCTCCAGCCTCTACCGGCACTTCCGCAGCAAGACGGAACTGCTGCGCGCGGTCGCCGACCGGGTCCTCGTGGCGTCGATGGACGGCTACCGCCCCGAGCCCGACTGGGACTGGAAGCGACGCCTGACCGAACTGGCCCTGCGGGTCAGGGAGTCGTTCGGCGAGCAGCCGCAACTCGCGGCCGCCTGGGGCCGGTACGCCTCAGGAGGGGCCGGGTCCCGCCTGGTCATGGAGGAGGTCCTCCAGGCGCTGCGGGCCTCGGGTCTTCCCGACGAGGAGATCCCGGCGCGCTACCACCGCCTCGCGGTCCTCCTCTCCGCGCTGATCTCCTCCGAGGCCGGCATCGGCATCATCAAGCCGGAGGAGTTCGAGCAGGGCATGGAGCTCTTCCGCGTGGCGGCCCTGGGCGCCGACCCGGAGCGCTTCCCGACCCTGGCCCACTTCGCCCGCGAGGTCCGCCCCCTCGGCGTGGACCGCCGCGAGGCGTTCGAGGACATCGTCGCGGCGCACTTGGCGCAGATCGAGGCGGAGGTTCTCCGCGCGGGCTGACGGGGTCCGGCGCGTGAGCTGACGCCTGCGCCGACGCGCAAGACGGCGTGTCAGCCGACGACGCTATCGCCGACGCCGGGGGCGGGGGCGCGGAACGGCCGGAACGGCCGGAACGGCCGGAGCACGGCCATCCCGTCCTCCAGGCCGAGCCTCATGGCGAAGTCGAAGCTGTCGACCTGGCAGCACAGGTCCACATCGGCGGGACGAGCCCCGCCGCGTACACCCGAGCGCAGGTCGTCGGCGGCGGGCGACGTGCGCGCGCGATGCAGGTAGGGGGCCGGGTCGGGACGGTCCCCTCCGGCCAGGAGCCGGTCCAGATAGTCGGCACAGGCCAGGTCCTCGACCGCGCGCCCGTCCTCGCCGGTGGCCACGAGCGTCACCGCGTCGGCCCCGGCGTCCGCGAGCACGCGGGCCGTCGCGCCGGCGACGGCGAAACTCGCGCAGAGCGCGAGGTCGGCCTTGACGACCGCGAGGGCTCCCACCGTTCCCGCGGTGGTCTTCTGCACGACCGTGCGGCCGGTGAGGTCGGACTCCTGGATCAGAACGGGCGAGTTGACGAGGTCGAACCCGTCGGCCGGAGCCCCGTCCTTGAGCGCCAGCCAGCCCGGGTGCCCCGCCTTGATCTCCAGCGCCTCGTCCGCGTCGGCGGCGAGGACGATCTTCTCCGCACCGAGGTGGAAGGCCCACGCGGCGGTGGTGAACGCCCGCATGACGTCGATGACGACGGCCACCGTCTCGGTGCCGTCGAGATCCGGTATGCCGACTGTTCGCGAACGCATCCGACGATGGTCGCAGCCGGTGGAACCGACGCACAAGACACTTCGGCGATCTTCCGTACGCACGGGACGACACCATCGGAGCGGCACGCCCGGACCCGTACCCACGCACCCAAGCTGGACTGTCCGCGCCGATCGCCGATCGCCGATGGCCGACCGAAGGCGCAGGAGTCCGTAGCCTGCCGTTCGTGCTCGCCGCGGCGGACCGGCGCGTCGTCGGCCGCATCCTGTCCCCCGTCTTCACGGAGCTGTGCGCGCGGGAGCTGGAGGTCTTGGGAGGAAGCGAGGCGCCGGGCTGATCAGCGCTTGACGATCCGGTCCAGCGTCCGGGCGACGGCCGCCTTCACGGCCTCGGGGTGCCGCAGCGGCCGGGCCGGCTGCTCGCTGGTGGGGCGTACTCCGCGGTCGGCCAGGATGTAGAGCAGACGCAGTGTGCGCAGGCAGTTGGTGAGGTGCGCGGGCACCGGGGTCACGATCCGGTCCGCTCCGAAGCGGTCGGACACCGCGTCCAGCCAGCCGACGGAGTCGGCCTCGCTCAGGTCCTGGCGGGTGAGGACGCGCGCGACCGCCCGGGCCAGACGGTCGTCCTCCAGCTGGTCGAAGACGTGGTCGGTGGGCGCGGTCAGCCGGGCGGCGGCCAGGGCGAGCATCCGCGACGGGTCGACGTCGGGGTGGAGCCCGAGTGTGGCGAGGAGGTCCGCCCCGTGGGCGACGGAGTGCAGCCAGCCGACCGTCGCGTCGTGCCCGCGGAGGTCGGACTCCGCGGGGTACCAGACCTCGAAGTCGTCCACCCAACCGGCCTTGAGGTCGCCCGCGCTCACGAGCATGTCCAGGACGAGGGGTGCGAAGGTACGGGCCTCGGTACGCGGGTGCGTGAAGCGGGCGGCCATCTCGTCACCGAGCGCGAGGCGCCGGGCCGTTCCGATCGTCCCGCGGTCGATCCAGGTGGCGAGGACGGCGTACGGCGCGCCGTCCCGGATCTGCGGATCGGGGTCGGCCAGGGCGACGGACAGCTCGCTGACGAGATCGTCCAGCGACCGGGTTCCGGTGGGCACGGCGTAGCCGGCGGCCTCGACGCCGTTCCAGTTGATCATGAACGGAACCCTACGCGGCGCGCGGGGACGTACGCCTCCGGTTTTCTTCCGGCCTCCCCGCCGGGGTGGCGATGTTTATCATCCGACGATGGACCCTTCCGTGACGCTCCAGGTTGCCGCGACCCCCTCCCGTCCCGCTCTCGTCCTGCGCCCCTGGCGCGAGGAGGACATCCCCGCCCTCGTCGAGGCCTACCGGGATCCGGCGCTGCGCCGGGCGTCGTCCCTCGTGGTGGACGGCGAGGACAGCGGGCTGGAGTGGGTGCGCGCCGAGGAGCGGGGCTGGACGAACGGCGACCGGCTCGCCTTCGCGGTTCTCGAAGAAGGGGCCGACGGAGAGTGGGGGAGCGTCGTCGGCAACGTGGTGCTGAAGGGCGTGACGCCCGGCAAGACCTCCGCCGAGGTCGGCTACTGGACGGCGGCGCACGCCCGAGGCCGGGCCGTGGCCCCGCGCGCCCTCGACGCCCTGACCGCCTGGGCCTTCGACGTCTTCGCGGGCGACGGCCTCACCACCCTCGAACTCCTCCACCAGACCGACAACCCGGCGTCCTGCCGCGTCGCCGAGAAGACCGGCTTCGCCCTCGACGGCATCCTGCCGGCGTCCCCTCCCGCCTACCCCAACGACGGCCACGTGCACGTGCGTCGCACGGGTACCTGACAGATACCGCGCGGGCGGGCAGGAGGCCCGTGACCTCCAGTTCTAGGCTTGGAGGCATGACGACGAGACTCGTACAGATCACCATGCAGGCGCAGGACGACGCGGCGCTCGGTCGCTTCTGGGCGGAGGCGCTCGGCTGGGGCGTCGAGAGCGAGGGGCCGGGGATCACCAACCTCGAACCGGTGGGCTTCGACTATCCCGACCCCGCCGCCGTCTGCCTCGACATCGTGGCCCGCCCGGAACCGAAGCAGGTCAAGAACCGGGTGCACGTCGATCTCGCCACCACCTCGACCACCCACCAGACGGAGCTGGTCGAGCGGCTCCGCGGCCTCGGCGCGACGCTCGCCGACGTGGGGCAGGGGGACGTTCCCTGGACGGTGATGGCGGATCCCGAGGGCAACGAGTTCTGCGTCCTGGAGCCCCGCGAGACCTACCGGGACACCGGCCCGGTCGCCGCGATCGTCGTCGACTGCGCCGACCCCCGGGGGATGGCCCGGTTCTGGGGCCAGGCCACGGACTGGACGGTCCACCAGGTCACCGACGATCAGGCGGCGCTGCGCTCCGCCAAGGGCGTCGGGCCCTACCTGGAATTCATCCGCACACCCGACGCCAAGACCGTCTGGAACCGCGTGCACCTCGACGTCCGCCCGTACCCCGGCGACGACCCGGCGACGGAGGAAGCCCGCCTGCGCGCCCTGGGCGCCGGGGACCCGGGCATCGACCAGTCCGCCATCTCCTGGCGGGTGCTCACCGACACCGAGGGCAACGAGTTCTGCCTGCTCTCCCCCCACTGAAAAGGAGCGGGTCCGAGGCGTAGCCTGCCCTCGGACCCTGGCCCGGTCGATCCGGCGATGAGCGGCGCATGCTGAGTCTGGAGCAATGGCCCGAGATTGACTGCGGTTCGCCTCTGCCGGGATGAGGACTCGAACCTCACATCAACCGCGGATGTCACGACAAGGCTCAGCTTCAGCTTTGCAGCTCGTTGACCCGTCGGGCCGGCAGCGCACCGGAGAACTTCACCGTCGTCCAGTACCCGACGGGAACGTCCTCGTGGTACACCTCGACCTGCGCCGGGTGCTTGTCCGTCGCCTCCGCCTTCACGTGGTTGCGCGGCACCTGCACGAGCGTCGACTCGGGCGGCAGCTGCTCGCCCTCCTCGTCCTGCGGCTGGCACGTGCGCGAGATTCCGGCGAGCAACGCGGGCTTGCTGAGGCCATGGTGAGCAGCCGTCAGGTCTTGATGCGCCCCCGACTCGACGCCCTTCTCCACGGCGATGATCTGGTTCAGCAACGTTCGGGAATCGCGTGATTCGCTTCAGGCTGGACCCAGGTTCTGCCCTCCCGTATCGAGCCCATCAGGAGTGAGAGGAGGGGGGACCGCATCGTGGGCCAATGGTGACCTCGTCGACCAGCCAAGTAACGGTTGATTCTAACGATGCCTTGCGAGCCCTTGTTGTAATGGACGATACTTCCATGGGTTCGGAAGGAACCGATCGTCAAGGGCGAAGGGGCCGCTATGCAGCGCGAGGAGCACGACCTGATAGGCGGGAGAGAGGTGGGGGCCGAGGTGTACTGGGGCATCCACACGCTGCGGGCGGTGGAGAACTTCCCGCTCACCGGGATCCCGCTCTCGTCGCACCCCGAACTCGTCGTGGCCCTCGCGGCGGTCAAGGAGGCGGCCGCGCTCGCCCACCTGGAACTGGGGACGCTTCCCGAGGAGGAGGCCAGGGCGATCGTCGGCGCATGCCGGGAGATCCGCGGCGGTCGCCTCCACGACCAGTTCGTCGTGGACGTCTTCCAGGGCGGGGCGGGCACGTCGGCGAACATGAACGCCAACGAGGTCATCGCCAACCGTGCGCTCGAGCTTCTCGGACACGCGCGGGGAAGTTACGCACATCTCCATCCCAACGACGACGTGAACCGGTCCCAGAGCACGAACGACGTGTACCCCACGGCGGCCAAGCTCGCCCTGTACGCCGCCGCCGGGCGGCTGTTGGACGCGATGTCCGTGCTGCGCAACGCCTTCGCCGAACGGGGCGGGGCCTTCGCGAAGACCGTCAAGCTCGGCCGCACCCAGTTGCAGGACGCGGTGCCCATGACGCTGGGCCAGGAGTTCGACGCGTTCGCCCTCACCGTGCGCGACGACGCCGAGCTCGTCCGCCTCGCCTCCGATGCCCTGCTGGAGGTCAACCTGGGGGGAACGGCCATCGGCACGGGTCTCAACGCCGATGCCGGGTTCGCGGCACTGGCCGTGACCCACCTCGCCGCCGTCTCGTCCGCACCAGTCAGGCCCGCCCGTGACCGGGTGGAGAGCACGCAGGGAGTGGGCGGGTTCATCCGGCTCTCCGGTGCCATGCGGCAGTTCGCGCTGCGCCTCTCGAAGATCTGCAACGACCTCAGGCTCCTGGCCTCGGGCCCGCGCGCGGGACTGGGCGAGATCAGGCTGCCGGAGCTCCAGGCCGGGTCGAGCATCATGCCGGGCAAGGTCAACCCCGTGATGCCCGAGGCGGTCAACCAGGTCTGCTTCGACGTCGTCGGGGCGGACGCCGCCGTCTGCGCGGCGGCGCAGGCGGGACAGCTGCAGCTGAACGCCTTCGAGCCCTTGATCGTCCACCACCTGCTCAACTCGGCCAACCGGCTGGAGGCCGCCTGCGTGCTCCTCGCCGAGCGCTGTGTCGCGGGCATCGAGGCCGACGAGGAGCACCTGCTGGTTCTGGTGGAGAACAGTTCGGGTCTCGCCACCGCCCTCAACCCCGTCATCGGCTACCAGCGGGCCACGGCGCTGGCTCGCCGGTGCCAGGCGACCGGCGTTCCCGTCCGGGAGCTCGCGGCTCGCGAGGGGCTGATCCCCGAGGAAGAGCTCGCCTTCCTGCTGGACCCGTGGAGGCTCGCCCGGCCGAGTTGAACCGCCGGGGCCGCGCGCGCGTGGTTCGGGGGTGTCGGGGGCTGGAATAGGGGCGACCGGACCGCGAACGCGGTCCGGTCGCCCGTCGTGCGGGCCGGATCAGCTCTTCGTCACGGTGCAGCTGTAGGACGCGGTTCCGGATCCGCTGTAGGCCTCCATGTCGAGGTAGTAGGTGCCGGTTCCGGAGGCGGTCCTGGTGAAGGACAGGGACTCGTCGGTGCCGGCGCCGTTGTTGACGGAGCGGGTCAGGGTGCTGCCGTTCGTGTCGAGCCAGTAGAGGTCGGCGTCGTAGGCGGACGGGACGGCGCAGTTCACGGAGGCCTTCTGGCCCGAGGAGAGGGTCAGCTTGAAGTAGTCGCGGTCGCCGGTCGACTGCATGCTGCCGGTGAGGGTGCCGGGGGAGGAGAGGGTGGAGGCGTCGTCGGCCGTGTCGCGGGTGTCGTTCGGCTCGCTCTCGGCGAGCGTGCCCCCGCCGCCCTGGGTGCCGCAGTCGGTCACCGGAGTGCCGCTGTAGAGGTTGGGGTCGGTGACGCCGTTGGTGACGCTGCGGAGGTAGTAGCCGCAGGTGGGACGGTTCTTGAAGTCGAAGGTCGAGCCGGGCGTCAGGCGCCAGATCTTGAAGCCCGAGTAGGTCAGCGGCTTGCGGTCGACGGCCTGCTCCGGCTGGTGGTCGGCGAGGACGACGTAGGCGTCCTTGCCGTACTGGGTCGCCGTGCCGTTGCGGTCGAGGTACAGCGAGCCGCCGCCCTCCTCCACCCCGACGCCCCAGGCGGCGCCTCCCGGAGCGAGGCCGTCCTTCACCGCGCGGGCGAGGAAGGACATCGTGCGGCCCATGCGGTCGCGGGTCACGAAGTGCGAGTCGTTGATGACGGAACCGTAGTTCGCCCACTCGAACATGCCCGTGGTGAAGCTGATGTACCGGTCGTAGGGGTTGGCGAGCGCCTCGGCGCTGGTGACGCTGCCGTTGCAGGCGTCGTAGACGATCGGGCTGTTGATGTGGTGCCCCGCGCTGCCGCCGCCGGAGCCGCCGCCCTTGGCCACGACCGACTCGACGGAGGCCTCCAGCGCGGTCCCCTTCCAGGCGGCGTAGCGGCACTGGTCGCCGCCGGCGAAGTAGACGAACTCCGCGTTGCGGACGTCGGTGTTGACCTGACTGTTGTTGCCGTCGCTGGCCGCCGTGAGCGTCCACGTCGTACAGGAGTTGACTCCTGCGAGTCCGCTGATCGTGTCGCACTCGGGGGTCTTGCTCCCCGAGGTCGGCGCCGAGCCCGCCAGGACGACGACGTCGAGGGCTCCGGTTCCGCCGCGGACGTCGTCGATGGCCCGGGTCATCGAGGCGGTGACGATGCCGCCGGCGCCGTTCATGGTGAAGGCCGGGCCGTTCCACGTGCTCCTGCTGACGTCGGCCGTGTTGCCCAGTCTGATCCTGTCGGCCGCCGCGTGGGCGGGCTGATGCGCCATCAGCGCCGAGGCCATCGCGGTGAGTACGACGGCCGCCGAAGTGAACCTGAGTGAACGGGGTGGCATCTGCGCTCCAGGGAAAGGGATTGATCGATTCCGCAGCGACCCACCGAGGGGGCAGCGGCTGGTAGCGGAACATACAAGTAACGAGGCTTCGCAGGAAGATGTAAGAGTGTTTCAGCTTTCATCGATCGTCGAGGCCTGGAAAATATCTGGCCAAAACATCCAAATCGACCGCACCTGAGGTCGGTGGGGGCGTGTTACGTGAACGTAATGAGGCATACATCTAGTCAATGAGTGCGTCCGTATGTAACTTCTCTGCTGTGTCGGCGGCCAGAATCCGTCGGCAGAAAATCACCGAGAGGTTCCACGCGATGAACGCTCGTATCGCACGCCCCGCAGCGGCCGCCGTTGCCGCGGCGATCATGCTCGCCTCCCTGTCCGCCTGCGGAGGCGATGACGCGGCCGCCCCGTCCGGCAAGGCCGTCGTCGCCGGCGTGGAGGTCGTCAAGGACCAGAAGCTGCACGACCTGCTCCCCGAGAAGATCAAGAAGGCCGGCGAGGTGCGCGTCGCGACGGACGTCCCGTACCCGCCCTTCGAGATGTACGTGAAGGAGGGGGAGAGCGCGCTGACCGGGCTGGACTACGACCTCGGCCAGGCGCTCGGTGCCAAGCTGGGCGTGACCTTCGCCTTCGCCCCGCAGAAGTTCGACGGGATCGTCCCGGCCATCCAGGCCGGCAAGTTCGACGTGGCGATGTCCGCCATCACCGACAACAAGGACCGGCAGAAGGTCGTCGACTTCGTCGACTACTCCCAGTCCGGCTCCGGCATCCTCGTCGGTGACGGCAACCCCTCCAGGATCGAGAACCTGGACGACCTGTGCGGCCTCAAGGTTGCCGTCCAGACCGCCACCAACCAGCTCGACCTGCTGAAGTCCCACCAGGACGCCTGCGCCAAGGCGGGCAAGGCGAAGATCGACGTCCAGACCTTCCCCAAGGACTCCGACGCCCAGCTCGCCCTGCGCTCGGGCAAAGTCGTCGCCCAGGTGCTCACCAAGCCCGCCGCCGGCTGGGTCGCCAAGACCGCCGACGCCGGCAAGGCCTTCGACCTGGTCGAGGACCCTGCCGCGCCCGGCGGCTACAACGCCTCGCCCAACGGCATCGCGATCAGCAAGCAACTGCCCGAGCTGACGGACGCCGTGCAGAAGGCCCTGCAGGCCCTCATCGACGACGGCACCCTCATCAAGATCTACAACAAGTACGGCGTTCCGTCGATCGCGGTGAAGGAAGCCACCAAGAACGCGTCGGTGGACTGAGCATGATCGACACCAAGTCTCCCGTCGACACGACCACCGGTACGACGAGCACGCGCGATCTGGAAGTCGTGCCCGTCCGCAACTACGGGCGCTGGATCGCCGCGGTCGCCTCCCTGCTGGCCCTGGTCGGACTGGTCGGATCCCTGGCGAAGAACGACAACCTGCACTGGGACGTCGTCGGCGACTACCTCTTCGCCGACCTCATCTTCGACGGTCTGGCCACCACGCTCTGGCTGACGGCCGCCGCCATGCTCCTCGGCCTGGCGCTCGGCACGCTGATCGCCGTCATGCGGCTCTCCTCCAGCCCCGTGCTGTACGGCCTCGCCAACGCCTTCGTCTGGGTCTTCCGCGGCACCCCCCTGCTCGTCCAGATCATCTTCTGGGGATACGCCGCGGCGCTCTACAAGTACGTGAAGGTGGGCATCCCCTTCACCGACGTCACGTTCTTCCAGGCCGAGACCAACACCCTGCTGACACCGTCGATCGCGGCCCTGCTCGCACTGGGCCTCAACGAGGCGGCCTACGCCTCCGAGATCGTCCGCGCCGGCATCCAGTCCGTCGACCCCGGCCAGGCCGAGGCCGCGCACTCGCTGGGCATGCGGCCCGCGCTCACCATGCGCCGGATCGTGCTGCCCCAGGCAATGCGCGTGATCATCCCGCCGATGGGCAACGAGACCATCAACATGCTCAAGATGACGGCACTGGTCTCGGTCATCTCCGCCCACGACCTGATGTCCAACATCCAGGACGTCTACGCCCAGAACTACCAGGTCATACCCATGCTGGTCGTGGCCAGCATCTGGTACCTGGCCCTCGTCACCCTCCTCAGCGTGCCCCAGGCATGGCTGGAACGACGCTACGGACGCGGCACCACCCGCGCCGGACACGTCTCCCCGCTCCGGCGCCTCCTCGGCGGAACCATGGAACGGCTCGGCAAGAACAGCAAGGAGCAGAACCGATGAGCACCCCCATGGTGCGCGCCGAAGGCGTACGCAAGCACTTCGGGAGACTGGAGGTCCTCAAGGGCATCGACCTCACCGTGGAACGCGGCCAGGTCTGCTGCCTCCTCGGACCCTCCGGCTCGGGCAAGTCCACGTTCCTGCGCTGCATCAACCACCTGGAGAAGATCGACGGAGGCCGGCTTGCCGTCGACGGACAGCTCGTCGGCTACCGTCAGCAGGGCGACAAGCTCCACGAGCTGCGCGAACGCGAGGTCGCCGAACGCCGACGGGACATCGGCATGGTCTTCCAGCGGTTCAACCTGTTCCCGCACATGACCGCCGTCGAGAACGTCATGGAAGCCCCTGTGAAGGTCGGGGCGGTCCCCAGGGCCGAAGCCCGTGAGCAGGCGCAGGAACTGTTGGCGCGGGTCGGACTCGGCGACCGCGCCCACCACTACCCCGCCCAGCTGTCCGGCGGCCAGCAGCAGCGCGTGGCGATCGCCCGCGCGCTCGCCATGCGGCCCAAGCTGATGCTCTTCGACGAGCCCACCTCCGCCCTCGACCCCGAGCTGGTCGGAGACGTCCTTGACGTGATGCGACAGCTCGCGGCCGACGGCATGACCATGGTCGTCGTCACCCACGAGATCGGCTTCGCCCGCGAAGTCGGCGACACCGCCGTCTTCATGGACGAGGGCGTCGTCGTGGAGGCGGGAGCCCCCCGCAGGGTGCTCGTCGACCCGGAGCAGGAGCGCACCCGCGCCTTCCTGTCCAAGGTCCTGTGAGCGCCCCCACCCGCCGGCAGGACCGGCTCGGGCACTTCCTCGACCTGGCTCGGGCCCGCCGCCCCGACTACCTGCGCGACCTGGAACAGCTCGTCTCCATCGACTCCGGCTCCTACAGCCCCGAAGGCGTCGACGAGGTCGCCGACTGGGTCGAGCGTCGACTGGAGCGGATGGGGTTCGACGTCGAACGCGTCCGTTTCCCCGCCACCCCCGACGGACACCGGACCGGCGACGCCCTCATCGGGCGCAGACGCGGGGGCCTTCCCGAGGCGGAAGGAGGCCGCAGGATCCTCCTCGCCGGCCACATGGACACCGTCTTCGAGGACGGCACCGCCGCCGCCCGCCCCTTCCGCGTCGACGGCTCCACGGCGTACGGCCCAGGGGTCAGCGACGACAAGGGCGGTCTGCTCGCGGGCCTCACCGCCCTGGAGATCCTCGGGGAGTCCGGCACGGACGCCTACGCCGAGTTGGTCTTCCTCGCCACCCCTGACGAGGAGATCGGCTCCCCGGCCAGCCGCCCCCTGATCGAGAGCACTGCCAGGGACGTGCACTACGGCCTCGGCCTCGAATGCGCCCGGGAGAACGGCGACCTCGTCATCGCGCGCAAGGGCGTCGCGGACTTCCGCCTCACGGTCACCGGCCGGGCGGCGCACGCCGGCATCGAACCGGAGCGCGGAGCCAACGCCGCCCTCGCCGCCGCCCACCTGACCGTCGCCCTGCAGGCCCTCAACGGGCACTGGGACGACGTGACGGTCAACGTCGGAGTGGTCCGGGCCGGTACCCGCGCCAACATCGTCTGCCCCGACGCCGAGCTCCGCATCGAGGTCCGCGCCGCCACGACGGCCGACATCCAGCGCGTGACCCGGGCCATCCAGAAAGCCGCCGACCACCCGGGCGTCCCGGGCGTCACCGTGGAGGTCGAGCAGCTCGACCTGTGCCCCCCGATGGAGGACACCCCCGCCTCCCGGCGCATGCTCGACCACGCGCGCCGCGCCGCGCACGCGGCCGGGATCGAGCTCGGCGCCGCGGCGACCGGCGGAGTCGGAGACGCCAACCTCATCGCCGGAACCGGAGTTCCGGTCCTGGACGGCCTGGGCCCCGTCGGAGGCGCGGACCACACGCCCCAGGAGTGGCTCGACACCACCAGCGTCCCCCAGCGCGTCGCCATGCTCGCCGACCTGATCGTCTCCCTCGGCGACAGCAGCACCACCTGAACGGCACCGACGTGCCGGCGGAGGGAAGGTCCGCTTCCCTCCGCCGGCGCACTCGGCGACCCCGCCGGCTCGACCCGGGCCCGCACCGCACGCCGGACGCACGGGCTCATCGGCCCCCTCTCCCGCCTTCGGAGGCATCATGCGCGTACCTTCCGCTCCAGCCCGCCGCACCGTCCTCGCCGGCGGTCTCGTCGTGGCCCTCCTCACCGCGGCCGCTCCCGCGAGTGCCGACTCCCGACCAGACCGGCAGCAGACCGGATCCCTCGTGCTGATCGGCGGAGCACTGAAGGAGAACAACACCCAGGTCTACGGCGAGATCATCAAGCGGGCCGGCGGGCCGCAGGCCCGCATCGGCATCATCACCGCCGCCTCCGTGCCCGAAAGCCAGGACCCCCACGCCGGCGATCCCGCCCTGTGCAGCAACTCCGCCTGCAACGGCGCCTACTACGCCGACCTCTTCAAGCGCCACGGCGCCGCGGACGCCCAGTGGATCCCCCTCGACATCGACCACGCGGCCAACGCCGACTCGGACGCCGTCGTCGCGCAGGTCGAGTCCATGACCGGCTTCTTCTTCGGCGGAGGCGACCAGTACCGCTACATCACCACCCTCCTGCGCGGAGAGGAGCACAAGGACTCCAAGGTCCTCGCCGCCATCCGTGCCAAGCTCGCCCACGGGGCCGTGGTGTCCGGATCCTCCGCGGGCGCCCAGATCGCCTCCGGCCCCGACATGGTCAGCGGCGGCGAGTCCTACGAGTCGCTCCGCGACGGCAGCGCCCCCGGCTACTTCGACGACCCGACCCGCCTCGGATACATCCCCCAGGGCGGGTTCGGCTTCCTCCGCTCCGGACTCGTCGACACCCACACCGGTGCCTACGGACGCGAAGGCCGGGCGCTGCGCCTCGCCTCCGACACCGGCCACGACCGCGTCTACGCCCTCGAGGAGAACACCGCCCTGGTCGTCGACCGGCCCGGCGGCAACCGCGAGCACGTGACGGTCCTCGGCCCGAACGGCGTTGCCGTCCTCGACCTGCGCGCCGCCCGCGCCCACGACTCCGCGAACGGCTGGTCGCTGCGCCGGGCCCGGTACAGCTACCTCACCGACGGAGACCAGTACGACGCCCGCACGTGGACAGCGCGCGTCCACCCGGGCAAGCAGCCCCTGGTCCCCGCCGCCACGACCCCCGTGCCGGCCAACACCGACGTCTTCTACTCGGCCGCCAACGCGGACGGCACCCCCTACTCCTTCCGCACCACCGCCCGTGCCCTCGCGTCGACCCGGGCCCAGAACAGCGCCACCGCGACGACCTTCGAGACCGAACCGCGGTTCACCGTGACCTTCACCAAGGCGCGGGGGTTCGCCGCCTTCACCGGAGACGGCACCACCGCCCGCACCCTCATCGCGCTGCAGATCGACATCGCGCCGCAGTGATCGGCTGGGTGGCGGAGCCGGCCCGCTTCGCGGTGCCGGCTCCTCCGCTTTCCGCCCGACCAGCCGTCGGATGCGGGACCGCCCCCTCGCCGAGCGCGCGGCTGTGGGAGGTCCCGCCCCCCCCGGGAACAGTTGCCCGGTCCCTACTTCCGAGAAAGGCCGCCTCGTGCCGGTTCACCCCCGCCCCACGGTCGTCTCCGTCGCCCTCCTGACGCTCCTCGTCTCCGGATGCGGCACCGGCGACGACGCCTCGTCCCCCGCTCGGTCCCGGATGGCCGGCGCAGTGGCCGTCCTGCCCGACCTCACGATCAAGCCGAACCCCGCGTTCTACGCCATGCTCCCCGCAGACATCCGTGCCGAAGGGGTCGTCCGCGTCGCCACCGATGTTCCCTACCCGCCCTTCGAGATGTACACCGAGGAGGGGAGCGACCGGATCACCGGAATCGACTACGACCTCGGTCAGGCCCTGGGGGCCCGCCTCGGGGTCAGGTTCGAGTTCAAGGCGCAGAAGTTCGACGGGATCCTGCCCGCCGTGCAAGCGGGGAAGTTCGACGCCGTCATGTCGGCCATGACGGACAAGAAGGCCAGGCAGAAATCCGTGGACTTCGTCGACTACCTCAACGCCGGCCCCGGCTGGCTCGTCAAGAAGGGCAATCCCGAGAACATCGCGGTCGTGACGGACGTGTGCGGCAAGCCCGTCGGAGTGCAGACCGGAACCAACCACCAGAAGCTCCTTCAGCAGCGCCAGGAACTCTGCAAGGCGAAGCACCTCAAGCCCATCCGGATCCTCGCCTTCTCGAAGGACTCCGAGGCCCAGCTGGCCCTCCGGAGCGGCAAGGTCATCGCCGACTACCTGGACGAGGTCACCGCCGCGTACGTCGCCTCGAACGCGGACGGCGGCAAGTCGTTCTCCACGGTGACGGGGCGTGCGGCGGTCGGAGAGTACAGCGCCTCCCCGATGGGGATCGGGCTGTCGAAGGACCACCCGGGCCTCAAGGAAGCCGTTCAAGCGGCCCTGCAGTCCCTCATGGACGACGGCTCGTACCGCAAGATCCTCACGAAGTACCAGGTCCCCGGGATCGGGATCCCGAGGGCCACCGTCAACGGAGCCCTCGACTGACCCGTCCCGTGGAATCCCCTCCGCACCCTTCCTCCCGGCCGCGGTGCGGAGACCTCGGCGGGTCCGCTCACAGGAGGCCGGTGCGCCGGGCGATCCCTTCCGCCTCCTTCATCCGTTCGTGGCCGTCGCCGCCGACGCGGTCGAGGACCTCGGCGACGAGCGACTCCACGACCGCCAGAGCCGGAGTCAGGCTGTCGTAGGGGGACGGGGAGGACACCTGGGTGATGAGGACGACGTCCGCGTGGGCGGCGGCCGGCGAGAGCCACGGGTCGGTGAACACGATGACCTTGCCGCCGCGCTCCCTGGCCAGTTCGGCGATGAGCGTCTTGTCTGCCTCGTAACGCCGGTAGTCGAAGAGCACGGTGACGTCGCGCCGGGCGAGCTGCGTGAGGAACGACGTCCGCTCCACGTCCTTGTGCGGCAGGAGGCTCACCTGGTCGCGGAACTGCATCAGGTGCAGGCCCAGGTACTCGGCCAGAAGGTGCGTGAACCTTCCTCCCCCCAGGTGCACCCGGCGCCTGGGGTCGCCGAGGAGGGCCACCGCCTCCTCGAACTCGTGCTGGGCCACCTCGTCGAAGGTCTGGGAGACCGCCTGCTGCACAAGGGCCGAGCGCTCGCCGAGAGGGGTGGCCACGGAGCTGGGCCGGGCCATCGTCTCCCGCTCCGAGGCCTCCGCGGCCGCGTAGAGCGTGATCGGCGAGGCGTTGCGCGCGTCGAGTTCAGAGCGGAGCGCCGCCTGCAGATCGGGAAAGCCCTTGTAACCCAGCCGCGACGCGCACCGCAGCACTGTGGGCGCCGAGACGCCGGCCCGCTCCGCAATCGTGGCGACCGTCTCGAAGACCGCGGCGGGGTAGCCGGCCAGCAGGACCCGCGCGACCTTGCGTTCGGCAGGGCTCAGCTCTCCGAGCCGGCTGCGGATCTCGTCGGCCAGCGTGGGGCTCATGGACTTCCCTTCTGCAGCGGGAGGTCGCCGAAGCCTGCACACGGTCCTCACGACCGTGCCGTCTGGCCTCCCGCGTTTCACTTCATGGAGTTTCAGGGTGTAAATGTATCGCCTATTACGAGATCTGGACAGGCCTCCCGGGTGCGACGGCGAGTGCCTCCGGAGTGTTCGCACCGGCCGTCACCCGCGCCGCCGAGCCGAGGTCAGGGGCCTGCGCCGCGCCTGCCGGCGTGCGCGTGGTGGCGGTGACGCGTGCCGGGAGGCGGACGGCGCAGGCCAGGGGCTCGCCTTTCCCGCCGCCTGTCGATGCGCGACCTGTAGGTGCACGATCGACGCGTTTCGCGGTGGCGGTGGCGGGGGGCCAGCGGGCGACTCTCGACATCGCCACATCGGCAGCCGGGATCACCGGCACCCGCGTCGCACCAGTCGGTCACCACAGGGCCACGCCGGGCCGACACGACGTTGCCCGGACGCAGGTCCAGGTGCGCCCTGACGCCGACCCGCAGGGGGTCCGGAGAAGTGAGCGCCATCCCTTCGACGCCGATGAGGACACCGCGAACGGTGTCCTCATCGGCGTCCGACCAGCCGTCAGGTCGACGGACTGCGGTCGGCCTGGGTCGACCGCAGTCCGCAGGAATCCCGCCGACCGGGTTCACGGGTTCTTTGCCCGCGGCGCTAGGCGAAAGCGGCGCCCCATGTGGCCGGTCCGACGACGCCGTCCACGCTCAGGCCCTTGCTGGACTGGAAACTGCGGCAGGCCGTGTCGGAGCCCGGTCCGTACTGGCCGTCCACGGTGAGGGAGTAGCCGTGTTTGCTGTTCATCCGGTACTGCCAGGTCGCCACGCTGGCGTGCACGGTGGCCGGGGGCTGACGGAAGCTGACTCCGGGGAAGGGCAGCGGGCCGCCGCCGGGGTTGACCTCGCCGCTGAGGACCCGGGAGTACAGGTTGCCCGGGCAGCCGGTCGAATGGTGGTCGCGATGGCCGGTGATGGCCTGCGCGGCGCCGCCCGACACCCTCAGGCGGTTGATCCCGTACCGGATGGCGTCGATCAACCCGGCCGTGACGGTGTCGTAGTTGCCGCTGGTTCCACCCGTCAGCGCGCAGACCGCGTACCAGTCGTCGTTGCCCTGGGTGGTGCCCTGGGCGGCGGTGCGGACGTACTCGCCACGCCCCTGGAAGAGGTACCCGTGGACGCAGGCGAGATGGCTGTAGGCGATGTCCGACCAGCCGTTCGAATCCATGTGGTAGTTCTGGATGCCCCTCACCTGTGCGGCGCAGTCGCCGTGGTCGGCCTCGGCCACCTTCACGGCGTCGACGTGGTGGACGGCCACGCCGCCCTGTTCCGGTGTGATGCTGCCGCTGACGTTCGTGGGCGTTCGGGCGCCCCACTGGGCGCGGGTGACGAAGGTGGCCATCAGCGACGACCTCCACGGTCCACGGCGCAGCCGACGGTGGCGTTCAGCGGCTCGGGGCGGGCGCTCCGGGCGGCGTCGGAGCCGTAGACCGCTCCGGGATCGCGAGGGTGCGTCACGATCGACGGCCCCTCGCTCCTCGGCGGAAGAGGGGTGGCGGCGTACGCGGTTCCGGAGCGGACGACGGGGAGGGCGAGCGTGCTGCCGGCTGTCGCCAGCAGCACGACACGGCGGGAGATTCGGGGCAACGGTCCTCCAGGTGGGGCGAGTCGGTCGTGATTCTCGGGGCAGGATCCTCGACAACGGGGGCGCGGCGTCTGCCCGCGGGCGGACACATGGCCGGTCGACGCCCCTCCGGAGCCGGTGTCGCCGTCTGCCGAGCGGTGCGTTCGGCAGCGGGAGGGCACGTCGGCTCCGGAGGGCGGTGACCCGCATTGGGGCTGCCCGGGGGAGGAGCCGGCGGTCAGCAGCCGCCGCAGTTGTAGTAGGTCACGTCCCAGTGGTTGCCCTCGTCGGCGTAGACGTTGCCGCTGGCGGACTGCCACTGCGGAGCGCCGTCCCCGCGCACGCCGATGTAGGTGAAGTTGTCCTTGATGTAGGTGGCGAGGCACTTGGCCTTGCCGAAGTCCAGCTTGTAGCCGTTCCAGTGGGAGTAGGTGCCGCTGGCGTGTCCGGTCTCGGTGCCGCCGGTGATGTTGAGGGCGCAGCCGCTGGCGCTCTTGAGGGTCTGGGCGCCCTGGGCGCTGGCGAGGTTGAGCTGCTCGAAGGACGTACAGGTGGGGTCGTAGCGGTCGGAGCAGTTGCCGGACGAGGACCAGGTGATCCCGGAGGCGGTGAACATGGCGGTCGCGGTGGCGTGGCTGATCTTGGTGACGGCATGGGCCTCGCCGGCGGCGGTGAGGGCGCCGAACCCGGGGGCGAAGAGGGCGCCGGTGACGAGTGCCAGAGCGGTCAGGACGGGGCGGATCCTCATACTGGTTCTCCTGTCTGGACAGATGGAACGGAACGGTCCTCCGGTGCGGGTGCCGCGAAGGGAGGACGGATCAAGTGCCTGCCGCACGCGGCAGGGAGGTGCGGCCTGGTCGCCGCTGCTCCGTTAGGGCCGACGGCACGGAGCGGGCCGTGCCGGTCCGGTTCGGCCGGGGCCGGTGCCGGTACGGCGGTGGTCGAAGTGGGGGATCGTCAGTCCCCGTCGCCCGGGTAGACGCGCGGGACGCGCGCGCCGATGCGGGTCACGATCTCGTACGCGATGGTGTCGGCGGCCACCGCCCAGTCCTCGGCGGTCGGCTCGCCCCCCTCCCCGGACCCGAACAGCACCGCCTCGGCGCCGGGCTCGGGCGTGTCGCCGCCGAGGTCGACCACGAACTGGTCCATGGCCATCCGCCCCGCGACCGTGCGCACCCGGCCCCCGACCAGGACCGGGCCGCGGCCCGAGGCGTGCCGGGGGACCCCGTCCGCGTAGCCCAGCGGGACCAGGCCCAGGGTGGTCTCGCCCTCGGTGACGTAGTGGTGCCCGTAGCTCACGCCGCGCCCGGCGGGCACGTGCTTGACCAGCGCCACGCTCGCCTTGAGCGACATGACCGGCCGCAGGCCGAGCTCGGCGGAGGTGCCGAGCTCCTGGCTGGGCGAGACGCCGTACATCGCGATGCCCGGCCGGACCATGTCGAAGTGGGCCTCGGGAAGCGTCAGGGTGGCCGGCGAGTTGGCGATGTGCCGGACCTCTGGCTTCACGCCCGCCTTCTCGGCGTGGTCCAGCATCGAACGGAAGAGGTCCAGCTGAGCGGCGATGGAGGGGTGGTGCGGCTCGTCGGCGCACGCGAAGTGCGACCACAGACCGGTCACCTTCACCAGCCCCCGCGCCTGGGCCTCGAGCGCCTCGGTGACCAGCTCGGGCCAGTCGGCGGGCCGGCACCCGTTGCGCCCCAGTCCGGTGTCGGCCTTGAGCTGGATCCGCGCCCGCTCGCCGGTCGCCTCCGCGGCGGCGACCACCTCCCGCAGGGCCCACATGCCGCTCACCGACATGTCGAGACCGGCCTCGATGGCCCGGTCCCAGGGGTCGCCCGGCGTCCACAGCCAGCACATGACGGGCACGTCCGTGATCCCCGCCGCGCGCAGCGCGAGCGCCTCGTGCGGGGTGGCCGTGCCCAGCCAGTCCGCACCCGCGTCCAGGGCGGCACGGGCGCAGCGCACCGCGCCGTGTCCGTAGGCGTCGGCCTTGACGACGGCCATGATCCGGACGTGGGGGGCGACGTGGGCGCGCAGCGTGCGGACGTTCGCACGCAACGCGCCGAGGTCGATCTCGGCACGGGCTCTGCGGGGCGGCGGTGTCCCGGTCATGGCCGGCTTTCCCTTCCGTGGGACTGCACAGGGGTTCGAGGCGCGTGCTGGGGAGCGGTCGGCCCGCAGGGGCGCGGCCGGAGCCCGGACGGGACCCGGGGGACCGCTTCCCGGCGGTCGCCGCCGGTCAGTAAGTGCAGCCTGAATCCGGGAGGGTCCACGGAGAGGGCGGAACGAGGCCGTCGTAGAGGGCGATCAGCATCTGCTGGGGACAGACGGACACGCCCTGCCGGAAGATGCCGAAGTGGAGGTGGGGCCCTGTGGAGTTGCCGGTGTTGCCGGTGCGGGCGATCAGCTGGCCCGCCGTCACCCGTGCTCCGTGGCTCACGTCGCGGCTGTCGAGGTGGCAGTACTGGTAGCTGACGCCGTCGTCACCGTCGATCGCCACGCCCAGGCCGCAGGAGTCGTCGAGGCCGCCGTTGAGCCGGGCGGTGCCGCCGGTGATGGCGTAGGCGGGCGTTCCGGTCTCCACGGCGATGTCGCTGGCGGGATAGTCGTGATGGGCCCACAGGAGGCTTTCCCGACCGTCGAAGACGTCCTCGCGCGGGATGACGAAGGCGTACGTGCCCCGGGGGCCGGATCCGGGCGGTGATCCGAGCAGGTGCTGCCAGGTGGTGGCCCCCACGGTCGTTCCTCCCGTGAGCTGGTGCCGCGCCTTGTAGTCCTCCACCGCGGCGGTCGTCGGCGGTCCGAAGACGCCGTCGGTCGCCACGTCACGGTATCCGTGCTCGCGGAGCTGGAACTGCAGGGCCCGGACGGCGTTGGCCTGCGTGGAGCCGGGGGCGACGCTGATCACGAGCTTGCTCCAGGTGGCGGGTCCGACGATCCCGTCGGCCGAGAGTCCCTGGTTCTGCTGGAACGTGATGACGGCGCTGCGCGTCTGGGCGTCGAACTCGGCGTTGGCGGTGACGACGCCGCCGTGCTGGCGGAGGAGGAACTGCAGGCTGGCGACGTCGTTCCCCGTGGCTCCCTTCTGCAGCAGCGGCCAGGCCGGCAGGGCCGCGTGGGCGGGGACCGCGGCGAGCAGTCCGAGGAGCAGTGCCGCGACGAGGGCGGTGACCAGGGTTCGCGCCTCTCCGAGACGCGAACTCGCCGTGGTGGCCGTGGTGGCCGTGGTGGCCGTGGTGGACGCAGGGGGCATGGACGGTCCTCTCTGTTCCTGTGGCTGCCGGCCTCGGTGTCCCCCGGCGGGTCGGTGCGCTCGCGGAAGAGGGACCTCCGGGAGCGGGTGCCAGGAGGCCTGGCCGGCAGGCGTACGGTAGGAACAGGCAGGCCTGTCTCGAAATGGACGTCATGTCGATCCGTCCGGAGACGGCTTGGACTGTTTAGCCCTTCGGGGGAACGGCGTTCCTGTATTTCTGCTGGTGGGCGAGGGGCCCGCCCACCGCCCGAGCCGTCAGCGCCAGCCAGAGGTCGACCCGGTCCTCCGCCCGGTCCTGCTGTCTTCCCGTCAGTCTGGCCACCTTCTCGATGCGGTTCTGGACGGTGTGCCGGTGCAGGCCCAGCAGGGACGAGGTCTCGGCCCAGGAGCCGTTCGTCTCCAGCCAGACCCGGAGGGTCTCGGTGAGTTCCCCGCCCGGGTCGGCGGCATCGAGCGGTGCCAGTACGGTGTCGGCGAAGGCCGCCAGGGTCGCGGGACTGCCCAGGCTCAGCAGGAGCCTGACCGAACCGGCCTCCGAGGCGCTCACGGGACGTCCCAGCTCGGTGCTGGAGGACAGCAGGCCGATCGCCTGCCGGAGCGAGAGCGCCGCGTGCTGCGGAGCGACGGCGGGACCTATGCCCGCCGGAAGGCCCGTGGCGAAGCGGCGGAGCACGGCGGACGTGTCCACGTCTTCCGGAACGACAATCTCGACCGTCTCGCCGGTCACGCGCGCGAGCCCTCCGGGTACCGCCAGGGCGAGATCGGCGGCGAGTTCCACCGGTTCGCCGGCCGCCCGCACGGCCACGGCCCGGACGGACGCCGAGGTGACGTCGGCCGTCCGCAGCAAGGACCTCGCCTGGTCCGCGGTGACGTCCGGATGGAAGAGCCGGGCAAGGAGGGCCGCGCGGCGGCGGCGCTGCGGCTCGTCGGCCAGGTGACGGCGTTCCAGTTCGACGGAGAGCAGGGACACGAGGACGCTGATCAGCAGCCGTGCCTCGGGGGAGTCCGCGTCGAGGAGGACGAGGAATCCGCGCGGGCGCGTCGTGCCGAGGGGCTGCACCACGAGCCTTCCGCAGGGCAGGTCCGCGCCGCCGCTTCCCCGGAGGCCGTGCAGGGCGACGGTCTCGATCACCGAGGTGGCGTTCGCCAGCAGTTCCTGCCCGTCGGCCCCCGCCGATCCGAGGAGCCTTCCCGAGGAATCGCACACGGCTACGCCCGAGTTGACCGCCTGGTGCCAGGACGACAGCAGACCCGTCAAACCGTCCCCGGAGGCGGCCGCGGAGGACAGTCGGCGCTGTGTGCGCAGGGTGCGCTCCAGCAGGCGTCGTTCCTCGGCCGCCCGGGCCAGGAAGACCGCTTTGGTGATGGAGGCGAAGGGGACGCTCGGGGGAGCCGTGAGCAAGGGCAGTCCGGCCCGCTCGGCATGGGTGCTCAGGGCGGCCGGCACCGCCTGCAGGGGCAGTCCCGGGCCCACTCCCACGATGAGGGCGGCGGCCTTGCCACCGCTGAGCTCCTCCACGTAAGCCGCGCAGCCGGGCTCGTCGGCGGAGAGCAGCAGCCCGTTGGTCATGACCACTTCGGCGCCTTCGAGCCAGGCGGCGGGCCGCGTGTTCTCGGTCGCGTGTGCCGCCTCGACCACTCGGCCAAGCCCCGTGCCGCCCGCCAGGAGGCTCAGGCGAAGGGAAGGGATGGCCAATAGATCACGAACGGTGAGAGGCATGGGACGCATGGTCCATGAAGTGGCTTCGCCTGTCGACCGTTTGTCCAGGACCGCGGTCCCCGGTGACCGGTGCGCGGGACGAAGGAGGGCGCGCGGCGACCGCCGCCCGTGCGGGCCGGTCGCCCCGCGCCCCGGGGGTCAGTGCGCGGGGCGGGACAGCCTGCCCTGGCGCTGCACGCGATCGATGGCGGACACCGCGTACCAGCAGCCCCCCGGCGCGCCCGGATCGTCGTAAACGGCCTGCCGGCCGCCGGGAATCACCGCCACGAGGGAGGCGTGCTCCCCCTCCGGACGGTGCCCGGGGTCGCGCGGGAACCGGTACACCGCGTAACGGAACGGCACGTCCCTATTGCCGGGCGCCCCCGCCCTGATGTGCAGGGAGGCCGTGCCGGTGTGGGCGTCTCGCCGGACCTCGACGGTCGGTCGTCGCGGAAGCGGACCCTCGTCGAGCCGGGTCGGCAGGGGGCCGAGGACCGGTCGGTGCCAGTGGGAGGCCCGCATGGCGGCGAAGTCACCCACGCGATCGGCGCGGACGTCCTTGGCGCTGAAGAAGAGGTCGCCGCCTATGTCGGGAAGCGTGGCATTGAGCGTCAGGTGGCGCGTCAGCTCCTTGCCGTCCTGCCACGGAGCGGGCTGCCCCGCGGCCCCCGACTTGTAGACGGCCTGTCCGATCCACAGCTCCGTGTCCGTGCCCCGGACCACCTCGGCCCACCACGGTGCCAGGACGCCGTAGTCGGCCACCGGCAGTCCGATGTGCCAGTACACCTGGGGCGCGACGTAGTCGAGCCACCCCCGCTCGACCCATCCGCGGGTGTCCGCGTGCAGGCCGTCGTACGACTGGAAGGCGGCGGTCCGGGAACCGCGCGGATCCGTGGTGGCGTTGCGCCAGACGCCGAAGGGGCTGATGCCGAAGAGTGCGTCCGGCCGTACGGCACGCACGGCGTCCCGCATCTCACGGACCATGAGGTCCACGTTGTGCCGGCGCCAGGCCGCCTTGTCCGCGTGGCCCGCTCCGTACGTCCGGAACGTCTCCTCGTCGGGGAAGTCGGATCCCGCGACCGGATAGGGGTAGAAGTAGTCGTCGAAGTGCACGCCGTCGATGTCGTACCGCCTGACGGCGTCGAGCATCGCCTCCTGGCAGAAGCGGCGCGCGGCCGGCACGCCGGGGTCGTAGTAGAGCTTCCCGCCGTAGGAGACGCACCATTCCGGATGGACGCGGGCCGGGTGCTCGGGAACCAGTGCGGACGGATCGGGCTGCATGGACACGCGGTACGGGTTGAACCAGGCGTGGAACGCGAGGCCGCGCTCGTGCGCCGTCTCGACCATGAAGCCCAGCGGGTCGTACCCGGGGTCCCTCCCCTGCGCACCGGTGAGCCACTGGGACCAGGGTTCGAGCGGCGAGGGCCAGAACGCGTCGGCCGTCGGCCGGATCTGCACGAACAAGGCGTTGAACCCCCACGCGAGGGCTTCGTCCGCCAGCCGTACGAACTCCGCGCGCTGGGCGGCGGCGTCCAGGCCCGTGCGACTCGGCCAGTCGATGTTGACCACGGAGGCGATCCACAACCCCCGCATCTGCCGCCCGACGGGATCGACGGTGGGCACGGCGGCGTGGACCGGCGACGACGCGAGCGCGACGGTGCAGCCGGCCGCCGCGACGGCGGCGAGGAGCGTGCGGCGGGGGAGGGCTGAGGAGGTCGAGGAACCAGCGGTGCGTTGGGGTGTCATGGCTGTCTCTCCGCGGGCGACGTAACGGGGACGGGGGGGGCACGTCGGGGGTCCGACGGCGGGGCGAGGGCGGGAGTCGCACTCCCGGGGCCGGTGAGCTCGTATCGGTAACGCACGTAACTCTGGATGCATGTCGTCGCGCTATGTATCTTCTGTTTCGAAGGTGAAAGCGGGTCGTGCCGCCGTGACCGTCTCTCCGGCATGCGCGCCCGCCGGACCTCCGCCCGTGCCGGAGCGCCTCCCGCGAGCGAGGAAGGGCGGGCGACGGTCGAGGTGCCACGGCCCATGCTCGTCTTCCCGCGGCCGGCGCGGCAACGACTCGATGTCCATCGATCCCGAAGGGGCCTGGACATTGCGTCGATCGTCTCCCCACCGGCCGGATCCCTACCGTGTCGCCCCTGCCTCACTCCAAGAGCGGTCCGCGCGAACGCCGTTCGACGGCGACCTCCCCGGACCGCCTTCCCGAAATGAGTACAGCGCACCATGATTCCCCTCCGGTCCACCGCCCTCGCGGCAGCCACCGTCCTCACCGTCGTCGCGTCCGCGACCGCCTGCGGTCCGTCCGAGCCGGCGAAGTCCGACAACGCGTCCGGCAAGCCCGGCGGCGCCTACTCGGTCGCGCTCACGGAGCCCGACCACCTCCTGCCGGGCCGCACCACCAGCAGCTACTCCCTCCAGGTCCTGCAGGGGCTGTTCGACCCGCCCGCCGCCCTCGACCCGAAGGGCGGCACCCCGAAGCCGCTGGCCGCCCTCTCCTGGCTCACCGACGACAACGTCGTCTGGACGATCAAGTTCAGGTCCGGAACCACCTTCCACAACGGCGAGAAGGTCACGGCCGCCAGCTTCGCGGACGCGTGGAACGCCGCCGCCTACGGACCCAACGCCTGGGACGCGAACTACTACTTCGCCCAGATCAAGGGGTACGACGCCCTCAACCCGGCGGACGAGGGCGCCAAGCCGACCGCCCGGACCCTGTCGGGGCTCAAGGTCATCGACGAGACGACCCTGCAAGTCACCCTGAAGGCGCCCTTCGGCCAGTTCCCCATGCTGCTGTCCTTCCCCGCCTTCGCCCCCCTCCCCAAGGCGGCCACGGCCAACCCGGACGCCTCCGACGTCGCACCGATCGGCAACGGCCCCTATCAGCTCGACGGCGCCTGGGAGCGCAACCAGAAGATCAAGCTGAAGAAGTTCGCCGGCTACGGCGGGCCTCGCGAGGCCATGGCCGACCGCATCGACTTCAAGATCTACACGAGCCGGGAGACCGCCTTCACCGAACTGCAGGCCGGCAACGTGGACGTCCTCACGACCGTCCCGGCCGCCAACTCGGCGCAGGCGAAGCGCCTCTTCGGCGAGCGCTTCTCCATCCGCCCCAGCGGAACCATGGACTACCTCGGCCTGCCCGTGAAGGACCCCCGCTTCGCGGACCCCCGGATCCGCAAGGCCCTCTCCATGGCCATCGACCGCAAGGGCATCACCCAGGCCATCTACAACGGCGTCTACCAGCCCGCCACCTCCCTCGTCGGCGACGTGATCCCCGGGCACCGTTCCGACGCGTGCGGCAAGACCTGCGCCTACGACCCGGCGGCCGCCAAGAAGCTGTTCGAGGAGGCCGGCGGCTTCGACGGCCCGCTGGAGCTCTACTTCTCCAACTCCGACCCCACCTACGAGCAGTGGATGACCTCGGTCGCCAACCAGCTCAAGGACAACCTCGGCATCCAGGACGTGAAGTTCCGCAAGATGGCCCCCGCCGACCTGTCCTCGCTGCTCAACGACGGCAAGAACAAGGGCCCCTTCCGGCAGAACTGGGTCATCGACTACCCCAGCATCCAGAACTACCTCGACGGCCTCTACTACCCCGGCAACCGATCCGGCTGGAGCAACGGCGAGTTCGACGCCCTCGTCGCCAAGGGCAACGCCGCCAAGGGGAACGAAGCCATCGCGGCCTACCAGAAGGCCGAGGACATCGCCCTGCGCGACCTCCCGTACATCCCGCTGTGGAACTGGCAGGACCAGTCCGCGTGGAGCGACCGGATCGGGAACGTCGTCATCGACTCCTACGCCGCCGGGCTGCACCTGGACCGCGTCACCGTCAACGACTGAGGCCGTCACCGACCCTCTGCCGGCACCCCTTCGGGAGTGCTGCGCAGACCGATTCCCTGGGGGCCGTCCGTCGTGTGGAGATTCGTCGCCCGTCGCCTGCTGCACGCCCTGCCCGTACTCCTCGGCACCACCTTCCTCATCTACACGCTCGTCTTCGTCCTGCCGGGCGACCCCATCCAGGGGCTCGCCGGTGACAAACCCGTACCGCCGGCCGTCCTCGCCGAGCTGCGCGCCCGCTACCACCTGGACGACCCGCTGTGGATCCAGTACGCGCACTACCTCACCGGCCTGCTCACTGGTGATCTCGGCACCACCTTCACCGGCCGCCGCGTGTCGGACCTGCTGGCCGACCGATGGGTCGTCACCCTGCAACTCGGCCTCACCGCCTGGGTTCTCGAAGTGGTCCTCGGCATGGCCCTCGGGGTCTGGGCGGGCCTGCGGAAAGGCAGGTGGGACGACAGCGCGGTGCTCTTCGGAACCACCCTGGTCATCTCCGTACCGGTCTTCGTCGTCGGCTACATGGCCCAGCTGGTCCTCGGCGTACAGCTCGGCTGGCTGCCGGTGGCCGGCACCGAAGAAGGATGGCCCCTCGCCTTCCTGCTGCCCGGCCTCGTCCTGGCCTCGTTCGGCCTCGCCTACGTCGCCAGGCTCACCCGCAGCTCCCTCATCGAGAACCTACGGGCCGACTACGTCCGCACCGCCCACTCCAAAGGACTCAGCCGCCGCCGCGTCGTGGTCAGACACACCCTGCGCAACTCGCTGATCCCCGTCGTCACCTTCCTCGGCCTGGAGCTCGGGGGACTCATGGCCGGCGCGATCGTCACCGAGTACATCTTCAACCTCCCGGGCGTCGGCCAGCAGCTCTTCCAGTCCATCCAGCTCCGCGAAGGCCCCGTCGTCGTGGGCACCACGACTGCCCTCGTCCTCATCTTCCTGCTCGCGAACCTGCTCGTGGACCTCCTCTACGGGCTGCTCGATCCGAGGATCCGCCATGACTGACACCGCCAGGACCCTGGAGGCCGCGGGCGAAGCCGCCGAGCACCCCGCACCGCCCGACACGGCGCCCCCGCCCTCCCAGGAGCGGGCGTCCCTCAGCAAGGACGCGTGGCTCGAACTGCGAGCACGGCCCACGGTGTGGGCCGCCGTCGTCACCCTCCTGCTGATGACGGCGATGGCCCTGGCGCCCGGCGTCCTCACGTCGCTGCTCACCGAAGGAGGAGACCACTGCGACCTGGCCGACTCCAAGCTGGGCCCCTCCGCGGGCCACCCCTTCGGATTCGACCTGCAGGGCTGCGACTACCTGGCCCAGGTCATCCGGGGCACCCGCCCCTCCCTGATCGCCGGCCTCGCCGTGACGGCGGCCTCCCTCCTGATCGCCGTCGTCCTCGGACTGTTGTGCGGCTTCTACGGAGGCTGGCTCGACGCCCTCGTCTCCCGGGTGACCGACGTCTTCTTCGGCCTGCCCTTCGTCCTCGGAGCCACCGTCATCCTGGTCGCCTTCCCCGACCACGGCCTCGGCGCCATGATCCTGGTCCTGACGGTGCTGGGCTGGACGACCATGACGCGCATCATGCGCTCCCAGGTCATCGCCCTGGCCGACGCCGACTACGTGCGTGCCGCCCGCATGCTGGGAGCACGCCCCGCCCGCCTCATGGTGCGCCACATCCTCCCCAACGCGATCACCCCGGTCATCGTGGTCGCCATGCTGAACGTCGGAGCGGTCATCTCGGGCGAAGCGACACTCGACTTCCTGGGAGTCGGACTCCAGTACCCCGAGGTCTCCTGGGGACTCCAGCTGAACGCGGCCCAGGCCTTCGTCCTCGACCACCCCCACCTCCTGTTCTTCCCCGCCCTCTTCCTGTCCGCGACCGTCCTGAGCTTCATCCTCCTCGGCGATGCCGCACGCGACGCCTTCGACCCCCGGCTGAAATGAGCGCCCATGTCCCCCGACGCACATCCCCTCCTGGAGGTCGAGGACCTCTGCGTCGAGTTCCGCACGCGACGCGGCACCATCCGGGCGGTGAACGGACTCTCCTACGCCCTTCACGAAGGCGAGACCCTGGCCCTGCTCGGTGAGTCCGGATCGGGCAAGTCCGTCGCGGCACAGGCCGTCATGGGGCTGCTCGACACACCGCCGGCGCACATCACCCGCGGCGCCGCCCGACTGCGCGGCGACGACCTGCTCGCCATGTCTCCCGAGCGCCACCGGCAGGTGCGGGGAACGCGTCTGTCCATGATCTTCCAGGACGCGCTCACCGCGCTCAACCCCGTGCTGTCGGTGGGCGACCAACTGGCCGAGATGTACCGGGTGCACCAGGGCATGGGACGCAAGGCCGCCTTCGCGCGCGCCGTGGCGCTCATGGACCGCGTCCGTATCCCGGCCGCCGCGCGCCGGGTCCACGACTACCCGCACCAGTTCTCCGGCGGGATGCGCCAGCGCGTCATGATCGCGACGGCGCTCGCGCTCGACCCGGAGGTCGTCATCGCGGACGAACCCACCACCGCCCTCGACGTCACCGTCCAGGCCCAGATCATGCGGCTGCTCAAACAGCTCCAGGGCGAAACCCGCATGGGGCTGCTGCTGATCACCCATGACCTCGGCGTCGTCGCCGAGGCGGCCGACCGGATCACCGTCATGTACGCCGGTCGCACGGTGGAGTCCGCGTCGGCCGAGGACCTCTACGCCCGGCCCGGACACCCCTACACCCGTGGCCTGCTCGACTCGGTGCCCCGCCTGGACCGCCTGGGAAAGCCCCTCGTGCCCATCACCGGCGCCCCGCCCCTGCCGTCCTCCGTCCCCGCGGGATGCGCCTTCCATCCCCGGTGCCCGCGTGCCGAACCGCGCTGCGGCAGCGAAGCACCGCCCTTCCGAACGCTTTCGCCCGCAGGACACCGCAGTGCCTGCCACTTCGCCGAGGAGGTCCACCATGCTCCCGTCGGCTGAGACCGATCCGCCCCTCCTGCGGGCCACGGCGCTCACCCGCCACTTCCCGATCACCACGGGTGTGCTCCGGAAACACCGCGCAGGGGCGGTCAGGGCGGTCGACGGCGTCGACCTGACCGTGCGCCGCGCGGAAACCCTCGGCATCGTGGGCGAGTCCGGGTGCGGCAAGTCCACCCTCGCCTCCCTCCTGATGGCCCTGGACCGGCCCACCGCGGGCACCGTGACGATCGACGGCCAGGACCCCTTCTCCCTCTCCGGACGCGAACTGCGCACGCTTCGCCGTCGTGTCCAGATGGTCCTGCAGGACCCCTACACCTCCCTCAACCCCCGGATGACCGCCGGGCAGATCGTGGGGGAACCCTTCGCCATCCACCCCGAAGCCGTCCCCAAGGCCGACCGAGGGCGACGCGTGGCCGAACTCCTCGAAACGGTCGGTCTGGACCCCTCCCACCGGGACCGCTACCCCCACCAGTTCTCCGGCGGGCAACGTCAGCGCCTGGGAATCGCGCGGGCACTGGCCCTCGGGCCCCGGCTGCTGCTGTGCGACGAGCCGGTGTCAGCCCTCGACGTCTCCGTCCAGGCGCAGGTCCTCAACCTGCTCCAGGACCTCCGCCGCGACCTCCGCCTCGCCTGCGTCTTCATCTCGCACGACCTCGCGGTCGTCCAGCACCTGTGTGACCGGATCGCGGTGATGTACCTCGGGAAGATCGTGGAGACCGGCACGCGCGAGCAGATCTACACGACTCCCCGCCACCCCTACACCCGTGCCCTCCTCGCCGCGGCCCCCGTACCCGACCCCGGACGGGACGCACCCGATGACGCCCACCTCCTGGAAGGCGACCTGCCCTCCCCGGCCTCACCGCCGTCCGGGTGCCGCTTCCGGACCCGCTGCCCCTACGCGCGCGAGCAGTGCCTGACGGAACCCGAACTGCGCACGCGCGACGGAGCCGACCACCCGACCGCCTGTCACTTCCCCATCGACACGACGACACGAAGGACGAACGCGTGACAAGCAGACGCATCCCGCGCAGACGAGCAGCGGGCCCCGTGGCCGTCGTGACGGCCCTGCTCACCGGGGCGCTCGCCATGGCCCCTGCCCAGGCACAGCCACCCTCCGGCCCGGAGGAAGCCGCCTCGGTGAGGGTCCGGCCCCGCGCCGACCTCTTCCGCGCGGCCGGCGAACGGCACCACGTCCCCGAGACGGTGCTGCTCGCGGTGTCGTACCTGCAGAGCCGCTGGGAGGACCACGGCGGCGCCCCGAGCGTGGACGCCGGCTACGGGCCGATGCACCTGACCGACGCCCGGGCGACGCTCGCCGGGGCATCCCACCACGCCGACGGGGACGAGGACCCCCGGGGCGACACCTCCCGCCCCTCACTCGCGCACCGATGCCGGGCGTGCCCAGCTGAGCGCGGGACCGTCCGAGACGGCCCGGGGCTCCTGATCGGGAACTCCGGGCCGCTACCATGTGGGCCCTGTCCCGGCATCGGCGCCAGGCGGGGCCGTACCGGAGCTACAAGAGAGCGGCAGGACGACCGTGACAGGCGAGAACCGTGGGCGAAGCGACGGCCCCCTCGTGCCGAGGGCGGTGCTGCACCGCTGGTCCGAGGCCTGCGACTTCACCCATGCCGTCTTCAGGGGCACCGCCTGGACCGACGGGGCCTTGCGCCTGGAGAGCGCCGAGGCCGACGAGGCCTTCGTGGACCACCACGGTCACGCCACGCTGGAATGGGAGTACGCGACCTGCTCCACCGGCTGGCGGGACCTGCCGTTTCCCGCCGAGGAGCTCATCCCCTCCTGGACGGCCCTCACACCGGCCGGCACCCGGCTGATGGTGCGGCTGCGCGTCCGTGACGCCACGGGAGACACCTCTTCCTGGTACGTGATGGCGCACTGGGCCTCGGACGACGCGGTGGTGCACCGCACCACCGTGCCCGGTCAGACCGGCCCGTTCGGAACGGCGGACGTCGACGTGTTCGTGGCCGCCCCCGGCAGGCCCGTCTCGGCGTACGAACTGGAGGTCCGCCTCGCGCGAGTCCGAGGCGCCGTCGAGGGCCCCGCGGTCCACGCCCTCCACCTCGCCGCCTCGTCCACGCCCCCCGACCACCACCAGGCGGTCAGCGGGCCCGCCGGGGCCTGGGGCAAGGTCCTCGACGTCCCCCGCCGTTCCCAGGAGCTGCACACCGGTCACAGCCCCCAGTGGGACGGGGGAGGCGAGGCCTGGTCGGCCCCGGCCTGCACCGCGATGCTCGTCGAGTACTTCGGCCACGGTCCGCAGGCCGCGGAGACGGCGTGGATCGATCCCGCCGACACCGCGCCGCAGGTCGACTTCACCGCGCGCGCGGTCTACGACTACGCCTACAAGGGGTGCGGCAACTGGGCCTTCAACGCCGCCTATCCGGCCCGTTACGGGCTCGGAGGAATGGTCACCCGGCTGCGCTCGCTGAACGAACTCGAACGCTTCATCTGCGCGGGCATACCGGTCGCCACGGCCCAGAGCTTCCGCATCGGCGAGCTCGCGGGCGCGGGCTACTCACCGGCCGGAAGCATCAAGATCGTCTGCGGTTTCACGCCCGACGGCGACGTGGTGGTCAACGACCCCCTCTCGGCCACCGACGAGGAGGTGCGACGGGTCTACCGGCGCGGCGAGTTCGAGCGGGTGTGGCTGTCGGCCTCGGGCGGCGGGGGAGTGGTCTACCTTGTCCACCCCCGCGAACTGCCCCTGCCGGCCAACGTGGCCGGCCTGGACCCCAACTGGTGAACCAAGCCGGGACGCGGGGTCGTCCCGCCTCTCCGGGCCATGGCGAAACGTCGTGCCCCGCTTCCGTAGGGCCGACCTGCTCCACGGACAACGACGAAACGTCGTGCCCCGCCCTGCGGGACGGGACCTTTTGTTGATCGCTCGCAGTCGTGGTGCCTCACTAGCGTGTGCGTCATGAGAACGGCTCCGCCGCATCCGTGCGGTCCACCGGACGGGGACGCGCACATCCGGCGACCGCGGCCGGCCGGCCCGGCCCCGCGGCCCTGAGGATTTCGCCCCGCCCCGGCCGTCGGCGTCGACCAGACACTCCCCGGACCCACCGCACCGCGGCGCGAAGTGACCGCACATCGCCGGCCCGCAGGCGCGCTCCCTCGCGCGCCGCAGTCGAACCGGCGGTACGGCACCGGGCCCACCTCCCGCTCCCCACCCCGCAGCACGGCCGCACCACGCCTCGCTCGGCCGCGCCCCTCCCCTCCTGACCACACGGACGCCATTCGCATGGCCACAAGGCGGTGACCCCGATGAACCACCCCTCCTCCACCCAGGACACGCACCCCCCGTTCCGGGCTTGGGAATCCGACATCAGCGCCGCAATCGTCGCCCGCCAGGACGGCACGCCGGGCTGGGTCTCGCTCGTCGGCGACGAAGTGTGGTGGGACGAACCCCGCCCGTACGAGTCAGGCCGCCGCTGCGTCGTGCGCGCGAAACCGGACGGCACCGTCGAGGACGTGCTCCCGCCGGGCTTCGACGCCCGAAACAGCCTCCACGAGTACGGCGGCCGGTCCTGGCGCCCCGCCGGTACCGGCCTGGTCTTCACCCACTGGCACGACCGGCGCATCTACCTCCACCACCCGGACACCCAGGACGTGCCCAGGCCCCTCACCCCCGCGCGCGTAGACGTCACCTACGGCGACCTCTACGTGCCGCCGTCGCGCGACGAGGTGTGGGCCGTGCGCGAGACGTGCCTCGGGGGGACGCGCGACATCGAGCGCGCCCTCGTCTCCGTCTCGCTCAGCACCGGCGCCGAGCGGACGATCTCCGCGACGCACCACTTCGTAACCTGCCCCCGGCTGTCTCCGGACGGCCGGCATGTGTCCTGGATCGGATGGGACCATCCGAACATGCCGTGGGACGGCACCGAACTGTGCGTCGCGCCGATGCGGGAGGACGGCACCGCCGGCGTCCACGGCGTGCGGGCGGGCGGCCCCCGGGAATCCGTCGTCCAGGCCGAGTGGAGGGACGGCGACAGCCTCTGGGCGGTCACCGACCCCGACGGCTGGTGGACCCTGCACGTGGTGCCCGCCCACGGAGGCCCCGCCCAGGTCGTCGCCGCGGTCGAGGAAGAGTTCGGGGGAGCCCTGTGGAAGCCCGGATCCACCTGGTTCGCCCCCCTCCCCGACGGCCGGGCCGTGGCCATCCACGGAACGGGTGCCGGGCGACGGATCTCCCTCGTGGACCCCGAGGCCGGTCTCGAACGGCCCGTACTCACCGATCTCGGCCTGCCCTTCACCGATTTCGTCCAGAGCCTCGACGCCGACGGGACCCGCCTGGCCGCCGCCGGGGCCGGCCCGACCCTTCCCTACAGCGTCTTCACCACGGCCCTCCCCGGGCCCGGCGGCACCCACGACCGCGACACCCGGATCCTCTCCTCCCACGCGGCACCGCCGGTTGACCCCGCCTGGCTGCCGCGTCCCACCGCCAGGTCCTTCCACCGCGGTGCCACGGCGCCGACGAACGACGACGCCCCGGGCGTCGGTTTCCCGGTGCACGCCCACCTCTACCCGCCCACTCACCCCCGTCACGCCGCACCGGCCCGACGGCGCCCGCCCTGGGTGGTCTTCGTGCACGGCGGCCCCACCGGCGACTACCCGATGGTGCACGACCTCGAGATCGCCTACTTCACCAGCCGCGGCATCGGCGTCGCGACGGTCGACTACGGAGGGTCGGTCGGATACGGCCGTGCCTACCGGGAACGTCTGAACGGCGCCTGGGGACTCGTCGACGTCCAGGACTGCGTCACCGTCGCGCGGGCCCTGGTGTCCGAAGGGCTCGCCGACCCCGGCCGGCTGGCGATCCGCGGAGGAAGCGCGGGGGGATGGACCGCCCTCGCCGCCCTCACCCACACGGACGCCTTCGCCGGCGCGGTCTCCTTCTACGGCATCACCGACCCGCTCACCTGGGCGGCCACCACCCACGACTTCGAGTCCCGCTACCTGGACGGCCTGATCGGCCCCCTGCCGCGGAGCGCCGCGCTCTACGAACAGCGCTCCCCGGTCCTCGCGGCGGACAGGGCCAGCGGACCCGCCCTGCTCCTCCACGGCCTCGACGACACCATCGTGGACCCCGCCCAGTCCTCCGCCATGGCAGAGGCCCTCCACGCCGCGGGCATCGCCTGCGAACACATCGAGTACCCGGGGGAACGGCACGGCTGGCGGCGGGCCGAGACGATCCGGGCGGCCCTGGACGCCGAGATCCGCTTCTACGAGCGGATCTTCGCCCCTCCCTCCGGTCCCCGGGCGGACACGGCCGGTTCCACGGACGCGGCACCGGCCCCTGCGGAGCGGTCATGACGGGCGACGGCGTTCCGCCCGCCGCGGGGCGCCCCCCGCGTCAGGACCGCGCGTATCCTCCGTTCCTGCGACGGGGCGACACCGTCGCCCTCGTCGCTCCCGCCGGACCGGTGACCGAGCGGGAGACGACCCCGGCCCGGGACCTGCTGGAGGAGTGGGGCCTCCGGGTACGCGCCACTCCGCGGCTCCACGCCACCCACCAGGACTACCTGGCAGGTTCCGACGACGAACGCCTCGACGACTTCACCGAGGCCTGGCTGGATCCCGACGTACGGGCGGTCGTGTGCGCCCGGGGCGGATACGGGAGCCAGCGCATCGCAGACCGCCTCGACCACCGGCGCCTCGCCGCCGCCGGCCCCAAGTTCCTCGTCGGTTCCAGTGACGTCACCTGCCTTCACCAGGCACTGGGGGAGCGCCTCCGCCTGGTGACCCTCCACGGTCCGATGCCCGGCTGCAGGCCCGTCCACGAAGACGACGTCAGTGCCGGAAGCCTCCACGCGGCCCTCTTCGGACCGCCGCCGCGCTCGTTCGCCCTCGACGGCCCCGTCCTTGTTCCCGGACGCGCCGAGGGGATCCTCACCGGCGGGAACCTCACCATGCTGGCGTCCTCGCTGGGAACCGCCACCGCGCCCGACGCCGAAGGCCGCATCCTCCTGCTCGAAGACGTCGGCGAGGACCCCTACCGCCTCGACCGGTCGCTGACCCAGCTCAGACGCGCCGGCGTCCTGCAACGGACGGCCGGCGTCCTCCTCGGCGACTTCACCCACTGCGGCCCCCGGGGCCAGGTGGAGGCCGTGATGCGGGACCGCCTGTCGGACCTCGGAGTCCCGGTGGCGGCCGGCCTGCCCGCCGGCCACGGACCGCGTCAGCTCACCGTCCCCCTGGGAGCACGCGCGGTGCTCCGCACGGACCCGCCCGTCCTCACCCTCCCCCCGCACGAAAGGAACACGACATGACGCGGGTGCTCGTCTCCGCCGACATGGAAGGCGCCACCGGCGTCACGTGCCCCGACGACGTCGAACCGGGAACCGCCTCCTGGGAACGCATGCGCCCGCTCTTCACCGGCGACGTCAACGCCGCCGTCGACGGCCTCCTCGCCGGCGGCGCGACCGAAGTGCTGGTCAACGACGCCCACTACACGCAGCGCAACCTGCTCCTGGAGAGCCTGGACCCCCGCGCGCGCCTGCTCACCGGCCGACACAAGCCGCTGGGCATGATGGCGGGGATCGACCGGGCCGACGCGGTGGTCTTCCTCGGCTACCACACGGGCGCCGGAGAGCAGGGGGTGCTGTCCCACACCTACCTCGGAACCGGACTGACCGCGTTCCGCATCGACGGCGAGCCCGCCGACGAGGGCCGGATGAACGCGCTGATCGCCGAGGAGCACGGCGTCCCCGTCGTCCTGGTGACCGGAGACGACCTCACCTGCGAGGCGGCCCGGCTCTGGGCGCCCGAGGCCCTCGTCGTGGCGGTCAAGGAATGCGCCAGCCGGTACGCCGCCATCTGCCTTCCCCCCGGCCGAAGCGCCGAACTGCTGCGCGCACAGGCGGCCGAGGCCCTGCGCCTCCTCCCCACCCGACGCGACCACGCGGACGCCCCGGAAGGACGCGGCGCCCCCGCCCGGCCGCGCCGCTTCGAGCTCGACTTCCACGCACCCCATCTGGCGGCCGCGGTCCTCGCCGTCCCCACCGTCGAACCCAACGGCCCCCGGGGCGTCGCCTTCACCGCACCGGACGCGACCACCGCCGCCAGGACCTTCAAGGTGTGCACCTCCATCGCCGGCGCGGCGATGGAGGACCACTTCGACTGACCGCCGCCCCCTCACGTCCTCGCCCGACCGACCCCGCGGAGCAGCTTGTGACCGCCACCAGACGACCAGGTCTGCACGACGGCTACGCCACCGACGTCGCCGAACTGTGCTCGGACCTCCTGCGCATCGACACCACCAACCCCGGAGACGGATCGGGGCCCGGCGAGCGGCAAGCCGCGGAGTACGTGGCCGAAGCCCTGGAGGCGGCCGGTGTCCGTGCCACCCTGACCGAACCCCGGCACCGCCGCACCAGCGTCCTGGCCCGGATCGACGGCGAGAACCGCGACCTGCCCCCGCTGCTCGTCCACGGACACCTCGACACCGTGCACGCCGAGCCCCGCGACTGGACGCTGCACCCCCTTTCCGGAGACCTCCACCACGGCTGCCTGTGGGGGCGCGGCGCGGTCGACATGAAGGGAACGCTCGCCATGACCCTCGCCCTGGTGCGCGCCTGGGCGCGCACGGGGCAGAAACCGCGACGCGACCTGGTCCTCGCCTTCCTCGCGGACGAGGAGTCGACCGGCGAGTACGGGTCCCGTCACGTCACGACCGCGCACCGGGACCACTTCGCCGGCGTCGAGGAGGCGATCAGCGAGTCCGGCGGCTTCTCGATCACGACGAGGACCGCCCCCACCGGACCGGACGCCCGCGTGTACCCCATCGCCGTCGGAGAGCGCGGCACCGCGTGGATGCGGCTCACCGCCCACGGCACCGCGGGACACGGCTCGGGCCCCGGACAGGACAACGCGGTGGCGGAGCTGATCCACGCCCTCTCCCGGCTCACCACCCACCGCTGGCCCACCCGCCTCGTCCCTGCCGTCCGCACCCTGCTCGACGCCCTCGACCGGACCCTCGGGATCCGAATCGACCGCGATCGGCTGGAGGAGGAGGCGAACCGCCTCGGCGGACTCGGTGAACTGTTCGACTGCACCATCCGCAACACTCTCAACCCCACCGTGCTGACAGCCGGCCACAAGGTCAACGTCATCCCCTCACGCGCCCACGCCGAGGTCGACGGCAGGTTCCTGCCCGGCGAACAGAACGCCTTCGTGGAGACCGTCGACCGGCTCCTCGGACCGAAGGTGACACGGGAGTTCATCAACTGCGAAGAGGCCGTCGCCGCCGATCACGAAGGGCCGGCCTTCGGCGCGATGGCCGAAGCGATCCGCAGCCAGGACCCCCAGGCCCACCCCGTGCCGTTCATCCAGTCCGGGGGGACCGACGCCAAGGCCTTCGCGAGGATCGGCATCAGCACCTACGGCTTCGCACCCCTCCTGCTCGACCCCCACCTGCACTACTACGCCATGTTCCACGGAGTGGACGAGCGGGTGCCCCTGTCCGGCCTCGAATTCGGCGTCCGTGTCCTCCACCGGTTCCTCACCGCCCACTGAGCGCCATTCCGAAGGGCAGACCCCACCATGCACATCCCTCCGCACCTGTGGCCCGCCACGACCACGAGCGGCATCGACGGCCTGGAGATCGGCGGCGTGCTCCTGAGCGACGTCGCCGAGGAGTTCGGCACCCCGGCCTTCGTCCTCGACGAGGACGACTTCCGCGCCCGCTGCCGGTCCTGGCGCGCGGCCTTCACCGGCCACGACGTCTTCTACGCCGCCAAGGCGTTCCTCTGCCACCAGGTCGCCACCTGGCTGAAGGACGAAGGCCTGGGAATCGACGTCTGCTCCGCGGGCGAGCTGCGCACGGCGCGGCGCGCGGGGATCCCGGGATCCTCGGTGATCTTCCACGGCAACAACAAGTCGGTGGCCGAACTGGCGGAAGCCGTCGACCACGGCGTCTCCCTCGTCGTCGTCGACTCCCACGACGAGATAGCCCGGCTGTCGGACATCGCCACCCACCGGGGCACGCGACAGCAGGTCCTCGTCCGCGTCACACCCGGCGTGGAGGCGCACACCCACGCCCACATCACCACGGGCACCGACGACCAGAAGTTCGGCTTCTCCCTGTCCACCGGAAGCGCCCACCGCGCCATCTCCCACGCCCTGGGCGCGTCCGGCCTGGAGCTCGTGGGCCTGCACAGCCACCTCGGCTCCCAGATCCTGCGTCCCGACGTCTTCGAGACGGCCGCCGACCGGCTCGTCGGCCTGATGGCCGACACCGCACGCACCCACGGCACGCTCCTACGGCGACTCGACCTGGGCGGAGGCCTGGGCATCGCCTACCTGCCCGACGACGAACCCCTCGACGTACGGGACCTCGCCCCCACCGTCATCGACCGGGTGCGGAAAGCCTGTGCCGGGGCGGGCGTGCCGATGCCGAGACTCGCCGTGGAGCCCGGCCGGGCCATCGCGGGACCCACGACCGTGACCCTGTACACGGTGGGCACGATCAAGCGTCAGCCCGGACTGCGGACCTGGGTCTCCGTCGACGGCGGCCTGAGCGACAACATGCGGCCCGCCCTGTACGACGCCTCCTACACGGCCGCTCTGGCGGGCCGGGACACGGCCAGGAGCACGGACGAGCCGGTCACCGTCTGCGGACGGCACTGCGAATCCGGCGACATCGTCGTGGACTCCGCCCGCCTGCCCTCCGACCTCGCCGTCGGCGACCTCCTCGCCGTCCCCGCCTCCGGTGCGTACCACCGCTCCATGGCGAACAACTACAACTCCCAGCCCCGCCCGCCCGTCGTCGCCGTCCGTGGCGGTAGGGCACGCGTCGTCGTCCGACGGGAGACGATCGACGACGTCCTGCGGCTGGACGTCCGGTGACCGGCCACCCCGAGACCGCCGCGCCGCAGCCGCCCCGGCGCCCCGGGCCCGCGCCCTCCGAGCCCTCGGAAGGGCCCGCCGGGCGCACGCCCCCCGGTTCCACCCTCCCGGGCCGGCCGGGAGCCGCACCCCTGAAAGCGAGGAAGGAAGGCATGACGCACCAGGAGAAGATCGCGTCCGTACTGCGGCGGGCGACCGCCGACGGCGTCCTGGGACCAGAGCAAACCGTCGCCGGCTTCATCGACGTCCAGGGGGTCCGCGACAGCGTCACCGCGCTCCATGAGGCCTTCGCCCACGTGCCGGACGCCCTGCACGCCTTCGCGGTCAAGGCATGCCCGCTCGTCCCGGTCCTGCGGCTGCTCGCGGACGCCGGAATGGGCTGTGAGACGGCGAGCCCGGGAGAGACCCGGCTGGCACTCGCCGCCGGGTTCGCACCCGAACGCATCGTCCTGGACTCGCCGGCCAAGACCCGCGCCGAGATCCGGGAGGCGCTCACCCTCGGGATCGCGCTCAACGCGGACAACCTTGCCGAACTCGAGCGCATCGACGCCCTGCGCCCCGCCCGCTCCCGTTCCGTCGTCGGCCTCCGCGTCAACCCCCAGGTCGGCGGCGGCACCATCGAGGCCATGAGCACGGCGACGTCGCACTCGAAGTTCGGAGTGGCCCTCGACGACCCCGGAGCCCGCGCACGGATCCTCGACGCCTTCCTGCAACGCCCCTGGCTGACCCGCCTGCACGCCCACATCGGCTCGCAGGGCTGCTCGCTGCAGCTGATCGCCCGGGGGCTCGCCACGCTGCACCGGCTTGCCGAGGAGATCGACGCGCACGTCGGCAGACGCCAGGTCACCAGCCTGGACCTGGGCGGAGGGCTGCCGGTCAACTTCTCCGACGAAACGGTCACACCGACGTTCGAGGAGTACGTACGCGCGCTCACCGACGCCGAACCGGCCCTGCTCGACGGCCGCTACCAGGTGGTCACGGAGTTCGGCCGGTCACTGCTCGCGAAGAACGGCTTCACCGCGGCGGTGGTCGAGTACGTCAAACACTCGGGCGGCCGGCGGATCGCGCTGACCCACGCCGGGGCCCAGGTGGCCCTCCGCACCGTGTTCATGCCCGACGCGTGGCCGGTCAGGATCACCGCGCACGGGCCGGACGGCCGGCCCAGGAAGACCGCGTCCGTACCGCAGGACATCGCCGGTCCCCTCTGCTTCGCCGGGGACGTGGTGGCGCACGAGCGCCTGCTGCCGGAACTCGCGGAGGGGGACCTGGTGGTGCTGCACGACACGGGCGCCTACTACTTCTCCGCCCCCTGGGCGTACAACAGCATCCCGAGGCCGGGAGTCCACGGGTTCCTGCACCGTGACGGGGAGGTCGAGCTGGCCACGGTGCGGACGCCGCAGACACCGGCGGAAGTGGTGGAGGAGAGCGGCGCGTCCCACGCGACGGCGCTCCTGACGGGGTTCGCCCCCCGGCTCTGAACGCCGAGCACCCCGCCCGCCCGTGCGGGCCTGCCGGTCGCGCCGTCGGATCAGCCCGGCCGGTAGGTTCCCACGCTCCACTCGTGCCCCTCGGGATCGAGGACCTTGCCGCGTCGCGTACCCCACTCGGTGGCCTCCGGCTCGATCACCAGGACTTCCGTTTCGAGCCGGTCGACCTGGCTGTCGCACCCGGAGCCAGGGTGTCCGTGGTGAACGAGGACTCCGCTTCCCACACCGTGACGGCCAGGGCCGCCGAGGCGCGTCTCGCCGAAAGGTACGACGCCGTCAGCGCCACCCCCAGCCAGAGCACCCTTCAGGATCGAAGCCGCCACCGCCGCACTCGCGGCGCTGCCGCTCCTTGTCCGGCGCCACCCCTTGGCCGGCGCCACCCCCTGGCCGACGCCTTCGCCTGGACCGTCGCCGCCGGCGGACTTGCGGCCCTCCTGCTCTACCGCTACGTCGACATCGGCGAACTCGGCCCCCTGCCCAGCATGGACGAACCGGCCTGGTTCACCGACAAGAATCTCGTCGTCATCGCCCAAGTGCTCACACTTGTCTCCACCTCAGTGCTCCTTCTCACCCGTCGCCGCCGGCGGGGCCACGCCTGACGTCCGGCATGCCCGCGTGGCGGGCCCAGAGAATCAGAGGGACCTGGAGGGGAAGCCGCGCATACGCGACGGCTCTTGCGGTCGTCGAGCGGTGCCGCCAGTCGTAGGCCATCTTGACGTTCGCCGGGAACACTCCGGCGAAGAACAGGGCGGTCGCGTGGGCGCTCGCCCTTCGGGTCGCCGGCAGTGCGAGACCGGCTCCCAGAGCCAGTTCGACCACGCCGCCGGCCGTGGTCCAGGCCCGGGGGCCACCCGGCAGAGAGCGCGGCACGATGGCGTCGAACTGCCGGGGCGCCACGAAGTGAGCGAGGCCCGCCGAGGCCATCAGACCGGCGAGCAGAAGCGCGGAACGAGCAGGGGACATGGGGTTCCTTCGGTCAAAAGGGCGCCGGGGCAGGCGTCCGGGAAACGTTCAGTGGCTGCGGCGCAGGCGGATCGGGTGACGTTCACCGGCGGCCGGGATGAACATGGCGGCGTCCAGCGGTCCTGCGCCCCACATTGTCTCCGGGGTGGAGGTGCTGGGCGGGGAATCCAGACCGAGGACGTCGGCTGTGCTGCGGGCGGCGAGGCTGTGCCAGAGGCGTGAGCGGCTGATCATGGTGTGGCGGCCGGCAGGCATGCGGATGGCTCGGACGCGGGCTCCGGCCGCCTCAGCGCGGCGGAGGTGGGCCCACGTGTCGGTGGCCGAGGTGATCCGGTCGGCCGGATCATGGAGGGCGATCACGGTGCGGTGCGCCAGGTGGGTGACCGGCTCGCCGGGAGGGCACCAGGGAGCGAGTGCCACGACGCCGCGGACGTGCGGATCGTCGGCGGCGCGCAGCGCGGCCCGGGCGCCCATGGAGTGCCCGAGCAGCACCACGGGCAGAGGGCCGGCCAGGTCGGCGAGTTCGGCCAGGGCCCGGCGCGTGTCGTGGACGGGGTCGGCGCGCTCGCCGTTCCAGCCGCGCATCCGGTAGCGGACGTAACCGATGAGGACGTCGGCGTGGCGGGGGTCCTGGCCGAGCGCACGGCCGAAAGCCCTCATCCGCAGGTCGGGCAGGTTGAGGGGCCGCGGTGGTGCGAGGGAGTCCGCACGTCCGCCGTGCAGGAGCAGTACCGCACCTGCGGCGGGCAGAAACCGGGGCTCGGGCAGGTGGAGAGCGGGGAAGGCGCTGCTCCGCGCGGATCCGCTCATGTCATGCGCTCCGGCTTCCCCCGCGAACGGCTTTGCGGGGTGGCAGGGGGAGGAAACCGCTGGTGCGGGCTGCGTACTCGGCGTAGCCGGGGCGGTGGGCCATGTGCTTCTCCAGGAGGCGCTTGCCGCTGCCGATGGTCAGCAGCATGGTCATGAAGACGGGGGAGACGAGCACGGCAAGGGCCGGCTGCCATGCGGTGCAGGCGAGCAGGTAGAGGCCCCACCAGACGAGGCCGTCCCCGAAGTAGTTGGGGTGCCGGGTCCAGGCCCACAGACCGCCGTCCATGATCCGGCCCCGGTTGGCGGGGTCCGCCTTGAAGCGGGCGAGCTGGTGGTCGCCGACGGTCTCGAAGGCGAGCCCTGCCGCCCATACCGCGAGAGCGCAGTACGCCAGGGCGTCCAGGGGCGCGGAGCTGTAGGAGGCGGCCTGGACGGGGAGGGAGATCAGCCAGACAAGGGCCGCCTGGCCGAGGTGGACGGTGCGTAGTGCGTAGAGGGTCCGGTTTCCGGGGGCCTTGTCGAGGAGGGCGGTGTAGCGCGGGTCCTCGCCGTGTCCGCGGGAGCGGTGGGCGATGTGGGCGGACAGTCGCAGCCCCCACAGGACGGTCGCGGCGGCGACGACCAGGCGGCGTCCGTCGTCGCCGTGCCCGGCGGACAGCATCCAGGTCACGGCGGCGACGGCGGCGAAGGCGAGCCCCCAGACGATGTCGACGATCCGGTGCAGTCCGCGGCGAACGGCGACGGCGAAGGTGGCGAGGAGCACCGCCCCGGCCGTCGCCGCGGCGGCGGCGAGGTTGACGCCGAGGCCTCCCCAGTCGGTGCTGTTCACGTCCGGCTCCCGGTGGCGTACCAGGCGGCGGGGGTGGCCGGCATGTCCGAGGCGCCTTCGCGGGTGGGCCGTACGGCGAGGATCTGGTCGACGCCCATGCGACGTTCGGAGAAGGCGAGCGACGCGCCGGCGAGGTACAGGCGCCAGATCCGGGCGGTCGTCGTCCCGACGAGGGCCTCGATGTCGCTCCAGCGCTGTTCGAGGGTGGCGCGCCAGGCGTCGATGGTGGTCGCGTAGTGCTCGCGGAGGGCCTCCACGGAACGCGTCTCCATTCCCGCTTCTTCCAGGATGTCCACGGTGCGGCCGACGGGGCGCATGTGCATGTCGGGGGCGATGTACGTCTCGATGAAGGCGCCTCCGCCGGGCGCGTGGGAACCCCGGGACATCTGCTGGACCATGAGCCGGCCCCCGGGACGCAGCACGTCGTGGAGCTTGGCGGCGAAGGCGGGGTACTCGGTGTCGCCGACGTGCTCGCCCATCTCGACGGCGGCGGCCGCGTCGTAGCCGCCGCCGTCGATGTCGCGCCAGTGCCGCAGCTGGACGTCCACGAGATCGGCCACGCCCTCGCGTGCCGCCCGCTCCGTGACGAAGTCGTGCTGGGCGCGGGACAGGGTGACCGCGGTGACACGGGCTTCGTATGCGCGGGCCGCGTGGACGGTGAGGGAGCCCCATCCGCAGCCGACGTCGAGCAGCCGATTTCCCGGACCCAAGCCGAGTTTGCGGCAGATCAGGTCGAGCTTGTCGCGCTGGGCGTCGGCCAGGGTGTAGGCCGCGTCGTCGGGCCGGGTCCAGTAGGCGCAGGAGTACGCCATCGACTCGTCGAGCAGGAGCGCGTAGAAGTCGTTGGAGAGGTCGTAGTGGTGGCTGATTCCCGCGCGGTCCCGCGCAACGCTGTGAAGACCACCGGTCAGGCGGGCCCGCCCGTCGGGGCGCTTCGGGGGCGGTCCGACGGCACCGAGGCGTACGGCGAGGGCGGTGGCCGCGGCCATCCCCGCCGGTCCGGGGCGTGTCGCGGGCCGGTCGCGGACGCTTCGGCCGGCCGTGGAGAGGGCGTCGGCGAGGTCGCCCTCGACGTCCAGGTCGCCGGTGACGTACGCCTCGGCCAGGCCGAGTTCGCCCGGTTGCCACACAAGGCGGCGCAGCGCGTCGGGCGAGCGGAGGATCACCAGGGGCGCGTCGGCGGGGCCCGTCTGGCTGCCGTCCCAGGCCCGGACGCGTACGGGGAGCGGCCCCGGGAGGAAGTGGCCGAGGAGTTGGGCGAGTCGGTCGGCGGCGGGGCTCATCGGGGGGTTCCTTCGGTGAGGAGGAGCTGGCGGACGTCGAGGTAGCGGGAGCGGAATCCGGCTTCCGAGTAGGCGAGGTAGAACTCCCACATGCGCTGGAAGACCGGGTCGAAGCCGAGGCCGGTGACGGCGGGGCGCTGGGTGGTGAACCGTTCCCGCCACAGGCGCAGGGTCTCGGCGTAGTGCTCGCCGAAGCCGTCGTCGGCGGCCGTGCGCAGGCCGGCGGCGGCGGAGTGCTCGGCGATGGCCTCGCGGGAGGGGATCAGGCCGCCGGGGAAGACGTACTTGCTGATGAAGGTGTGGGTGGCGGCGGTGTGGAGCATCTGCCGGTGGCCCATGGTGATGGCCTGCAGGGCGATCCTGCCGCCGGGGGCGAGCGCGCGGCGCAGGGCGGTGAAGTAGGCGGGCCAGTACTCGGCACCGACCGCCTCGATCATCTCGACGCTGACGACGGCGTCGTACCGCCCTTCCGCGTCGCGGTAGTCGCGCAGCTGGACGTCCACCCGGTCGGCGAGACCGGCCGCGGCGATCCGCTCGCGGGCGAGGGCGGCCTGCTCGGCGGAGAGGGTCAGGGTGGTGACCCGGGCGCCGCGGGCGGCTGCCCGCAGGGCGAGCTCGCCCCAGCCGGTGCCGATCTCCAGGAGCCGGGTGCCCTCACCAACGGCGGCGAGGTCCAGGAGCCGGTCGATCTTGCGGTGCTGGGCGGCGGCGAGGGACTCGAAGCGGGCGGGAAAGACGCCGAAGATCGCGGAGGAGTAGGTGAGGGTGGGGTCGAGGAACGCGGCGAACAGGTCGTTGGACAGGTCGTAGTGGCGCTGGATGTTGGCACGGGCCCCCTCACGGGTGTTCCGGTCCCAGGCCGGGCGGGCGGACACCCATCGGCCACGCAGCCGGCGCAGCGAAGCGGGGACCAGCTCGTCGACGTGACCGGCGAGCACGGTGAGGACGCCGGCCAGATCGTTGCTGTCCCATTCGCCTGCCACGTAGGACTCGCCGAAGCCGATCAGCCCGTCACGCCCGATGCGCCGGTAAAAGGCATCGGAGTCGTGGAGCGTCAGCTGCGGGCCCGCCGCCGAAGGACGCGTACCGGCCGGAGGACCGGTCAGGGACAACTTGTCCAGGGCCCGGCTCACCAGATACCTGGCGACGGCGGTCCGGGCGGGGCCGGCCGAGGGGATCCGCACCACGTCCGGCCAGTGGTCGGCGTCGACGTCCGAACGGCTGAGGGGCGCGGCGGTCGCGGGGCCGCCCGGCGGCGTCTGCTCGGGGACGTCGAGGGTGCGGCAGGCGAGCCGGGAGCGGCTCTCGGAGGTGAGGACGGGGCGGGTCACGACAGCATGCCTTTCTGCGGAGCGGAACGGGGACGCGGGTGCACGGGGAGTCCGCGCAGCAGCAGGTGGACGCCGTGGCGGCGGATGCCGGCCGAGACCGCCGCGGTGGACCAGGGTCTGCGCGCGGCCGCGGCCAGCAGCGCGGGCACGGTCGCGGGCCGGCGGCGGCCGCGGACGACCGCGGTGAACGCCCTGCCGTCGTCGTTCTCCAGGTGGACGGTCAGGGCCAGGCGCTCCCCGGGCAGCGGCAGACGCATCCGGTAGCGGCCCTCGACCGCGAAGAACGGCGAGACGTAGAAGGTCTTGTCCGCCATGGCCTCGTCCGCCTCGTCCGTCCGCAGCAGGTAGCAGTGGCGCTGCCCGTAGGTGTTGTGGACCTCCGCGACGACGCACACCAGGACGCCGGCGGGATCGTGGCACCAGTACACGCTCAGCGGGTTGAAGACGTACCCGAACACCCGGGCGTGCGCCAGCATCACCACCCGCCCGCCGCCCAGGTCGATGCCGTGCGCGGCGAGGAAGGCGTCGAGCCCGGCGCGGAGGGAGCCGGCGGTGCCGCCGAAGTGGTCACGGGCGTCGAACCGGGCGAGCGGACGCAGTGGCCGGGGCAGCTCCGGCAGGTGGTCGAGGTCCACGCACCACAGGTAGGTGTCGTGCCGCAGCGTGTGGTGCAGCGGCGTGCGACGGACGTGCGTGATCACGCACTCGTACAGCGCCGGCGCCTCGACCGACGTGAACGCGGCGGTCGTCCCGGTCCTGGTCACCAGCTCACCCCCAAGGAGCGGGCTGCTTCCACGCCGGAGCGGCAGCCGTCCTCGTGGAACCCCCAGCCGTGCCAGGCCCCCGCGTACGCGGTCACCCCGGTGTTGAGACGAGGCAGTTCCTTCTGCGCCGCGACCGACGTGGGCGTGTACACCGGGTGCTCGTAGACCATCCGCTCCACCACCCGGTCCGCGGCGACACCGGTATCACCACCCAGCGTGACGACGTAGCCGGAGCCTGCGGGCAGACGCTGGAGGCGCTCCATGTCGTAGCTGACGTGTACGGGTGCGGTGGAGGGCTCGCAGCCGGTCATGCGGTAGTTCCAGCTGGCCCGTGCCTTCGGAGAGCGGGGCAGGAGGGAGGTGTCGGTGTGCAGCACGGTGGGGTTGCGCGAGTACGTGAAGGCGCCCAGGAGCCGCTTCTCGTCGGGGGTGGGGTCCGCGAGCAGGCGCAGCGCCTGGTCGGGGTGCGTGGCGATGACCACGGCGTCGTACGCGTCGGTGGCGCCGTCGCCGGTGGTGACGAGGGCGCCCCGGCCCGTGCGCCGGACGGCGTCGACCGGGCTGGAGGTGCGGATGCGCTGGACGCGTTTGGCGGCGGCGGTGACGTAGGCGGTCGAGCCACCGGTGACGGTCTTCCACTGCGGGGAACCCGTGATCGACAGCAGACCGTGATGGTGCAGGAAAGCGAACAGGTAGGCGGCCGGGTACGACAGCGCGGTGCGGGCCGGGCAGGACCACACCGAGGCGACGAGCGGCAGGGCGAAGTGACGGACGAAGTAGGGGGAGAACCCGCCCTCACGCAGGAAATCCCCGAAGGTGACACCCCCATGAGCCCGGCGCGCCAGCAGCCGCCGGGCGCCCCGGTGGAAGACCGGTACCTCCGCCAGGAGCCGAAGGTACCGGGCCCGCAGGGCGGCACGGGAGGCGAACAGCCCCGCCGCGCCCCGGGCACCCGCGTACTCCAGTCCGCACCCGTCGCACCGGACCGACATGCTCATCTCGGCGTCCTGCGTGCCGATCTCCAGCTCCCGGAACAACCTCAGGAGGGTGGGGTAGGTGCGCTCGTTGTGCACGATGAACCCCGAGTCCACGGCAAGTGTCTGGCCGCCGGGGCCGGGCAGCGCACGGGTGTGGGCGTGGCCGCCGAGCCGCCCGTCCGCCTCGTACAGGGTGACCTCGTACGAGGACGCCAGGACGTAGGCGGCCGTCAGGCCCGCCACGCCGGAGCCCACGACCGCCGCCTTGCGCTGTTCGACCACCATCGCTCCCACCACTCGACACGCCGCCCGACTGCCGCGTTTCACCCGTACTTCGCAGCAGTCGGGCGATCGGATTGGCGTGACGTGTGACCGCGAGGGGGAAGGTCCGGTCGAGGAGCTGCGCCGGTTCAGCCGGCGAGGCCGGCGAGCCGGTGAGGCCGGTGAGGCCGGCGAGGCGCGTGCTCAGCGTGACGGCGGGCGGGTGGCTGGCGCCCATGGCGGTGACGTGCTTCCGGTGCAGGCGGCCGTGGCGGCTATGACGAAAACCGGCCGGCGCAGGCCGGGGCGGCACCGGCGGACTGGAGTTGGTCCAGGCCGTCGGAGTAGGAGCAGAGCTGTGCGGTGCACACCGGTGTGTCGTCGCCGGGGTGGAAGACGGGAACGAGCGGCTTGCCGCGCCGCTCGCCCAGGGTCTGGTCGCGGCGGTGGAAGGTTTCGCCGTCCCGATGTCCGCCGCGCAGGCAGAAGTCGCCGACGATGTCCGCGATCTCCGGGACGCTTGCCATGAGAGACCTCGATCGCTGATCGCTGCGGAGCACCTGGTCAGGCGGGCAGGACCATCAGCAGCAGCGGGTCGGTGGTGGGCTGGGGGGATCCTCCGTCGGGTTCGAGGGTGAGGCCGACGGCGCCCGCGTCGGCAGGGTTCCCGGCGAGGATCACCGTGCCGTCGTGGTCGATCAGACCGGCCGGGAGCATCGTGCCGTCGTGGTCGAGCCACAGCTGATAGGTCTTCCCGGCGCCGGGCGCCGGCAGGTTGGCGGCGGTGAAGACGGCCTGGTTCCGCTGCTCGGAGGAGACGACGGTGGTCAGGGCCCCGTTCGCGGCCTTGCCATGAACGGTCTGGGCGTCCGGGGCCGCCAGGACGGCACTGACCTCGTCGAGCTGCTGCTGGGCCTGGCGGGCCTGCTGTTCCAGCTCCTGTCCGTTCCGCGTCTGCCACACCGCGACGCCGCCCAGTGCGACGGCGGCCACGCCGGCGGCCAGCGCCAGGGATACGGCACGGCGGCGCAGGACGCCGCCGAGGAAGGGCGCCGTACTGGCGGCGGGAACGCGTGGGGGCAGCTGACGCACGCCGTCGACGGCGGCCATGACCTGCGCTTTGGCTCCGGGAGGCGGCGGCTGGGCGACCGCGGCCGCCAGGCGCGCCGTGGTCGCCTGGAACTCGGCGGCTTCCTGGCGGCATGCCTCGCACGTCCGGAGGTGGGCGTCGAACTCCCTGCGTTCGTCGTCGTCGAGTGCGCCCAGGGCGTAGGCGGCGGCGAGGGTGTGGGCGTCGGTGGTGTGGTGGTTCATGCGGTCACCCCCATGCAGTCGCGGAGCCGGATGAGTCCGTCGCGCATGCGTGTCTTGATGGTGGGCAGAGGCGTGCGCAGGGCTTCGGCGACTTCACGGTAGGTCAGCCCCTGGTAGTAGGCCAGGGTCACGGCCTGCCGTTGCACTTCGGTCAGGCCGCGCAGGCAGCGGCGTACCTGCTCGGACTCCAGGCGGGTCTCGACCTGTTCGCTGACCTCGTCGAAGGCGGTGGCGTGCTCGCGGGCGGCCTGGGCGTGCTCGCGGTCGGCGGCTGCCTGGGCGGAGCGGACCCGGTCCACGGACCGGCGGTGGGCGATGGTCGCCGCCCACGTCTGCACGCTGCCGGCGTCAGGCCGGTAACGGGCGGCCTGCCGCCACAAGTCGATCATGACTTCCTGGGCGACCTCCTCGGACTGCGCCCGGTCGCGCACCACTTTGAGGACGATGCCGAACACCAGGGGTGCCAGGGCGTCGTAGAGGGCGGAGAAGGCCTGCTTGTCACCGCGCGCCACCTTGCCCATGGTTTCGGTCAGGTCGCTGGGGGCGGGGCGGCCCTGGCGGCCGGCGGCGAAGGGAAGCGGCTGGTTCACCTGCGCCGCTCCGGTCGTGGTGAGAAGGCGAAGGGGCGGCCTGGGCCGGCCGTCGGGGGGCGGGGCGTCCATCGCATGCCGGTCCTCGAGTCGTCGCTGGATCGTGCCGGACCGCCCGGCGGCGGCCCGGTCCCGAAACCTGTGGGTGCTTCGTCGGTTCTTCGTAGCGGACCGGCGGGTGGATGGGTGGTGCTTCGTCACACATCCACCGCCGATTAACTCGTTCGAGGGAAGGCGGGCGCAGGCGCCAAGCCGGAGGGCGGACGGCGGCGAAGACGGTGCGTGAGGTGAGCGGAGCGACGCTCTCTCGTTCTCCTCACCGGCCGCGCGGGTTGCTCGGCCGAGGCACCTTCATGGGAGGTAGTTCACATGGTTCGTGTGCGGAATGGTCTGGCGGTGGCGCTTGCGGCCGGTGCGGTGGTCGTCGGTGGCGCGTCGATGGCATCGGCCGATGCCGGTGCACAGGGCGTGGCCGCCCACTCGCCGGGAGTCGGCTCGGGCAACCTCGTGCAGATTCCCGTTCACATCCCGGTCAACGCGTGCGGTAACACCGTCAGCGTGATCGGGCTGCTGAACCCGTCCTTCGGCAACACCTGCGTCAACGCCTGATCGAGCACCGCGAGAAGAGCTCCGGTCCGCCGCCTTCAAGACGGGGTGGCGCGGACCGTTGATCCGCCCGGAGACAGCGTGCTCCGAGCGGATCGGCCGCGGGCGGCTGTCGGCACAGCCGCCCGTGGTACCCAGGCCTCTGCCACCGGGCTACCAGGTGAGAACCGCGATGACCTGCTTGCCCCGGTCGGAGGGGCTGACGAAGAGGTCCGCCCCCAGCGCACGTACGATCCTCAGCCCCCGGCTCCCGTCTCCTTGCGCCGCCCTTCTCGATGACTCCCGGCCAGTTCCGCCGTCCCGTCGCTGACGGCCATGCCCGCCTGGCCCTGCTCCAGGCTCAAGGTGAGCGCGTAAGGTCCGGCGGCGTGGAGCACCGCGTTGCCGACCAACTCCGAGGGGATCAGTACGAGATCGTCGGCGACCTCGCGAGGGCAGGCGTCCGCCTCCTGTTCCAGGAGTCGTGCCGCGGTTTGGCGGGCCTGGCGGGCCGCGCGTTCGTCCGAGGGGCCGGGAACCCAGTGGCTGACGCTGAGGCAGGCCGTTCAGTGCTGCTTTCAGTAACGATTCGTCACGACTGTCGCGATGGATTGCCGGAATCCGGGCAAAGTCCCGAGCTGACGTCCAGGTGATCTCCAGCGCTGACTGCCATTCCTGCCCCGCTGCCGTGCCGAAGCGGATGAGAACAGCAATCAGGTGCAGTGCTCCGCCGCCGCCCGCAGCCCGCCCCCGGCAGCAGTACAGAGGGATGGCTTCGTGCTGAGGCTCCGCCGTGCAAGGCCGTACATCGTGTTGCCGTGGTGGCTGATCCTGGCTGTTGCCGCCGGCCCTTACACCGTCCGTCTCGGTGAGGTCGCGCAGACCGGCGGGGACGTGACGCTGCGGGAGCCGACGGATGATCGCCGCCGAACCCGACGGCGGGTCCGCCCGCTTGGCCGCCGTCACGAAGGCGGCGGCCTCGGTCGGCGGCACGAGCGTGCACCTGGCAGGACCCGCGGCCGCTCAAGCAGACCTGGACGCCGCCTTCTCCCAGACTGACGGCACGCTCCTTGCCGCCCGCGCCCGCGAGGAAATCGCCGAACAGCCCGACTCCCACCGGGCGATGACAGCGGCGTGCCGCGCCACAGCGCCGCCCGTGCCCGCCAGCGCCGCGACCAACGCCAACGCCAACGCCAACGCCAACGCCAACGCCAACGCCAGCGCCATGATGACGCTCGTCCTGAGCGACCTGCCCTCCGAGCGGACCCGGGGCCCGGCGGTGGCGATCGCCATGGCGTGCTGCACCGCCGTGTCGCTGGCCTTCCCGCCGGCCGTACTGGCACTGTGCGGGCGGCGCGTACTGCGGCCACCTCGGCCCCCGCGCCTGGAGGCCCACCCGCCTCCCGGGCGACCGCGGCCCGCCCGCCACGGGCTCCTCTCCGCGCACCCGTGCCCCTGGTCGAGCCACCGCCTCCACGCCCGCCACGTAAGGCAACACCGACAAGGGACTTCACTCTTTCGGGAGTCGGACCAATCCGCCGGGCGGTGGATACCGAATGCAGCAACGTGAGCAGCCTCCGCAGCAAACTCGTCCGCGCCGCACTCGGCGCACTGGCCGGATTCCTGGCCGCGTTCACGGCTCTGGCCGTGGCCGAGCTGGTGGCCGGACTGGTCCGGCCCGCGGCCGGGCCGGTGACCGTGGTGGGCGGAGCGGTGATCGACCGGACGCCTGCCGCGGTGAAGGACTTCGCGATCCGCACGTTCGGAGAGAACGACAAGATCGTTCTCCAGCTGGGCATCCTCGCGATCCTCGCCCTCATCGCCATCGGCCTCGGCGTCCTCTCCCTGTCGCACCGACGCACCGGCGCCGCGGGGGTACTGCTGTTCGGGATCGTCGGTGCTGCCGCGGCTCTCAGCCGTCCCGATTCCACCGGCGCCGGTGACGTGCTGCCTTCGATCGCCGGAGCGGTCGCGGGAGCTGTCGCCCTGTACGTGCTGGCGACCGAAGCCGCCCCCGGTCCCGCCCCGGACGGTCAGGCAGGCAACGCGGGGTGGAACAGGCGCGGGTTCCTCACCGCGGCCGTTGTGACTGCCGTCGCCGCTACCTCGGCCGGCGCACTGGGCCGGTACTTCACCGGCAGGCAAGGCCAAGGCGCCGTCGCCTCCCGGGAGAACCTGGTGCTTCCCAAGCCGGCCTCCCCGGCCCCCGCGGTCCCGGCCGGTGTTCAGCTGAAGGTGCCCGGCATCACCGCCTTCACCACTCCCAACTCCGACTTCTACCGCGTCGACACCGCCCTGACCGTGCCCAAGGTCGACGCCGGAACCTGGCGGCTGCGGATCCACGGCAAGGGGGTCAGCCAGCCCCGCACCTACACCCTCGACCAGCTCATCGCCCGGCCGCTCGTCGAACGTGACATCACCCTGACCTGCGTCTCGAACGAGGTCGGCGGCCCCTACATCGGCAACGCCCGCTGGCTCGGCGTACCCCTCGCCGACCTCCTGGAGGAAGCCGGCGTCCGGCCGCCCTCGAAGGGCGGTCGGGCCGATCAGCTGGTGGCGCGCTCCGTGGACGGCATGACCCTCGGCTCCCCGGTCGAGGACGTGATGGACGGCCGCGACGCGATCCTCGCGGTCGGCATGAACGGCGAGCCGCTCCCGTTCGACCACGGCTTCCCCGTCCGCATGCTCGTCCCCGGCCTGTACGGCTACGTCTCGGCCTGCAAGTGGATCGAGGACATCGAGCTCACCACCTTCGACGCCTACGACCCGTACTGGGTCAAGCGGAAGTGGGCCCGCAAGGCGCCGATCAAGACCCAGTCCCGCATCGACACCCCCAAGCCCTTCGCCCGCCCGACCGCCGGAACGGTCACCGTCGCCGGTGTCGCCTGGGCCCAGCACCGCGGCATCACCCGTGTCCAGATCCGTGTCGACGACGGGCCGTGGCAGGACGCCGACCTCGCCGCACAGGCAGGCGTCGACACCTGGCGCCAGTGGTCCTACCGCTGGAACGCCACGCCCGGCGGACACAACATCACCGTCCGCGCCACCGACGGCACCGGCCAGGTCCAGACCGAACAGCGCACCCGGACCATCCCCGACGGGGCGAGCGGCCGGCACAGCGTCTTCGTCACCGTCACCTAGACCACCCGGACGGCCGCAAGGCACTCACCGGGCAGCACAACCAACCACCTCCATACCCAGAGAAAGTCCCAAGGAGCAACTGGTCATGAACAGCATGAAGATCCGCCGTACCGCGATCGCCGTCGTCGCCGCAGTCGCGCTGCCCTTCTCCCTGGCCGCGTGCTCGGACTCCGGCAGCGAGACCAAGGCCGCCCCGAGCGCGGGCGCCGAGGACGCCGCGAAGACCAGCGAGAGCACCCCCGCTGGCGACGACATGACCGACGACCAGCCCTTCGGCCCGGCCTGCGCCGGGGTGCCGAAGGAAGGCGCGGGCTCCTTCGACGGCATGGCCAAGGACCCGGTCGCCACCGCCGCGTCGAACAACCCGGCCCTGTCCACCCTCGTGACCGCCGTCAAGCAGGCCGGACTCGTCGACACCCTCAACAACGCGGAGAACATCACGGTCTTCGCGCCGACCAACGACGCCTTCGCCAAGATCCCGAAGGCCGACCTCGACAAGGTCCTCGCCGACAAGGCCACCCTCACCAAGATCCTCACCTACCACGTCGTCGGCCAGCAGCTCACCCCCAAGCAGCTGGAGAACGGCTCCTTCGAGACCCTCCAGAAGGGCATGATCACCACCACCGGCTCCGGCGAGTCCTACAAGGTCAACGACACCGCCAACGTGGTCTGCGGCAACGTGAAGACCGCCAACGCCAACGTCTACATCATCGACACCGTCCTCATGCCCAAGTAGGGCTTCGCGCACGGTCCGCACGTCACGGTGGCCCTGCGCCCTTCTTCCTAGGAAGGGCGCAGGGCCACCGGCATGACCACGCCCCGGCAGCCGGACCGCGTGCCTGGGCTCGGCAGGGTGCCGCGCCCAGGCCGGCTGCGGTCGGGGGCTACTCGAACCATTCTCCGGTTCCTCCCGCCGATCCCCCCGACGTGCAGGGATGCCGCCCACAGCGACGGCGTACGCGGAAGGGCACCCCGCCGTGCCCTGATCACCGCGAGCAGGCTGACGGCCGAACGCCCGCAGCCGAGTGTGCCGTCGGGCCGGAGCAGCCCCCGGTAGAAGGCCGAAGCGGTCTCGACGCTCTCGTCGTCGTACGCCTTCCAGAGCATGCGGATCACCTGCCGGACCCCATCAACGGGAACGCCGAGACGAGGTGGATCGACTCGTCCGCCAGGTCGTCGGGGGTGCTGACTGCCGTCTCGCATGCTGACGGGTCGCGTCCACCTCAGGATCCGCCGCCCGTCCCCAGCAGCTCCGCCGACGCCCCGTCTGTGGGGCGCGCAGTACGTCACGCCCGGCGCCGCGGCCCTCCGGCTGGTCCACGGCCTCGTCGTCCTGGCCGGCGTCCTCGCGGCGACCGGAGCGGGCCTCCTGCCCCCTGGGCCCGCCGCACCACGAGTTCACGGTGTTCGCAGTCGTCGTAGCCAGGCGTCGAGGGCGCTGTAGTCGTCGTCGGTCAGGCCTCGGCGCGGGTCGACGCGATGGAGGAGGGCCGGGGCGGGGTGGTGGGCTGTGACCCAGGCGCGGTCGGTGTCCGTGATCTCGTCGTCTACCCAGACGAAGGGGCGTCCCGCTGCCCACTCGACGAGGGGGCGGGTCTTCCAGTGCAGTCCGTTTCGGCGGTCGGACTCTTCCAGCTCGTCGTGGTCGGACGGGTCGGGCCAGGTCACGACGTTCAGCGGAGGCAGACCGATGCGCGGTGCGATGCAGTCGTTGGCGTCCGTCGTCCACGTCGTCGCCCAGACCACGTCGCAGGGAAGCGCCGCCAGACGGGGACCGTGTGCGGGATTGATCCTCGACAGCAGGGGATTTTCGTCGGGCTCGGCGAGTACGTCGCTCGCCGTCGCCTTATAGGTCGGGTAGGGCCGGGCGTCGGCGCCAAAGGGGATGAGCGGTCCGTCGACATCGAGAAAGAGCAGGGGGCGCTGTGGAGAGCCGTTCACGGACGGACGATAGCCGCATCCGTAACGTGCGAGGGCCGTCCGAGTTGGTAGGGCATGCGCTCCTTGATCTTTCCGGCCCTTGCCGCCACGCTCCTCTCCGCCGTCGTCGCCGGCTCCGCGCCCGCTCTCGCCGCTTCCGGGTTCAATCCCTGCGGCTACGACGTCAGTGCCGACACCGTGAACCTCCGTACCGGTGCCGGGACGCGGTTCGCCTCGCTCGGGCACTTGCGGAAGGACGACGACGTGACGGTCGACCGGGCCAGTGGTGACTGGTACCACGTCACCCTGGCCGAGAAGTCCCGCGGCGGGCTGGCCGAGGGGACTGTCGGCTGGGTGCACAAGGACTACGTGAAGCCGTCTGTGTGCATGCGCCTGGACTAGGAGCCGAGTCTGTGTCCGGCGGAACCCTGCGCGAGGTCTGATCCTGGACGACCTCAGCCGAAGGTGCCGTCGGCTCGGGCGATGAAGCGTTCGCAGCCGTCGTGCTCGAAACGCACCCGTCCGTCGAACGGCGAGCTGGCGCGGACGCACGCTCCCCAGTCCAGTCCCAGCTCACCGCTCAGCGCGATCCAGAACCTGCATCCGCCGCACTGCTCGTCGAACCACCCATCCTGGTAGCCAGGGTCCCCGGTGGCACGGTTGAGCAGCCGCAACCAGCGCTCGTGAACTTCGTCGCCGTCTCCACCGTTGCCCTTTGTCCGCCGCCCGCCTCGTTCCAACGCCCCCGCCCTCCGGTCGAATTCGCAAGGTCAATCTGCCCGGAGTCCGGCGATCTGGGTGTGCGCCGGACCTGAGTCGTAGCGGTCGAGGAACGCGTTCACCGGGACCTCGAGTGCGTGCAGTTGGGAGAACACCTCCGTACCCGCGCCCAGCTCCTCGTCGCCGTCGGCGATCCGGTAGGCCTGCACCAAGTCGAGGACTTCGAGGCCTCCTTCCCTGGCGTACGCGGCCGACTCCCGCTCGGCCAGGTCGATGGCCTCGTCGAGCGACCGGGCGCGGAACAGCACGACACGCTCCTCGAAGGGGCGGTCCTCCCAGGTCAGCCACCTGTAGAAGGTTCTGGCGCTGTACCACGCCTTCGGCTCTTGCCTCATCGCCGGTCCGCCGTCCCCTCGTGCGAAAAGCGTGATCATCCCACAGGCGGATCCGCCCCGGCGCGGTGTCAGACCGCCACCGACAGGAGGTCCACGACGAAGACCAGCGTCGAGCCCGGCGGGATCGCCGGGGTGGGGGACTGGTTGCCGTAGCCCAGGCGCGGGGGGACGACGATCTCCCGCCGGCCCCCGACCTTCATGCCCCTGATGCCCCGGTCCCAGCCCTTGATGACCCGGCCCCCGCCCACGGCGAACTTGAACGGCTCCCCGCGGTCCCAGGAGGCGTCGAACTCCTTGCCCGACGCGAACGTCACCCCCACGTAGTGCACCCGTACGACCCTGCCGGGCTTCGCTTCCAGGCCGTCGCCGACGACGAGGTCGCGGACGGTCAGCTCGGTCGGCGCCTCGCCCTCCGGGAGAATGATCTCGGGCTTCGTCGGCTCGTGGGGGTCGGGGGCGGGGTCGTGGTTGTGGTCGTGTTCGGTCATCGCTGCGGCCTCGCTTCTCGGTGCGCCTGGTCGCGCCACGCGGCCAGGTGCACACGCTAACCGCCCCGACCCCTCCCGTGCCGGACGGTCGGGTCAGTTGAGGTCGTCCGGGTGCGGGCCCGTCCGCAGGTCGTCGTCGAGGGCGGACAGGGCCCGCATCTCCTCGTCGGCGAGCGTGAAGTCGAAGACGTCGAAGTTCTCGCGGACGCGTGCGGGGGTGACCGACTTCGGGATGACGATGTTCCCGAGCTGGAGGTGCCAGCGCAGGACGACCTGCGCGGGCGACTTGCCGTGGCGGGCTGCCAGTTCGCCGATCGCGCGGTCGTCGAGGACCGCACCCTGCGCGAGCGGGCTCCACGCTTCCGTGGCGATGCCGTGCTCGGCGTGGAAGGCGCGCAGTTCGGCCTGCTGGAGGGCCGGGTGCAGTTCGATCTGGTTGACGGCCGGGGTCAGCGTCGAACCGGAGAGGAGCCGCTGCAGGTGGGCCGGCTGGAAGTTGGACACGCCGACGGCGCGGACGCGGCCTTCCTGGGCGAGGCGTTCGAGGGCGCGCCAGGAGTCGGCGTACTGGTCGCGGGCGGGGGCCGGCCAGTGGATCAGGTACATGTCGACGTAGTCCAGGCCCAGCTTGGCGAGGCTGTCGTCGAAGGCGCGCAGCGTGGCCTCGTACCCCTGGTCGGCGTTCCACAGCTTGGTGGTGACGAAGAGTTCCCCGCGCGGCAGCCCGGAGGCGGCGAGGGCGCGGCCGACGCCGGTCTCGTTGCCGTAGATGGCGGCGGTGTCGATGCTGCGGTAGCCGGTCTCGAGCGCGGTGGTGACGGCGGCGGTGGTCTCGTCGTCGGGGACCTGGAAGACGCCGAAGCCGAGCTGGGGGATCTCGACACCGTTGTTCAAGGTGACGGTGGGGACGGCGGGGGTGGTGGGCGTGGTGGAGGTCATGGGGGTGCCTTCTCGGGTGCTGGGCGAGGGGGAGGGGGAGGGGGGAGGGAGAGGGGGAGGAGGTGGAAATGGAGGGGGTACAGGCTTCCGCGCGGTGCGGGGTTCCCGCGCGGTACGGGGCTACCGCGCGAGGCCCTCCAGGGCGGTGGCGGCGAACGCGTCGTCCTGTTCGGGCGCGCCGCCGCCCACGCCGATGGCCCCGACGAGACGGCCGTCGCGGTGGATCGGGATGCCGCCGGCGATGAACAGCAGGGGCCGGTCGAGCGCGGTGGGCAGGGAGTGGAACGGACCGTCGGGCTTGACGAGGTCGACGAGCTCCGCGGTCGGGGCGCCCAGCTGGAGCGCGGTGTACGCCTTGCGCGTGCTGGTCTCGCCCGATATCAGGACCGCCCTGTCGTCGCGGCGGAAGGCGAGCAGGTGACCACCCGCGTCCAGGACGGTGACGCTGACCTGTACGCCGGCCGCTTCGGCGGCGCGGTGGGCGGCGTCGACCAGGACGTCGGCCTCCACCGTCGTGAGGGGCGTGACGGATGCGACGGAGGCGAGGGGCGTGGACATGGCGCTTTTCCTTCGAAGGGGGAGAGGGGGGGAAGGGTGGGGGTGGTCAGTGGCGTACGGGGATGCGGGCGGAGCGGACGGCACCGTCGGTGCCGGTAGCGGTGCCGGTAGCGGTAGTGGTGCGGGCACCCGCGCTGTTCCGCGCGTCCGCCGCCCTGTCGCGGCGCTCCAGCGCGGCGGACAGGAACGCGAGGCCGAGCGCGGAGGCGGCGAGGAGGGCGCCGACCCAGTTGGGTGCGGTGTAGCCGAGACCGGCGGAGATGACGAGCCCGCCCAGCCAGGCGGCGAGCGCGTTGCCGAGGTTGAAGGCGCCGATGTTGACGGCCGAGGCCAGGGTCGGAGCGCCGTGCGCCTGGTCGAGGACACGCTTCTGCAGCGGCGGTACGGTCGCGAAGCCGAGCGCCCCGACGAGCAGGACGGTGATCGCGGCGAGCACCTTGTTGTGCGCGGACACGGTGAACAGTGCGAGGACGAGCGCGAGGCCGCCCAGGGTGACGTACAGGAGGGGCATGAGCGCGCGGTCGGCGTACCGGCCGCCGAGCAGGTTGCCGAGGAACATGCCGACGCCGAAGAGGACGAGCAGCCAGGTCACGGCGCCGTCGGAGTAGCCGGCGGCGTGGGTCATCATCGGCGCGATGTAGGTGATCGCGGCGAAGACACCACCGAAGCCGAGGACGGTCATCGCCATGGCGAGCAGCACCTGCGGGTTGCGCAGGGCGGCGAGCTCCGCCCGGACGTGCGCGCCCTCGGGACGGGGCATGGCGGGGATGAGCCGGGCGATGCCGAGCAGCCCGACGAGGCCGAGCGCGGCGACGATCGCGAAGGTGGTGCGCCAGCCGACCGTCTGCCCGATGTACGTGCCCAGGGGAACGCCGACGATGTTGGCGACGGTCAGGCCGGTGAACATGGTCGCGATGGCGGCGGCCTTCTTGTTCGGGGCGACCAGGTCGGCGGCGACGACGGAGCCGATGCCGAAGAACGAGCCGTGGGCGAGGGAGGCGACCACGCGGCCGGTGAGCATGAGGCCGAAGGTCGGGGCGAGCGCGGACAGCAGGTTGCCGAGCACGAACAGGCCCATGAGCAGCATGAGCATGCGCTTGCGGCTGACCTTGGCGCCGAACACGGTCAGGAGGGGCGCGCCGACGACGACGCCGAGCGCGTAGCCGGTGACCAGCAGTCCGGCGGTGGGGATGGTGACGCCGTAGTCGGCGGCGATCTCGGGCAGCAGGCCCATGATCACGAACTCGGTGGTCCCGATGCCGAAGGCCCCGATGGTCAGCGCGAGGAGAGCGAGGGGCGTGGAGGGCCCCTTCACGGAATTGCTTGAACGATCCCTTTGCATGCTTCGACAATAGTTGCATACGCGCTATAAAAGCAAACGCGGGTCAGTGGTCCGGGTCGCGCGGGAGGCGGTGGGTGGGAGGCCGGACACGGGACGCAGCACGCACTCCCTCCCGCGCCCGGGCGGGCGCCGGGCGGGGGTACGGGCGACGCCTCCCCGGCGGTCCGAGGGGTGCGGGGGAGGGGGATCACGTTGCCGAGGGAGCTGCTGGCGGCTACTGGGGCCTGGCACGGCCGGAAAACGGCACGACTGAACCGTCGACCGCGCTGTGCGGCGATCGGCGGTCAGCGGTCAGCGGTCGGCGGTCGGCGGTCTGCGATGCGAGCGGGCTCGCGCCAGGAGCGCCGGCGGGCTCGTGTCAGGAGCGAGTCGCGGTCGGCGGCGACGACGTCGCCGGGGCGGCGGGACCGTGTCAGGCGCGGAGCGACGGGGCCTCGACGGCCTCGACGGCGGCGACCAGGGAGGCCAGCTCGGGGTTCTTCGCGGCCTCGTCGAGGGCCTCGCGGAGGGCGGCGTCGTTGGTCGGCCGGGCCTCGTCGAGGAGCTTGAGCCCGGCGTCGGTGACGTTGGTGTAGATGCCGCGGCGGTCGGTCGGGCACAGGTAACGCGAGAGCAGTCCGCGGTCCTCGAGGCGGGACACGAGACGCGTGGTGGCGCTCTGGCTCAGGACGACCGCGTCCGCGACCTGCTTCATCTGCAGGTGTCCGCCGTCGCCGTCGTGCTGGCGGCTGAGCACGTCGAGCAGGGAGTACTCGCGCACGCTCAGGTCGTGCCGGGACTGCAGGGCGCGCTCGATGTGCGACTCGATCCGGCCGTGCAGCAGGAAAAGGGCACCCCAGCCACTGGCGAGGGCGGTGAGCGCGGGGTCCGTGGCGGTCATGGGGCCTGTCTCCTCTCTCGTACGACGCCACCAGCATAAGCTGCCGACGCAAATACAGGCCAGTGTCAATAGAAGGCGGCTGCAAACAATCGCGGCGGGGAAGGAGCCGGCTCGGGCGGGGCGGCGTCGGGCCCCGAGCGGTGACCAGCCCCGTCGGGCGTAACCGCCGCCTGCATATGCTGCTGAAGTGCAGCTGGAATTGAGACATCTTGAAGCTGTCTGCCGGATAGCGGAGGCAGGCAGTCTGAGCCGTGCGGCGGCCCTGCTCGGGGTGTCCCAGCCGGGTCTTTCGGCCCAGCTCCGGCGGATCGAGCGGGTCGCGGGCGGTGAGCTGTTCGTGCGCGGCCAGCACGGTGTGGTGCCGACTCCTCTCGGCAAGTTCGTGCTCTCCAAGGCGGAGCGGGTCCTGCGCGAGATGGACGCGCTCGCGGCCGGCACCCGGGCGGCCGTCCCGCATCCGACCCTGAGGCTCGGCTCCATCCTGCTCGTCCTGACCGACGGGCTCTTCGGCCACCTGGAGCGGGAGCTTCCGGGGCACGAGATCGAGTTCAGCATCGAGCAGTCGGTCACCACGCTCACCCGCATGCTCGGCGCGGAACAGTACGACGCGATCATGTACGGCGAGGTCGCCGAGTACGAGGTGCCGTTGCCCGACGGCATGGCTGTTCGCACCCTCATCCCCAAGGAGCCGGCCTGCGTGCGCGTGGCGGCCACCCACCCCCTGGCGGGGCGGGAGCAGGTCGCCCTCGCCGAGTTGGCGGAGGAGACCTGGCTGTCGTCCGCCGAGGACGACGACGGCAGTCCGGAGGCCATGGTCGAAGCCTGCCGCAGGGCCGGCTTCGTGCCGAGGTTCCGCTACCGGATCGCCGACCGCAAGATGCGCTACGACCTGATCGCCACCGGACGGTTCGTCTCCCTGAGCCAGCCGACCTCACCGTACGCCGAGGGCACGGTCCTGCTCCCGCTGGCGGGCGACCCGATCACCGGCCGCATCCGCGTCGCCTGGAACCGTGCCGCGCTTTCCGACGACCGAGCCCGCCTCCTGTACCGCGCGGCCGGACGCGCGTACCTCGACGGCGTCCCGTACAACACCTTCTACCGCTCCTGGTGGGCGTCCCGGCCGGAGCTGCACCCGAACCTCGACTGACGGGGAGAGCCGCGCCGCCCGCCCCGGCGCGCACGCTCCGTCGGCGGCGACCCGCCTGGCCGGGAGGGAGAGCGGCCCGCTTAGTGTGGCGCTGTCGGCCAGGCGGTGAGCGCCGGCTCCACGGCCGCGGCCAACTGGTCGGCGGTGGCGCCGTCCTGGGCCCCCTCCGAGAGTCCCTGCAGGACGACGGCGAAGTGGTCGGCCGGCGCCCGAGGGCCTGCTCGGGCGGGTAGTTCTCCCGCTCGCCGCGCCTCCCGCAGGCGGGGTTTGGGACCTCTTGTCCCCGAAGGCCGCGTAGAGGCTCCCCGAGCGGATCCCCGTCGCCTCGGTCAGGTCGCCGATGGACACGCGCACGCGGCCTCCCGCCCGCGGGGACTCGCCGGTCGGAACGCTCGGAAGCCTGGGACGGACGCCCCGCTTGCGCCGACTCCGCCGAGCCCCGCCGGTCCTCGACGTGGACGACGTGGACGACGTGGACGACGTGGACGACGTGGACGACGTGGAGTTCGGTGCCGTCCTGGTGCCGCCTGGCGCGACCGAGCAGCCCGACAGCGAGCTGGGACTGATCCCTGGGCTCGTCGGGCGGGCGCCGGGGACGGCCTCACCGAGTCCACTCGATGAAGCGCGGTCGCTCAGGTCCGCACGCACCGCCGGCGAGGGCTTCCTCATGACTTCGCTGCACGGCGGCGTCGACCGCGGCCTTCGGTGCGCCCACGGGGATGTACGACCCGGAGTAGGCGACGCACGCCGAATCGCGGACCGGCCACAGCGCCCACGACCCGAACGCGACGACGACGGCCGTCAGCGCGAGCGCGACTGCGATGCGGCGGCCTGGTGCGGGGAGGAGACGGGATGTCACCAGCGAATGGTACGGAGTGAGGCGTCGGGCTGAGGGGCTCACCGGCAGACGATGGCGTCTGAGGGAGGGCGCTCGATGTCTCAGCGGGTGCTCGCGGGTGCGGGCATGGTTCTCTTCCCCCTCGGTGGCCGGTCAGGCGTCGTGCCTCGCGAAGGGGCCGTGGAGTGCCGCCCATTGCAGGAGCAGGATCGTCTTTCCGTCGGTGATGCGGCCGTCGCGCGTCATGTCGAGGGCCTCCGTGAAGGGGAGTTCGAGGACCTCGATGTCCTCGCCGTCCTCTTCGAGTCCGCCTCCCGCACCGGTCCGGTCCGCCGGTGTGTAGGGCGCGGCGAAGAAGTGCAGGCGTTCGGTGACCGAGCCGGGGCTCATGTAGGCGTCGAGTACGTGCGTCAGCGCGCCGAGGGTGACGCCGAGTTCCTCGGCGCTCTCGCGGCGGATCGCCGTGTACGGGTCATCCGCGTCGAGCAGGCCCGCCGCGGCCTCGACGAGCATGCCGTCGGGGTGGTCGTTGACGTAGGCCGGGTAGCGGAACTGGCGGGTCAGCAGCACCCGGCCGCGCGCGGTGTCGTACGGCAGGACCACGGCGCCGTTGCCCCTGTCGTAGGTCTCGCGCTGCTGGGTTTCCCACCGGCCGTCGGACCTGCGGTAGTCGAAGGTGGTGCGCCTCAGGACGTGCCAGCCCTGTGAGGTGACCTCGACGTCGCGCACGCGGACGTGGGGGTTGCGGTCCAGGTCCCGTCCGGCGCGGTCGAGGCCGGTGCGTCCGCGGTGGTCGGGGGTGTCGACGCCTGGGCTACCGGCGGGGCTGGGGCAACTGGGGCGGCTCAGGTGGCTCGGAGCGCCCGGATCGAGCGGAGCGCTCGGAATGCTCGGAGCGCTCGGGTCGGTTGCAGCGCTCGGATCGTTCGGATGGCGGGTCATGCGTTCTCCTGCGGTGTGTGCGTGGGGCGGGGCTCCGTCGCGTACGACGGAGCCGCTAAACTACACGCATAATCGTGCAAGAACAGGAAGGAACGTGCATGCTCGCTGCTGAACGGCGTGACCACCTGCTCGATCTCCTCGCCCGCCAGGGAAAGGTCGTCGCCAAGGACGTCGCCGCCGAACTGGGCATTTCCGAGGACAGCGTGCGGCGCGACCTGCGCGATCTCGCCGCGGAGGGTCTGTGCCAGCGGGTGTACGGGGGCGCTCTCCCCGTCTCCCCGGCGGTCGCCGACTACGCCGCGAGGCAGACCGTCGCCCTGGACGGGAAGCGGAAGGTCGCGCAGCTCGCCGTCGGGCTCGTGCGGCCGGGCGCCGCGCTGATCCTCGACGGCGGCACCACGGCCCTCGCCGCGGCCCGCGCCCTTCCGCGCGATCTCGCCTGCACGGTGATCACCCACAGCCCGACGATCGCGGCGGCGCTGCTCGACCATCCCCAGGCGGAGCTGTTCCTGCTCGGAGGCCGGGTCTTCAAGCACTCGGCGGTCACGTGCGGCGCCGCCGCCGTCGAGGCCGCGCAGAACGTCTCCGCCGACCTCTGTCTGCTCGGCGTCACCGGCGTCCACCCCGAGGCCGGCCTGACGACGGCGGACGCCGACGAAGCCGCGATGAAACGCGCGCTGTCCGCCCGCGCCGCGGACACCTACATCCTCGCCTCCTCCGAGAAGATCGGCACGGCCTCCCGCTTCCGGGTCCTGCCCTGGGAGAACGTCACGGCTCTCCTCACCGACGCCGACGCCCACGACCCCGTGGTCGAGCAACTCGTCGCGTCGGGTGTCGCGGTGCTGACGGCCGACGCCTGACGTGTCAGGGCCTTCCCGACCTGCGCCCTGGGCGTCAGCGAGCCCGTGATCTACGGCGTGACGCTGCCGCTCGTGCGACCCTTCATCACCGCCGACATCGGAGCCGCGGTCGGCGGTGGCCTGGTCGGACTCTTCAGCCGGCTCGGCGTGACCACCGGTTCGACCGCCATCGGCCCGGCCGGCCTGGTCCTCGTCCCGCTCCTGGACGGCAGGAAGGGCATCGGCCCGGCCGCGCTCGTCTACACGGGCGCGTGGTTCGTGGCGGCGGGCGTGGCCTGCGCCGTGACGTACTTCTTCGGCTTCTCGAAGTCGATGCTCGCGGACCTGAACACGGACGCGCCGGAGACGGCGAAGGACGCGACGGACACGAGGAGCACGACGGGTACGAAGGAACGCGAACCGGCCGCCGTCTGACCCCACCGGCCGCGCATCCGACGCCCGCCCGCCGGCGCCGGATGCCCGGCCCGGCCACGTACCCGACCCGAGGACGGAGCGGCCGAGACGGCTTCGCCCACGACCCCCCCACCGACGCCTCCCGAGCCTCCGAGGCTCCTCACGCCTCCGCCGATTCCGCGTCCCCTACGACAGTGGCGAGGAACCGGACCCCCGCTTCCCCGTTTCCGCGCGGCCCTGGTCATCCCCGCCACGATCCTCGGCGCCGGGGTGCTCGTCGTCCTCATGGCCGTACGGTGAAGGGCGCACCGCCCGGCCCCTGGGACCCTGGCCTCCGGCCGGAGCGCACGGCACTCGCCTGGCACCGTACGGCGCTGGCCACCGCGGTCGCCGCGCGGTGCGGAGCGCGGTCAGGAGTTCGTTCTCGTACCGTTGTGCGCCCCGCTCACCGGGACGAGGGTTTTCCCGTCGCGCGCTACGACAATCGAGTGAACGCGACGGGCCCCTTAGCGATCTTCCTGATGGCATGAGCAGCCGTGGTGCCCTTCCTCGGCGGCGCCTCCAGGAGGAAGGCAGTACGTGTCTCACGGCCAGCACGAGCATGTCCGGGTCATCTGTCCGCCGGCGGTCGCGACCCTCGGTACCGCCCGCCACCGGTCCGGCGACGGATGGCTGGCCTCACGCGGACCGGGACAGGTGTTCATGATGGGCGACAACACCACCCTCCCGGCCATGCCGGAACGCCCCACCCTCGCCGACTTCTTCCGCCGGCGGCTCGCGCTCGACCCGTTCACCACGCGGCACATGCTCCAGAGCGCGCGCCGGGCGCGCGAGCAGGGGATGGACGACAGGGTCGTGCTCGCCTGCCTGTTGCACGACATCTCGGTCGCGGTCCTGATGCGCAGCCACCACGGCCACTGGGGCGCGCAGCTCGTGGAGCCGTACGTGGACGAGGAGGTCGCGTGGGCCGTCCGGGAACACGAGACCCTGCGGTACTTCCCCGACGAGAGCGTGGGCTACGGCTACCCCGAGGCCTACAGCGACTTCTTCGGCGCCGAGTACCGGCCGCCGGCGCACACGAGGACCGCCTACGAGGCGGCCCGCCGCCACCGCTGGTACATGTCGGCCCGCATGGTCACGGTCAACGACCTGTACACCTTCGATCCCGAGGCCGAGGTCGACTTCCAGGAGTTCGAGGACGTCGTCGGCCGCCACTTCCGCCAGCCCGCCCAGGGCCTGGGCTTCGACGGCTCTCCGGTGGCCCACATGTGGCGCACCATGATCTGGCCGAACAACTTCCTCTGAGGGGAGGCGTCCCGGCGGCCCCGGCCACTACCCTGTCGTGATCAACCCGCCGGGGCACATGCCGCGTCAGCAGGAGGACAGCGATGGGCACGGACGCGTCGAGCGCGGCGGACGGTGGTGACGTCGTCCGGGCCAGGGCCCGCACCAACCCCTACGCCTACATGTTCAGCGACAGCGAGCTCGACCAGCTGTTGCTGGACCTGGGCCGCCGCAGGGCGGCGAGCATCCGGCGCAACCGTACGGCGGCCGGCTCGGTCCCGTCCCGGGGCGTCTACCCCGAACCCGGCATGGGCTTCGTCATCATGGACCCGACCGCTGACCCGTGGGTGCCGCACGACGCCGCCGTGCTGGGCGTCGTCACGGTCGGCGCCGACGGCCACCGCTGGCTCGTCAACGCGGCGGCGAAGGCCGCCGGCCACCGCCGCCTGGGCCGCAACTACGGGGAGGCGGTCCTCACCGACCCGCACCTCTGCGGGTCCGGCGCGTTCCGCTGGGGCCACTCGGTCGAGGTCCGCGGCGTGATCGTCGGCGCGAGTTCGCAGACCTCCGACCAGGACGCCTTCGAATCGACGCACCTGGCAAGCGAGTTCGTGGCGGCCGTCACCGCACGCCACCTCGCGTGGGAACAGCAGGCGAAGGGCGAGGACTGGCTCTCCCCGGACGACCGCCCGTCGTCCGGGTTCAGGAGGATGGTGGCGGAGTTCCTCCCCGCCGAGGAACCCCTCACCGACTGAGCCAGGAGCCAGCAGCCAGAAGCGAGGAGGCGACCCCCGACCGCCGTCAGTCCGTCGCCCGCAACCGGTCGACGGGGGAGACCCGGGCCGGCCGGTCGCGCCGAGCCCGAATCCCGCCCGTCGGGTCCGGGCTCCGACTTGCGGCACCTGACTCAGGACCACATCCTGAAATGAGGGCGGTGGACTTATCCCAGTCAACGCCCACTGCCCCGACGGAGGCAGGAATGTCTGGACAGCGCTTGACCGAGGAACACGTCGCAATCCTCAGGAAGTCCGGGCTCATCAACTCGGACATCACGATCGATCAGCTCCTGCAGGCCGCGGTCGAACTGGACAAGCTCAATCCGATCGACGAGGTCGCCGTCCCGACGCTGATCGGGAACTGGTACGTCTACCACACGATGAAGGCCGGCGAAGCCGCCGTCCTGGAGCGGTAGTCGCAGCCGTGGCCCCGGAGCTCCCGGTCGGTCTCGCCGCGACCCTGGCCGGGTGGGTCGACCGGGAGCTCGAAGAGTTCACGCCGTGGGCGGGGCCCGGCGTGACGACCTCCCGCTCGTTGCAGAGGTTCGCGGAGCTGGCGATCCTCTACGACGTGCTGGACCGCTCGCCTCTGGACTTCGCCGTGCTCGAGGACCACTGGCGGCCGTTCCTCGAACGGCACCTCGCCGACCCGGCGTTCGGACAGCTCGCCCGGACACGGCTCCCGTGGGCCTGGGCCCTGCTGGTGCCCTACCTGATCCTCCGTCGACGTGGCCTGCGCAGCGTCTATCACGAGGCGACGCTGGCCCACGCGACGCGGGCCGGCTTCCCGTACGCCGCCGAAGTCGTCCCGTACCGGGTACTCGACCAGGCCTACTTCGCGCGCGCCAGCGGCTCCGCCGACGTGCCCCAAGCGGTCTTCGACGAGCTCCTCGGCCGGACCTTCGCCGCCCGCTCGGCGTGCCGCCTGCTGCTGGACCGCGAGGCGACGTACGCCCTCACGCACGCGCTGCTGTACGCGAGCGCGTTCGGTCAGGAGCCCGTGCCCCGGGACGCGTTGCCGAACGTCGCCGCGATCGTCGACAGCATGACCATCGACTGCGCCGTGCACGAGGAGTACGACATGCTCGGCGAACTGCTCACGTGCGGTGCCGTGGTGGAGGGCTGCCGGCCCGAGGTGCGGGCGCTCGCGCTGCCGGTCTTCCTGCAGAGCCTCGACGACACCGGCAGCCTGATGCCGAACGGCCGGGAGACCGAGCGGTCGTTCGCCGCCTGCTACCACACCACCATCGTGGGACTGATCCTGTGTGCATCGTTGACCCGCATGACCTCCTGACCCGACTCGACGTGACCGCCCGCGCGACGCTCCGGTCGCTGGCCGGCGCCCCGCCGGAGATCGCGGCGACCGCCGGGCAACTCGCGCACCTCCTCGCGGAGTCCCGGCCGCTCGTCGCGCCGCTGCCGGGCCCGCGGCCCGGCCAGCTCACGCCCGCCGCCGTGCTGCGCCGCGAGATCCGCGACTACCCGCGGCTCCTCGACGAATCGATCGGAGCGGTCGGCCCCGACCCGGTACTCGGCTACGTGACCGCCGAGTGCGCCCTGGCGGCGTTGCGCCACCAGGACCTGCAGGGAGCCCTCGCGATGCTCTTCCTGTCCACCCTGTGCTCGCGGGAGTGGGAGGAAGGCGCCGTCGAGGCGCTGCACCACGTGCTGGTGTCCACGGACGCCGACGGCGCGGTGGGACTGCTCGAACTCGGCGCCCGGCGCGCCGGAATCGACGCGGCGGAGGAGGCGATGGCACGGCAGGGCCTGGGCCTGCGGTTCGTCACGACGGCGGTGCAGATCCGTGGCGTCGCGGCGCCAGGCGCATCGGGAGGGGGCCCGGGGAGAGGACGATGCGGGGCGCTGGGCGCGGCGGCCGGGTGGAGACCGGGGTGAGGTGCCAGCGGGCGGCGAGGGTGGCGAGGGCGAGGACCGCCTCGGTCATGCCGAAGACGTCACCGATGCACCTGGTCGCGCCGAGACCGAAGGGGACGTAGGCGTCGCGGGGGACCAGGCCGGTCGTCCAGCGGTCCGGGGCGAAGCGGGCAGGGTCGTGGAAGAGGTCGGCGCGGCGGTGGACGAGGTAGAGGCAGCACATGACGGTGGAACCGGCGGGTAAGGGGCGTCCGGCCAGCGTGGTGTCGCGGACGGCCGTCCGGGTCACCGACCAGGCCGGCGGATAGAGGCGCAGCACCTCGCGGACGACGTCGGTCGTGAAGGGCAGCGTGGCCAGGTCCGTGTGGTCGGCGGTCCGCCCGTCGAGGACCGCGTCGACCTCGGCGTGCAGGCGGGCGGAGGCGTCGGGGTCGTCGGCGAGCAGTCGCAGCGCCCAGGCGATGGTCGACGAGGTGGTCTCGGCCCCGGCGAGGACCAGCGTGGCGACCTGGTCGCACAGGTCGGCGTCGGTCAGCGGCCGTCCGTCGGCGTCGCGGGCGGCGAGCAGCAGGGACAGGGCGTCCTCGTGGTCGGTGCCGGTGGCCCGGTAGGCGGCGACGATGTCGGCGACGCCCGTACGCCAGACGGCCAGCGCACGCCGGTAGCGGCGTCGTGCGGGCGAGGGCACGTGGTCGACAACCGGTGCGACGACGCGCGTGTAGACCCCGGGGAGCAGGACTTCGAGTGCGGTACGGAGGTGCTCGGCGGCCCGGTCGGAGATCCCGGCCGAGAACAGGGTGCGTACGGCGACGGCGGTGGTGAGCCGGAAGGTCTCCCGGGTCAGGTCGACCGTGTCGCCGGGGCGCCAGCGGGCGGTGAGCGCCTCGGTCTCGGCCGCCATGGTGGTCGCGTACCGCGCCATGAGGGCCTGCCGGAAGGCGGGTTGGAGGGCGCGCCGCTGCCGGCGGTGCTCGGCGTGGGGGCAGGTGGCGAGCCCGTTGCCGAGCACCGCGCGGATCTTGTCGTAGAGCACACCGCCCCGGTCGAAGTCGTGCCGGTCGGTGAGGATCCGGCGCACGAGCGCGGGTTCGTGCACCACGTGCAGGGTGCGGGTGCCCATGCGGACGCGGACGACGTCGCCGTGGGCGGGGAGCGAGTCCAGGAAGGCGAGGGGCCGCGCCGCGAGGTACGGGAGGTGACCGAGGAGCGGCAGGGCGCCGGGGGCGTCGCCGAAGGCGACGGTGGGGTCGGAGGGGGAGGAGGCGGTGGTGCGCGGGGGGTTGATCACGACGCTCCCGTCGCGGCGGCAGAGGCGGCAGAGGCGGCAGAGGTGCCAGCGGTGCCAGAGGCGGCTGCGGTATCGGACCTCCCGGTGGTCTCCCCGGCGTCCGCCCGCTGTTCGAGCGCGCGCAGCGCCGCCTCCCAGTACTCCGGCAGCCTCGCGGTGTCAGGGAGGGCCGCGTCCGCCAGGAACGTCGTGTGGAGGCGGCGCCGGTGGACGGTCCAGGCGACGAAGAGCGGCTGCCCCGGTACGCGTACCGGCAGGGCGTACACCCCTTGGGCGGGTGTCCCGTCGAAGCCGAGAGGGCGGCGGATCCGCAGGTCCGCGACCATCAGGGGCGTGTAGCGGGCATCGACGGCGCGGGTGAGCGCGAGCCTGCCGAGGCGGTACGGGAGACGGCCGAGCAGCATCCGGTGCGCGTCCGCGAGGGCGGCCAGGCGCGGGTAGTCGACGGCCCGTCCGACGGCGTCGAGCCGCCGCCCGGGGTCGGGTTCGCCGCAGGGCAGGTCCACGCCCGCGACCGCGACGCGGTTGCCGAGAAGGGGAAGGGGCGCGTCGGGGTCGCGGACGTCGATGGCCAGGTTGGCGCGCAGCGTCCGGCCGCGGCCGCCGGGCGTCCAGTCGTCGGGATGCCAGGCCCGGACGGTTTCCGCGGTCAGCGCCAGGCACAACTGGGGCACCGTGGCGCCGAGTCGGCGACCGACGGCGTGCAGCCGCGCCAGGCCGGTGTCGGCGAGGGCGACCGCGGGGCGGTGGGACGGCGGGGTGTCCAGCGCCGACCACCACGTGACCCGGCGCGGCGGCCGGAACTCGGGCAGGACCGCGCGCCAGCGCACCGGCCGCCGACCGGCGAGCCCCGCCCCGGCCCGGACCCGCCGGCGGTCCTCCCGGTCGCCGAGCAGGTGCTCCAGCGTGGCGGAGGCGGCGGCTCCGTCCTGGAAGGCGTGGTGGGCGCGGTAGCAGAGCCCGTAACCCGTTCCGACCCGCCGGATGAGCCACACGCCCCACAACGGCCTGTCACGGGGCAGGGGTTGCGTCATCACCTCGGCCGCCGCCGTCGCCGGATCGGGTGAACCTGGCAGCTCGTACAGATGACGTACGGCATCGAAGCCGGGGTCCGGTTCCCATCGGGGGCGCGCGGCACTCCCCGCGAGCCGGTGGGACAGCTCGGGCAGGGCGGCCGCGCGCTCCCCGAGCCACCGCGCGAGGCGCTCCCGGGAAGGTGGCGGACCCTCCAGGGTGACGAGCGCACCCAGGTGGAGCGCCGAGTCCGTGGGGTGCAGCGCCGCCGTGTCGAGGGAGAGCCGGTCGAGGACCGAGAGGGGGACGGATGGGGCCGGCCGGGGGGAAACCGAAGATCGCACAGATGACTACTATACGTGTTCGTGCGATCACAGAAAATGACGTCAGAGGTGCCGCTCCCCGCCCCGGCGCCCCCGCCCCCGGGCAGTTCCGACGCCCGCCGCATCGAGTTCCTCGACGACCGCGTCGTCGCCGAATGGGCGGCGGCCAAAGCCCCGTTGATCGACCTGCTGCGCCGCGCCTGGACCCCCGGGCGGCTCACCGGATTCCGGCGCGGCGGCCGGGACGCCGTCCTCGTCGCCGACCCCCGGCACGTCCACGAGGTGCTCGGCACCGGCGGCGACCGCTTCGTGAAGAGCGGCGGCCACCGGGCCCGCCCCCTCATCGGCGACGGCATGATCAGCGCCACCGGGGAGCGGTGGCGCACCCAACGCAAGGTGCTCCAGGCGCCGTTCACCGGGCGCGGCATCCAGCGCTGGGAACACCACATCGAGGGCGCGGCCCGGGTCGTCGCCGACCGCTGGGCGGCCAGGGCGCGCACCGGCGAACCGGCCGACCTCGCCGAGGACGCCCAGTTCTTCACCGTGGACACCATCTGGCGCTCCCTCACGGACCACCCGCTCGACGCCGAGACGTACGAGGACCTCGCCGGCGTCCAGGACATCGTCGCCGCGCTCCCCGCGGACGTCGGCGGCGGACAGGGACTGCCCGCCCCGGCAGCCGAGGCCCTCGCCGCCCTCGACGAGCGCATGCACCGGGCCATCGCGGACGCGCGGTCCCGCCACCGCACGGACGCCGCCGGCGCCGGCCTCCTCTTCCGGCTGTTCGACGCGGCGGAGACCGACCCCCGCTACGACGACCGGCTCGTCCGCGACGAACTCGTCACCCTCCTCGTCGCCGGTTACGAGAGCAGCGCACGGACGCTGACCTGGGTGTTCGTCCTCCTCGACCGGCACCCGGAGGTCGCACGGCGGGCGGCGGAGAACCCGGCGCTGATCGAAGGGGTCGTCGCGGAGACCCTGCGCCTCTACCCGTCCGGATGGCTCCTGCCCCGGCAGACCGCCGCCGACGAGACCCTGGACGGCGTGCCCGTCCCGGCCGGCACGGACCTCCTGGTCTGCCCCTACCTCACCCACCGCGACCCCCAGGTGTGGCCGGACCCCGAGGCGTTCGTTCCGGAGCGGTTCCCGGCCGAAGAGCCGCTGCCCCCGGGGGCGTACCTCCCCTTCGGCATCGGCCCCCGCGCCTGCCTCGGCACCCGGTTCGCCATGCGCGAGATGGACGTGCTGCTCGGCGCGCTCCTGCCGCGCTTCGCGATCGAGTCGACCGCACCCGCCGGCGACCCGGTCTTCGGCCTGAACCTGCGCCCGGCGGGCCCCTTCCACGCCGTCGTCCGCGAGCGCCGGTGACCGTCCCCACGGGCCTGCCGACCGCGGACACGGAACGGATCGACCTCGTCGGCCCCGACGACCGCGTCGTGGCCCAGGCCGACCGTGCGGGCACGGCACCGTCCGGTCTGCTGCGCCGTTACGCCGCCACCGTCTGCACCGACCCCTCCGGCCGGGTCCTCCTCTACCGGCGCCCCGCGACGGCCCGCGCCTATCCGGGCCACTACGACATCCTCGTCGGCGGCGCGGTCCGTGCCGGGGAGACCTACCGGGACGCCGCCCTGCGCGAGCTGCGCGAGGAGCTCGGGTACGACACCGCGCCCGCGCTCACCGAGGTCTACCGCGTCCGCGTGGAGGACCCGCACGGCGCGGGCTTCCTCGCCGTCCACGCGTGGCCGGCGGACCGGCCGCCCCGCCCCGACCGGGACGAGATCACCTGGTGCGGCTTCGTCGACCCGCACACCCTCCTCGCCGACGACCGCACCCCCCTGGTCCCGACCGGCGAACAGGCGCTCCGCCGCCTCTTCCCCGGCACCCCACCGCTGCCGTGACGACCCCTCGCCCCCCGGCCCGGCACGGGCCGGGGCGCCGGCCGGGCCCCCGGCCCGGCCCCTCCACCCCCCGACCCCGGAGAGCGCATCCTTCATGCCCCCCTGCGCACCGCCCCTGCGTGACGCCTCCCTCGCCTTCCCCCGTACCAGCGGCGACGTCCCCACGGACGGCCCCGCACTCGACCGGGCCAGAAGCAGCCTGGCCGCCCGGGTCGCCGCCGCGACCGCCCCGGACGGACTGCTGCGCGCCCCCTGCGACAGCCGCCTCCTGGAGTCCTCCCTCGCACTCCACCTGCTCACGGCCCTGGACGTCGACCCGGGCACCCAGGAGCGGCTGGCCCGCCACCTGAAGACGGGTGTGGACGAGGGCGCCCCCGATCCCTTCCAGGAAGCCACCGCGCGCGCGGCCCTCGGCGAGTACGTGGACGGCGCCGCCGCCGTCGACCGGCTGCTCGGCCGGTTCCCCCACTTCACCGCCGGACGCAAACGGCTGATGTTCGGCACGATCCTCGCCGAACTCGGTGCCCACCCACACCTTCCGCTCACCGAATCCCCGGCACCCTTCGACGCCCGCGGCCAGCAACGCTGGCTCGTGACCGAGATGACCGCCCTGAAGGTGCTCCACGCCGTCGGTACCGGCGCACCCGGCACCGTCACCGAGGACGACTGGCGCACCCTCGCCCCCAGCGCCCGGCCGGGACCGCCCCCGTACGGCAACCACCTCGCCCGGCTCCTCGGCCTCCTCGCCCTGCGCCACAGCCCACGGCACGCGCCGCCGGTCCGGGCGCGCGCCGCGGAGGTGCGCGAGTGGCTGCGGCCGGACGGCGGGATGCCGTTCATCACCGGCATGGACGTCTTCGCCACGGCCACCGGAGGCCTGGCCCTCGCGGGTGCGGGCGCCCCGCCGCACACCCTGCTGCCCCTGGCCGAAGCCCTGACCCGGCAGCAGAACCCGGACGGCGGCTGGGGGTTCGACCGGTCCGTCGCCCAGAGCGACATCGACGACACCTCCTACTGCGTCGAGTTCCTCCGCACGACGGCACACCGCGTCCGGCCCGACGGGGTGACCGACGTCGTCCGCGCGGTGGCGGCGGGGGAGGGCTACCTGACGGTCCGGCGGGGCGGGGACGGCGGCTTCCCCACGTTCGAACGCGGCACCGACTCCGAGCCCGCCATGACCGCCGCCGCCGTCAACGCCCTCGCGCCCCGGCCCGGGTTCGCGTCGGTGGTCGAGCCGGCCGTACGGTTCCTGCTCGACCGGGAGGCCGCGGGCGGCCCGTACGAACGGAGCTGGAGCCTCAACGAGAGCAACGCCCTGTTCCGTACCGTCCTCGCCCTCGACTCCTTCCGTGCCTCGGTCCCCTCCCGCCACCCGGCGCTCGCCGACGTCGCACGCGCCCGCGCTCGGGCCGTCGCCCGACTCGTGTCGACCCAACGGGAGGACGGGGGCTGGGGCCACGTGCCCGGCGAACCGAGCGACCCGATCAGCACGGCGTACGCGCTGATCGCCGTGGCCCGCACGCCCTCGGCCCGCGACCACGCGCGCCGCGCCGTCCGCCACCTGCTCGCGCGGCAGCGGCCCGACGGCGGCTTCGACTCCCGCCCCGACCAGGCGGGGCCGCGCCCGCTCGCGTACCACGTACCGCTCCTGACGGACGTGTGCGTCCTGCTCGGCCTCAACCAGGCGGCAGCCACCCCCACGACCCCTCACGCCCCCACCACCCCTCCCACCCCCATGACCGAGGAGACCCGATGACCTTCGACGAACTGAAGCAGCTGCTCACCGAACTCGGCCTCGACGCCGACGACATCACCCCGGAGGCCACCCGCGAGGAGGCCGGACTCGACTCCCTCCTCGTCGTCGAACTGTCGCTGGTGCTCCGCAAGGAGCGGGGCATCCCGGTGCCGGAGGAGGACCTGTACGCCGCCGCGACCGTCGCGGACATCGAGCGGCTCGTCTCCCGCTTCGCCCCGCAGGCCTCCTGATGGCGCCCGGAAGCGGCCGGTCGCGCGGAGCGGGCATCGCGGTCACCGGCGTCGGGCTCTTCACCCCCGCGGGCCCCGACCGGGCGACCACCTGGGAGGCGGTGCGCACCGGGAAGCCCACGGCCGTCCTCGCGGACGCGGACGGCGTCCCGTTCGTCGCCTGCCGGGCCCCGGAGCCGCCCGTACCGCGCGGCGCGAAGGCCCGGCGCCCGGACCGCTCCGCGCTCCTGGCCCTGTGCGCGGCCGGCGAGGCGCTCGCCGACGCCGGCCTCACGGACCGGGCGCGGGACGGAGTCCGTACCGGCGTGGTCGTGGGTACGGGGACGGGAGGCGCGACCACGTACGAGCGGGAACTCGCGGTGCTGCGGGCGGACGGGCCGCGGGACCTGTCGTCCTTCGCCGTACCGGCGGCGCTGCCGAACGGCGTCGCGGGACAGCTCGCCGTCGAGTTCGGGCTCCGCGGCCCCTCGCTCGCGGTGGCGACCGCGTGCGCCGCCGGGGCGAGCGCGATCGGCATCGCCCTCGGCCTGCTGGCCACGGGCCGGTGCGACGTCGTCCTCGCGGGCGGCGCGGAATCCAGCCTCACCCCCTTCTACGTCGCGGGTTTCGACCGGCTGCGGGCCCTGTCGCACCGCTTCCACGATCCGGCCGGGGCCTCGCGGCCCTTCGACGCGGGGCGGGACGGCTTCGTCATGGGCGAGGGCGCCGGATTCCTCGTCCTGGAGCGGGCCGCGGACGCGGCGGCGCGCGGCGCGGCGGTCAGGGCCCTGATCGCGGGCTACGGCGAGACCTCGGACGCCCACCACGTGGTGGCTCCCCGGCCGGACGGCGAGGGGCTGCGCACCGCGGTACGCCTGGCGCTCGCCGAAGCCGCCCGCGAGCCGGGCGACGTCGACCTGGTGAACGCGCACGGCACCGGGACCCCGCTCGGTGACCGCGTGGAGGCGGCCGTCCTGTCCTCCCTCCTCCCGCACCGGCCGCCCGTGACCTCCACCAAGGGCGTCACCGGGCACCTCCTGGGCGCCGCCGGAGCCGTGGAGGCGGCGCTGACGGTGCTGTCGCTCGGGGAGGGGACGGTGCCCCCGACCGCGAACTTCGCGGAGCCCGGGGAGGGCATCGACCTGGACGTCCCGACGACGGCCCGCGCGGCCCGGCTCCGCACGGCGGTGTCGACGTCGGTCGGCTTCGGCGGGCACAACGCGGCCCTCGTCGTCACCACGCCCTGACCCGCGGGAAGGACTCCGTCTCCTTCCCGTGCCGTCGCGAGCGGCAGGGCGGTCCGTGCGGACCGATGGCCGCGGGGCGCGGGCCGGCCCTGCTCGACGGCGTCGTGGGCCCGGGCGTCCGGGACGCCTTCGGCTGTCCGTCGCTCCGCGAACCGACGGTGAGGCACCGGCGTCAGTCGTGGGGCACGACCGCCACCGGCACCGGGCTGTGGTGCAGCACCGCGTGGGCCACGCTGCCGATGTGCGCGCCCAGCGCCGAACGGTGCGACCGCCGGCCCACGACCACGAGCGAGGCGCCCGCGGCGGCCCCGACCAGTTCGAGGGCCGCCGATCCGATCACCACGCGCGGGGCGGCATCGACGTCGGGGAACTTCGCCCGCCACGGGTCCAGGCGCTCGTCGAGCGAACGCCTGATCTCCGGTGCCACGGCGGCGCGCACGTCCGGGACCATGGCCGGTCCCAGCCCCGCGAAGAGCGGAAGCTGTTCCGCGTACACGACGTCCGTCCGGGAGCGCCTCCGGGAGGCTTCCTCGAACGCGAAACCCAGGACGGCGTCCACGGGCTGCCGCACGTCCACCCCGACCACGACGGGCCCCCTCGGCGCCGGCGCCTCGCCCCCCGCCCGTACCAGCACGACGGGCCGCTCGACCGCGGCGGCGACCGTCAGTCCGACCGAGCCGACCAGATAGCCGGCCACCCCGCCGAGCGCCCGGGAGCCGAGGACCAGCAGCTCGCTCTCCTCGGCCGCGGCGACGAGCCCCGGCACGGGCCCCGTGAGCAGCAGACGCGTGGTCACCGACAGTCCGGGATGGCGTCCGCGCAGGTCGTCGGCGACGCGCGCCATCATCCTCTCCGCCCACGCCTCCTTGGCCTCCGGAGTCAGGAACGGTACGAGGATGGCCGGCACGGGTTCCCGCGCGTGCACCAGACACACTCCGGTGCCGCGCAGCGATGCCTCCTGGGCCGCCCACTCCGCGGCGGCGTCCGCCTGCCCCGTGCCGTCCAGACCGACCACGATGCTCCGCGTCATGATCGTCCACCTCCTCGTTCGATGCCGTCGTCGATGCCGTCGTCGACGTCGTACGTGAGTCCGGCGCGGGAGACCGAGACCACGCCGTCCACCATGGCGCACAGGTGCTCCACCGTCGGGAGCATGGCGCGGAACGGCACTCGCCCGGCGAGCTCCACGCGTCCGTCACGCACCTCGACGGCAACGGCGGCCGGCGTGAGGCGGAGCGCGTCGCCGAGCACGTCCCCGACGATCTCCCGGCGGATGTCGTCGTCCTCGCGGAGGAAGACGCCCAACAGGTCGCGACGGCTCACGATGCCCAGCACGTGGTCGTCGGCGTCGACGACGACGAGTCGCTTCACCCTCTGGACCTCCATGAGACGTGCCGCCTCGGCCACGGTCCACTCGGGACGGGCGCACACCGCCGGCGCCGACATCAGCTCCTCCGCCCGTGTCCCGTCGGCCTTGGCCCGCTCCCACGCCTCCAGGTCCGGCACGGCCGGCAGGCCGTCCGGTGCGGCGGCCCGGTCGGCGGTCTTGCGCAGCAGATCCGCCTCCGACACGACCCCCACCACCCGGCCGCCGCCGTCCACCACGGGAGCGGCGGTCACCCGGTTCCGCGCGAGCGTGCGGACGATCTCCTTGAACGGCGCGTCCCCGCGGACGCTCACCACGTCACGGGTCATCAGCCGACCGATCCTGCGGTGCCGCATGACGGTCCTCCTTCGCGGGGCACGGCGGCCCCGACAGCACCCATCCTGGTACGCGGAGCCGGTCCCGGGCAGTGCTGAACGGTCCCCTTCCGGGACGGTCGGCCCCGTTCCCGCCGGGACCGACCGGCCCCCGGGGCGGTGAACAGCCGTGCGGTCACGGCTCTCTCCCCGGCGGGTGTCGGTCAGCGGACCAGGACGGCCTCGCCCGAGCGGGGGACCACGGCCGTCCAGCCCAGCTCGTGGTCGATGCGGTCGCGCAGGGCGGCGGACGCGCCCGGTTCGCCGTGGACGAGGTACGTGGTGTGCGGGGGAGGCGCGTCGCGCAGCCAGCCGATGATCTGGTCGGCGTCGGCGTGGGCCGAGAAGTGGGGGAGGTCGGCGACCTCGGCCCGTACGGGCACGTACTCGCCGAACATCTTCAGGGCGCGCGCCCCGTCCACCAGATCCCGGGCCCGCGTGCCCGCGGCGGCGAAACCGACCACGACGACGGTGTTCCGGGGATCGGGGAGCAACCGGCGCAGGTGGTGCAGCACGCGCCCGCCGGTGGCCATGCCCGCCGACGAGACGATGACGGCGGGACCCTTGGCCTCGTTGATCGCTACGGACTCCTGGACGGTACGGGCGGCGAGGAACGGTGCCGGGCTCAGTGCCGCCTCCCCTTGGGCGAGGACCTCCGGCCGCAGCTCGGCCGACCGTTCCCGTAGCGCGTCCCGGTACACGTCGAGCGCGGCCAGCGCCATGGGGCTGTCCACGTACACCGGTACCGAGCGGGGAAGGACGCCCGTCTCGCGCAGCCGGCCCAGCTCGTGCAGGACGACCTCGGTGCGGTCGACGGCGAAGGCGGGGACGACGACGGTGCCGCCCCGGGCGAGGGTCCGCGCGATCACGGAGGAGAACTCCGACCTCGCGGATTCCCGCTCGTGGTGCCGGTCGCCGTAGGTGGACTCCATCAGCAGGACGTCGGCGCCGCTGAACCGCTCGGGCGGCAGCAGCAGGGGATGCCCGGGGCGTCCGAGGTCCCCGGAGGCGGCAAGGGTGTGGCCGTCCTCCAGCGTCAGGTGCGCCCAGGCCGACCCGAGGATGTGGCCGCCGTGGTGCAACCTGAGCCTGGTCCCGTTCGTGATCTCCACTTCGTCGCCGATCGCGACGGGGTCGAGGAACGACAGGGTCTTCTCGACGTCCGATTCGTCGTAGAGGGGCCTGGCGGGGCGGTGCTTGGACCAGCCGTGCTCGTTCGCGTGCCGGGCCGCCTCCATCTGGAGCCGTGCGCTGTCGCGGAGCACGATCGCGGCGAGCCGGGCGGTGGGGGCGCTGGTGAGGATCGGCCCGCGGAAGCCCTGCCGGACCAGGCGCGGCAGGTAGCCGCAGTGGTCCAGGTGGGCATGGGTGACGACCACGGCGTCGATGTCGGCTGCGTCGCGGGCGAACCGCTCCCAGTTGCGACGCCGCAAGGTCGCGAAACCCTGGAAGAGACCGCAGTCGACGAGGATCCGCGCATGGTCGCTCTCGACCAGGAACTTGCTGCCCGTGACCGTACCCACCCCACCCAGGAAGCTGAGCAGTGCCGGGCGCGGGGGCGCGGGCGACGTGAGCGCCGTTGCTTCGGACATGGTCGTCCCTCCTTCGGAACGGTTTCCGCGCCGGTCGCGTCCTCGGGGACGTCAGTCGACGACGAGTACGTCGGAGACGGGACGGCGGGGCGTGGCGCGCCCGGCAGGGCCGTAGCCGAGGCGGAACAGCATGTGGACGTAGCCGATCCCGGAGCCGGGGTCCCGTGCGTCGAAGCGGAGTTCGGGCCACTCCAGCGGCTGCGACATGAGGGAGGTGGCGAGGCCGTCGAGGGTGGCCCGCAGGAGGACGCGCTGCATGGCCTGTCCGGCCCGCAGCCAGTCCTCCGGTGTGTCGCCGACCGTGCCGAGCAGCGCGATCTGCGGGCTCTTCTCGAAGCGCGCGGAGTCCCGGCCCGGCAGATGGCGGGGCGAGTCGAAGTCCCTGACGGGGGACGTCACGTCGTACTGCCGTGGCCCGAAGGCGTACGCGGGGACGCCGTCTCCGGTCTCGGGATCCTCCGCGGAGCCCGTGCGGGTCCAGGAGGCGATCTCCGCGCGTACCGCCTCGTCGGCGGCCTCGAACAGTTCGGAGGCGTGGACGAGATCCATGACGGTGTCGGCGTGCCAGTCGCCCGGCACGACCAGGCGGCAGCCCTCGAGGAGCGCGGCGGCGCGCAGCCCGTCGAGCACCTCGGCGGGGATCCGCTCCTCGGTGAAGGGGAACCGGCTGGTGTGCCGGCGCGCCAGGGCGGGGTGGAGTTCGTCGAGTGCCGCGTCGTCGTCCTCCGGGGCGCCGATGCGCACGTCTGCCAGGTGCCAGGGGTCACCGGGCGAGGGGAACGGCAGGACCTCGGCGTGGCGGGCCCTGTGCGCCGCGGCGACCCGCAGCCCGAAGAGCGCGGCGCCGCAGCCGAGGTGGAGGGCGCGGTGGTCGGGGTCCTGTCGTGGCATGGCGCGCAGGGGATCCCCGTACAGCGCGATGACGTCGTCGCCCCTCCGATGCACCTGGTGCAGGCGGGGCATGTGGTGAACGAACCTCCAGGGCTGCGCGTTGTGCATCGAGGGTGCCGTGGCGGCGTCCTGGACCAGCGACGTCACGAGTGAGCGGGACAGTCCGGTGGTAGTCACGGTGCTTCCTGTCTGTGGGTCACCAGGAGATGTCGTACGGGGTCCGGCCGGCGGAGGCGACGCGGGCGTCGTCCTCCGCGCAGGACAAGCGGTTCACTACGGCGACGACGCCGTCCACCCTTTCGGCGAGCCCGACGAGGGCCAGGGCCTGGCTCCGTCGCCGCACGCGTCCGGCGAGCGTCACGACGCCGTCGAGGACGTGCACGTCCACCGCGTCGGGCGGCAGGTCCATGGCGTCCGTGAGGACGTCCGCCCGCACGCGGTGCCGTATCTCAGCGTCCGGGCGGAGGTAGACGCACAGGAGATCGCGCCGGGTCACGATGCCGACCAGACGTTCCTCCTCGTCCACCACGGGGAGCCGCTCCACTCCGCGACGCACCATGAGCCGTGCGGCGTCCGCCACCGTCTCCTCCGCGTGGACCGTGATGGCCGGCGCGGTCATGAGGTCGCGGGCGACCAGCGCGTGCCGGGACAGGAGATCGCTCTCGGAGACGACCCCGAGGACGCGGTCGTCCTCGTCCATGACGGGCACACCGCTGATGTCGTGCTCGGCCAGCAGCTTCGCCACGTCCCGGAACGACGTCGCGGGGACGGCGGAGACCACCTCGTCGGTCATCAGACCGCCGACCTTCATGTGCTTCATCGCCGCGCCTCCTGTCCGGGCGTCCGGGCCGCCGACGTCCCGCGTCACCACCCTCCTCCGCGCGCGGGGGGCCCGACGAGGGCCGAACGGTCCACCCTGCGGCCCGAACGGTCTCGCCGTCGCCGGGCCGCGCGCCCCCGACCGCCGCAGGCCGGACACCGGGGCCTCGGCGGGTTCCCCTCGCCGCCGCTCGGGTCGGTCGGTCTCCAGGTGGCCGCCGAAGCAACCACCCCCGTGGCCGTGGTGCGCGTCGTCGGCTGGAGCGTCCGGCATGCCGGATCTACCGTGAAGGAAGGTCCGGCGGCGATGCCCGCCCGCCGGAGGTGGCCGGAGGTGGAGATGGTGCCGGAGAGCCCCGGTCCTGAGGACAGCAGGCTCCCGCGGCTGCGTCTCGACGAGCTGCTCGACGAGCTCCAGGGGCGCATCGACGAGGTACGGAGCACCCGGGACCGGCTCAACGGGCTCCTCGAAGCCGTGATGGCCGTGGGCAGGGAACTCGACCTGCCCCAGGTCCTCCGCGACATCGTGGAGGCGGCCGTCACCCTCGTCGACGCCGAGTACGGAGCTCTGGGCGTGATCGGCGACGACAGCAGCCTCTCCGAGTTCGTCCCCATCGGCATCGGGGACGACCTGCGGAGCCGGATCGGCGCGCTGCCCTCGGGGCACGGCCTGCTCGGTGAGCTGATCCGCAACCCCCGCCCGCTGCGGCTGTCCGAGCTTTCCGACCATCCCGCCTCGTACGGCTTCCCGCCGCACCACCCGCCGATGCACTCGTTCCTCGGCGTCCCCATCCGGGTACGGGACGAGGTGTTCGGCAACCTCTACCTCACCGAGAAGCGCGGAGCGTCCGACTTCGACGCCGAGGACGAGGCCGTCGTGACGACCCTCGCCGTCGCCGCCGGCATCGCCATCGACAACGCCCGCCTCTACGAGGAGGGAAGGATCAGGCAGCGGTGGCTCGCCGCGAGCTCCGACCTGACCAGCGCCCTGCTGTCCGGCGCGGAGGAGCGCGAGGTCCTCGAGGCCATGCTGGAGCAGGCGGTCGACATCGCGGCGGCCGACATGGGGGTCTTCTACCTGGTGGGCGCCGGCGGCGAACTGCGGGGCTCGCTCGCCCGGGGAGCCGGGGCCGAGGCCCACCGGGACGTCGTCCTGCCGACCAGCGCGGGAACGCTGGCCGAGATCGCGCTCTCCCAGGACGGTCTGGTCGTGGTCGCCGACGTCGAGAAGGAGCCGCGCATCACGGTGCGGCCCGAACGCTGGCAGGGGTTCGGACCGGCGGTGGCCGTCACCGTCGGCACCAAGGAGCGACTCAGCGGGGTGCTGATCCTGGCACGGCGGCACGGACGGCCGCCGTTCACCGGCGCGGAGGTCACCGCGCTCCCCGGCTTCGCGGGACAGGCGGCCCTGGCGCTCGAACTGGCCGACCGGCGCAGGGACGCCGAGCAGGTGAGCCTGCTGGAGGACCGCGACAGGATCGCCCGCGACCTCCACGACCTGGCGATCCAGCGGCTCTTCGCGACGGGCATGACCTTGCAGAGCGCCCGTCGGCTCGTCGAGCACCCCGAGGCCGTCGACCGCCTGTCCCGGGCGATCGACGACCTCGACGCCACCATCAAGATCATCAGGTCGACCATCTTCGGGCTGCGGGAACACGAGGTCCCCGGCGCCGTGCCCAAGCTGCGGAACCGGGTGGTCACGGCCGTGAACGAGGCCGCGACCGTGCTCGGGTTCACCCCCGCGCTGCGCATGGAAGGGCTCCTCGACACCGAGGTGTCGGCGCAGGCGGCCGATCAGGTGATCGCGGTCATCGGTGAGGCCCTGACCAACGTGGCCCGCCACGCGCGAGCCCGGCGGGCGGAGGTCGCCGTCGTCGTCGACGGCGGGGCCCTGGCGGTGACGGTGAGCGACGACGGCGTCGGCATCCGGCCGGGCGGTGCCCGGAGCGGCCTGCGGAACCTCCGCGAAAGGGCGGAACGGCTGGGCGGCACCCTGTCGGTCCGGGCGAGGGAGGAAACGGGTGGCGGCACGGTGGTGGAGTGGCGGATCCCCGGTCCGGACGAGCGTGCGTGAGGCCGACTACCTCGTGGTGCCGTCGTGCCCGCGTGCGCGCCCGGCCTCGCCCCGCTGGTCGTGCTCGTGCGCCTGCGCGGCGATGACGGCGGCCTGCACACGGCGTTCCACACCGAGCTTGCCGAGCAGCCGCGAGATGTGGTTCTTGACGGTCTTCTCCGACAGGTACAGCCGCTTGGCGATCTGCCGGTTGGTGAGTCCCTCGCCGATCAGGTCGAGCACGGACCGCTCCCGCTCGGACAGGACGGCGAGGCGTTCGTCCTCCGGTGGCCTCGCCGCCTCCGGGGCGCGCAGCGAACGCATCAGCCGCGCGGTGGTGGCGGGATCCAGCATCGACTGCCCCGAGGCCACGGTCCGAACCGCCGACACGAGGTCGGACCCGTTGATCTGCTTGAGGACGTACCCCGACGCCCCCGCGACGATCGCGTCGAGCAGGGCGTCCTCGTCGTCGAACGAGGTGAGCATCAGACAGGCCAGCCCGGGCATCCGGGAGCGCAGCTCCCGGCAGACGGTGATCCCGTCGCCGTCCGGCAGCCGTACGTCGAGCACCGCGACGTCCGGCCGCAGCGCGGGCCCCCGGGCGACGGCCTGCTCGGCGGTGGACGCCTCACCGACCACCCGCAGGTCCGGCTCGTCGTCGATCAGGTCGCGGAGGCCCCGCCGGACGACCTCGTGGTCGTCGACGAGGAAGACCCGGGTCAGCTCGGCTGCTGCCGGAAGGTCGGACATGGCGATCCCTGCGGTCGGTGGCTTCGTACCGGCCCCCACAAGGATTGTCCGTCACGGGGCGGGCCTCCCGCGAGCGTGACGTCCGTCCGTCCGTCCGGACGGGCCGCGCCTCGCCCGGTCACCCCGGTGGCGTGTCCGGGGCGCGGTGCCTCCCGGGGGACGGGGCGAGCAGTTCCGCGAGGCCGCGGCGGGTCGCGGCGATGACGACGCGGTCCTCGGGGCGCAGGACGTAGCCGGGGTGGAGGTCCCACAGGAGCTGCGGTGCGTCGCCCTCCTGGTGGGAGGAGGCCAGGTCGGGGCGGCGTGCTCCGGGGGAGGCGGTGTCGAGGGCGAGGACGCGCCAAGCGCCGGGCCGGAAGGACTCGGCGACGGTACGGCCCTCCAGCTGCGGGTGTCCGGCGACGAAGACGGCGGCGAAGAGCAGCACCTTGCGTTCGACGGGGACGGCACCGAGGATCTGGCGGCCCATCATCGCCCCGGCGAAGGCCGGTGCGGCGAGGTGGGAGACGCTGCGGCTGCGGGTGAGGGCATCGGGATGGGCCGAGCGCAGCGTGCGGTAGACGGCGGTCGCGAAGTCGTCGTCGTACAGCCGGAGCGCGACGCGGAGGTCGTTCCTGAGCGCGCGGGCGACGAGGGTGACCTCCAGGTTGGTGGTGTCGGAGCTGGTGAGGGCGAGCAGGGCGTCCGCCCGGCGGATACGGGCCGCGTCGAGCACGCCGTCCTCGGTGGCGTCGCCGAGGACGACCGGGACGCCGAGGTCGCGGGCGAGCGGGACGCCGCGGGCGTCGGGGTCCTGTTCGACGCAGACGACGGGGACGTCGAGTTCCTGGAGCCGGGCGAGGACCCGGGCGCCGACCTTGCCCAGCCCGAGCAGCACGATGTGCCCCGACAGCCCCCGCGGCGGGCGGCGCAGGGCCCCGCTCGTGCGGAAGGTGCCGAGCGCCTCCAGGGCGCCGGCGACGAGCAGCGGGAGCAGCGCGAGACCGGTGAGCCCGGACAGCAGCTGGAGCACCTGCCGCGTGGGCGACTCCTCCAGCGCCGGGTCGTTGATGGAGAACAGGTCGAGCAGGGTCAGGTAGGCGGCGTGGACGGGGTCGGCGTCGGTCAGCACGGCCGTGGTGGCGGTGAGGGCGAGGACCGCGCCGACGATCCCGGCGAGTGACCGGCGCAGCCGGGCGGAGAACACCTCGCCCAGCGGGGCGCCGCGCCGGGCGAGCCGGCGCGGCGGCAGGGCCGGGCCGGTACGGCGGAGGGCTTCGAGGACGACGCTGCCACGACCGGTCGATCCCGCCGCGGTCCTGTCGTCGGGCAGGAGTTCCGGGCCCCGCGCGCCGCTGGCGTCCGAACCCTCGGAACCGGCCGGGTCGGTGGTCGTCGAGGACAGCAGCGCGAGCGTGCACAGCCCGGGATCCGCCACCTCCCCCCTTCCCGGGGCCGGGCGTTCGGCGGAACGGAGGAGCAGCCCGTCTGCCTGGACGACCTTGTGGGTGCCGGCGATCGCGGTCGCCACGAGCGCCGGCGCGGCCGTGTCCGCGTCGGACAGGACGGTGGTGGACGCCTCCAGGGCTGCCCGGTCGGCGCCGCGTCCGGCCACCAGGGCGGCCTGGTCGAGGAGTTCCTCCAGGTGGTGGCCGAGCCTGCGGTTGTACATGCGGACGACGAGCCGCAGTCCCGGGTCGAGCCTGCGCGCCGCGAGGGCGGCCCGGAGGTTCGTCTCGTCGTCCTCGTACAGCAGGGCGAGGGCGGCGGCCCCGTTCACCCGGGCCCGGAGCAGCACCGCCGGCGTGGGGCTGCCCGCGGTGTCCACGCGTACGGGAGGGACGGCGCTCCCGCTCGACGCACCTGGCGCGGCGGTCTGTTCCTCCGCCGCCGCGTCGGCGGGGACCACGAGGATCACCCGCTGCCGGTAGACCTCCCGCAGCTCGACCGCGAGCCGGCGGGCCAGCCCGTCGTCGCCGCAGACGACCATGTGGCCGCCGTCGCGAGGGCTCCCCTGGTGCGGTAACGCCGTCATGTGCCCCCCGTTCGATGTGCGGATTCAGCCGCCGGGACCGTGGCCGGGCCCGGCGGCTGACATCCGTGCGGCGGCCCCGGTCAGTCGGTGATCTCGATCGCCCCGTCGCCCGACCCCACGGGCTGCGCCTGGCCGGGGACCGGCTTCTTCTGCGTGAAGCCCTGGAGCACGGCGGCGAGGTCGACGCCCGTCGTGGAGGAGAGGAGCTCCATGCCCTGGGTGACGTTGTCCGTGACCGTACGGGTCAGCCGGCTCGCGCCGTCGGTGGAGATGACCGTCATCTTGTCGACGGCGGCCAGCGGTTCGGACGCCTTCGCGACGACCTGCGGAAGGACCTCGACGAGCATCTGGAGGACGGCCGCGTCGCCGTACCTCTCGAAGGCGTCGGCCCGCTTGTGCATGGCCTCGGCCTCGGCGGTGCCCTTCGCGGCGATCGCGCCGGCCTCGGCGTCGCCCTCCAGCCGTACCGCCTCCGCGATGGCCGCCCGTCGTGCGCGCTCCGCCTCGCCGCGCTTGGCGCCCTCGATCGCCTCGGCCTCCGCGAGCGCCTGGCGGCGCTGCTTCTCGCCCTCACCGGTCAGCCGGGCCCGCTCGGCCTCGGCCTCGGCGGCGGCGATCGCGGCCAGTCGCTCGGCCTCGGCCTGCTTGACGCGGGCGATGCGGCGGGCCTCGGCCTCCTGCTCGGCCTGGTAGCGGGCGGCGTCGGCGGGCTTGCGGACCTGGGTGTCGAGCTGGCGGTCCGTCAGCGCCGCCTGGCGGGCCGCGACCTTCTCCTGCTCGGAGAGGATGTCCTGCTGGCGCGCGGCCTCGGCGAGCGGCCCCGCCGCGTTGGCCTGGGCTGCGGCCTCGTCGGTCTGGGCCTTGATCTCGGCCTGCTTCAGGTACAGGGTGCGCTGCGCGACGGCGATCTCCTCCTCCGCCTTCAGCCGGGCCTGTTCGGCGGCGCGGCGGGCGACGGCCTCGGCGATGTCGGCCTCCTGCTTGGCGCGGGCGGCCTCCGGCCTGCCGAGGTCCTCCAGGTACGAGCCCTCGGTGGTGATGTCCTGGATCTGGAAGGCGTCCAGGACCAGGCCCTGCCCGGACAGGCTGGCCTCGGCCTCCTCCGCGACCTGGCCGGCGAACGCGGCCCGGTCGCGGATGATGTCCTCCACCGACATGCGGCCCACGATGGAGCGCAGCGCGCCGGACAGGACCTCCTGCGTGAAGCCGACGATGCCGTCCTGCTGCATCAGGAACCGCTGAGCCGCCGCCCGGATCGAGTCCTCGGTGCCGCCGACCTTGACGATCGCCACGCCCTCCAGGTTGGCCTTCACCCCGCGCAGGGTGACCGCGCCGCGCACGGCGACGGGGATGTGCCGGCTGGACAGGTCGAGCGTGAACTTCTGCTGGACGAAGGGGACGACGAAGACGCCGCCGCCGACCACGACCTTCTGACCGCTGTTGTCGGTGAACACGCGGCCGGTGGCGGGATCCGTGGCCTGCTTGCCGCGCCGGCCCGTGATGATGAACGCCTCGCTGGGCCCGGCGACCTTGTAGCGGGTGATGACGGTGAGGGCGAGCAGCACGACGAGTACGACGATGCCCACCACAGCGGTGAGGACAGGGCTCATGACGAAACCCCCTTCGTTCAGGACGACAACGGAAAGAGAGCGGGGCGGCCGGTCAGCGCTCGACCGGGCGGACGGAGACGGCTGTCGGCGAGAGCACGGAGTCCACCCACACCTCGGCGCCGCGTGCCACGGGTACGTCGGCCTTCGCCGCGAACTTCACCGGCTGGCCCGCGAGGTACAACAGGACCTCGCCGTAGCCGCCCGAGGGGATCGCGGTCACCACCGCACCGCTCGTACCGGCCAGTTCCTCGCCCCGCGGTGCGGCCGCGGCGTCGTCGCGGAGGAGTGCCCGGCCGAACCGCCAGGTCGCCCACCCCACCGCGCCCCCCGCCACCACGCCCGCACCGACGGCGACCCCCGCCCCCGCTCCGGTGGTCCCCAGGACGATCGCGCCCGTGAATCCGAGCGCGGACACGAACCCGGCGATCACCGGCAACGACAGGAACCCGTCCAGCCCCCCGCCGATCGAGTCGAGGACGCTCTCCAGCACCCCGTCGAAGACCAGCGACAGGACGAGCAGGACGAGACCCGCGATGCCGAGACCGAGAAACCATCCCATGTACGCCACCCGCCCCGTGCTGCTCCTGCCGTTGTCACAGGATGTTTCCACGATGGGGTGACCTCGTTCACTGCCTGGTTCCGGCAATCTTTATGCGCTCTTAATGCCGCCTGCGTGCCCTGCCTGCCCTGCCTGCCCCACGTGCCCCACGTGCCCGCGGAGGCGGAGGGGTCACAGCTCCTGGTCGGGCCAGCCCAGCAGCCGGGCGCCGATGACGGCCGTCTGCAGGGTGTAGCGCTGGACGGGATCGCCCGGGTCGGCGCCGGTCAGCCGGTGGATCCTGTCGAGCCGGTACGTCATGGCCCGCACGCTGAGACTGAGGTGCCGGGCCGCCTGCGCGGTGACGCAACCGCTGTCGAAGTAGGCGGTCAGGGTCTCCAGAAGGGGCTTCGCGCCGCCGCGCGCCTCCTTGAGCGGGCCCAGCACGGTCCGGACGAGGTCGGCCATCGCCTGCCGGTCGCGGGTGAGAACGGGGTAGACGAGGAGGTCGGAGGCGTACAGGACCGGCTCCTCCAGACCCATGCGGCCGGCGAGGTCGAGGGCGTTGAGGGCTTCCTCGTAGGAGTGGACGACGCCGCCGGCGCCCGGATGCGCCCGGCCGACCGCGACCCGGCCGCCGTCGGTGGCGGCGTGCGCCCGCTTGGCGAAGTGGGCCAGCACCTCGGGCTCGTCGGCGGGCGCGATGCAGATCAGCCGCCCGTCCTTGGTGGTGAGGAGGAGCCGCCGGTTGCCGAAGCGGGCGAACAACGAGGACTCCACGGCCCGCGAGACCGAGTAGCCGTCGTCGTACGGCTCGGGGCCCTCGGCGACCGCCACGGCGTGGGCGTGCGCGAGGAGCAGGCCGAAACGTTCGGCGCGCTCGGCTATCCGCCCGAGATCGCTGCGGCCGTACAGCAGGTCGTCGACGAACTCCCGCCGCGCCGCCTCTTCCTGACGGATCGCCAGCACCTGAGCCCGCTCGTGGCCCTCCGCGAAGGCGTCGAGGGCCTGTTCGACGGCGCCGAGGAGGTGCCCGGCGGCGGAATCGGGCAGCCCCCGGAGAACCCGCCGTGCGGCGGACAGCTGGGAACGGACCAGCGTCCGCAGCCCGACTCCGCTCTCGGCCGCCCGCTCCCCGAGCGACCGCAGGGTCTCCCGTTCCTCGCGGCTGAGCCCGCGCCGGGTCCCGCAGACGCTCGCCAGGATCTCGTCGTACCCCTCCAGGTACTCCTCGGACGGCTGCCTGTCCGCCACGGTCGTCCCTCCCTCGTGCCTGAAAGCGCCCTGGTGGGTCCGTGACGCGCGGGGATCAAGGGTGCCACGCCGTTCGTGACGCCGCCGTCGCCCTTCGGTGTCGCCGGCACCCCTGGCTGTCGCCGGCACCCTTGTCTGTCACCGTCGTCCTTGGCTGTCACCGTCGTCCTCGGACGTCGCCGTCGCCGCATCGGCACCCTGGTCGGTCCCGCGCCCGGCGGCTAGGGTGTGAACAACGCATCAAGACTCACGATGCCGGTGTGCCGGGAAGTCTGGTCGGCGTTCGAGGGGCCGTGTGCCCGTCCGCCCACCTGACCGGAGGCCGTCCCCGATGACCCCGTCACGCCCGCGCAAGGTGATCCTCGGCCTGTTGCCGTGGCCCGAACGCCAGGCCGTCACCGAAGCCCTGCGTACCGAGACGATCGGCGGGCTCGTCCTGCTCACCGCCGCCGTTATCGCCCTGGCCTGGGCGAACAGCCCCTGGAGCGCGGCCTACGAACGGATACGCGACGCCCACTTCGGCATACCCGCCCTCGGCCTGGACCTCTCGGTCGCGCACTGGACGGCCGACGGCCTGCTCGCCGTCTTCTTCCTGATCGCCGGCATCGAGCTGAAACGCGAGCTCGTCGTCGGCGAGCTGCGGACCCCCGCCACCGCCGCGCTGCCCGTCATCGCCGCCGTCTGCGGCATGGCCGTCCCCGCCGCCCTCTACCTCCTCACCGTCACCGTCGGCGACGGAAGCCGTCAGGGCTGGGCCGTACCGATGGCCACGGACATCGCCTTCGCCCTCGCGGTCCTCGCCGTGCTCAGCACCCACCTGCCCGCGGCGCTGCGCGCCTTCCTGCTGACCCTCGCGGTCGTCGACGACCTCGGCGCCATCCTGATCATCGCCGTCTTCTTCACCGCCGACCTCGACTTCCTCGCGCTGGGCGGTGCGTTCGCCGGACTCGTCACCTTCTACGCCCTCCAGCGACTCCGCGTACGCGGCTGGTGGTGGTACCTGCCCCTCGGCCTCGCGATCTGGGCACTGATGTACAATTCCGGCGTCCACGCCACGGTCGCCGGCGTCGCCATGGGCCTGATCCTGCGCACCACCCGCGACGGGGGAGAGCAGGCGTCCCCGGCCGCGCGCGTCGCGCACCGGCTGCACCCGTTCTCCGCCGGCGTCGCCGTCCCGCTGTTCGCCCTCTTCGCCGCCGGAGTCAGCGTCTCCGGCAGCGCCCTCGGCCACGTCTTCACCGACCCCGAACCCCTCGGCGTCGTCACCGGCCTCGTCGCGGGCAAGATCCTGGGCATCTTCCTCGGCACCTACCTCGCCGCACGCTTCACCCGCGCCCGGCTCAACCCCGACCTCGCGTGGGCCGACGTCCTCGGCCTCGCCACCCTGGCCGGCATCGGCTTCACCGTCGCCCTCCTCATCGGCGAACTCGCCTTCCCCGACCCCGCCCGGGCCGAGCACATCAAAGCAGCCGTCCTCGTCGGCTCCCTCATCGCCGCCGCGCTCGCCGCCGCCCTCCTGCGGCGCCGCAACCGCCTCTACCGACAGCTCTACGAGGACGAGGAACGCGACGACGACGCGGACGGCGTCCCCGACATCTACCGCACCCCCGAAGGTGGCGGCAGCGCGTGAGGGCAGGGAAGAGAGGGCGATCTCGCGGGGCGCGGCGAGGCACCCGCTCGAACGCCGTCAGCGAGCGTCTCCCGGGCCGGCGAGATCCATGCGGACGTCGACGACGCCTTCGACGGCCTGCACGGCGCGCGCGACCAGGGGCACCAGGGAACTCGACCTTCGGCAGCAGGTCGGCCTCCGACACGACGCCGACGACCAGCCCCTCACCCGCGAGTACGGGGAGGGCGTTCACCCTCCACTGGTCCATGAGGGCGACGATCTCCTTGTACGCCGCGTCACGCCCGATGGCGGTCGCGGTCTGCGTCATGAGGGCCGGACGGGCCCCTTCCCCTGACCGGCCGACGGACCGCGCAGGCGGTCGAGGAGGAGGGCCTCGGCGACTTCGGAGCGCGGGTCGTGCCAGAGGTCGAGCGGGACGGGGCGGAGATGGAGGCCGCGCGGGTCCAGGAGGTGACCGCCCAGTTTGATCTGCCAGAGCGTCAGGGCGCGGTCCGCGACGGCGAGTTCGGGGAAGCGGGCGACGAGCCGCGACTCGAAGGCGGCGATGTCGTCGACCGAGCGCAGCCAGGCGGCGAGCAGCAGGTTGTGCGGACCGGACAGCGAGGCGCAGAGGCGGATCTCGCGCAGGGCGCTGATGCGTTCCGCGAGCCGGACGGCCTGGCTCTGCGGCACGGAGGCCCAGAGCGACACCGAGACGGGCCAGCCGGAATGTGCCCGGGCGACCTCGCAGCGGTAGACGAGGGCGTGCTCGGCGTCGAGCCGGTCGAGGCGGCGACGGACGGTCGTCGGGCTGAGCCCGGTGCGCTCGGCCAGCCGCGCGGCGGACTGCCGGGGGTCCTCGCTGAGTGCCCGGACGAGTTCCAGGTCGCGGCCCCGGAGGAGCCGGCCGCCCTGCGGCCGGGCCCCGGCGCCGGATGCGGGGGCGAGCCGTCGGCGCTGCTCCTCGGAGAGCCGGTCCAGACGCCAGCGGCTGCCCTCGGTGTGGAGGGTGGTGGCGATCTGCGTGCGGGAGGCGGCCACGCCGTCGAGGGCGCCGAGACGGAACCCGACGTAGCGGGCCAGCTCGGCCTGGTCGGCGAAGACGGCGGTGACGAGCAGGTCCCGGCCACCGCTGATGTGCTCCAGGTTGAACACGTGCGGGTCCTGGGCGATCTCGGCCGCGACGCCGTGGAGCCGTCCGGGCACGCAGTCGACCTCGACGAACGCGACGACGGAGGGCGCGTGCGCATGGGCCCTGGGATGGACGCTGATCCAGGCGAGCCCCGTCTCCGTCAGCCGCGCCCACCGGCGCGCGACGGTCGAGGCGTCGAGGCCGAGGACGTCGCCGATCCGCTGCCAGTCCGCGCGGGGCGCGACCTGGAGCGCCGTGACGAGCAGGAAGTCGAGTTCGTCGAGCACGGGACCGCTCCTCGGGTGGTGAGCTCGGCAGGCGCGGAGCAGGTGGTTCGTTCCTGCAAACGATCACAGGATTCCGGTGGATTCCTGCGTGACGGGGGCGCCGGGCAGAGGAATCGGCACTATACCCGCCATGTTCCAGCACAGCGACGCCCTCGTCCTCGCAGACTCCCTCACCCGCCTGAGGCACGCCCTCCACCGGGAACCCGAGCTCGGCCTCGACCTCCCGCTCACCCAGCGGAAGGTCCTCGACGCGCTCGACGGACTGCCCCTGGAGATCACCCTGGGGAAGCGGCTCAGCTCGGTCACCGCCGTCCTGCGCGGGGGCCGGCCGGGCCCCGCCGTCCTGCTGCGTGCCGACATGGACGCCCTGCCCGTCCAGGAGGAGAGCGGTGTCCCGTACGCCTCCGAGATCCCGGGCCGCATGCATGCGTGCGGGCACGACCTGCACACCTCGGCCCTCGTCGGCGCCGCACGGCTCCTCGCCGGGCGGCGGGACGAGCTCGCCGGCGACGTCGTCCTCATGTTCCAGCCGGGGGAGGAGGGCATGGGCGGCGCCGCGCTGATGATCGAGGAGGGAGTCCTCGACGCCGCGGGCAGCCGCGTGGTGGCGGCGTACGCGCTCCACGTGACCTCGACGCTGCTCCCCACCGGCTACGCGGCCGTCCGGCCGGGCCCCATGCTGGCCGCCTCCGACGCCGTCACGGTCCGGGTCGGCGGCGCGGGAGGCCACGGCTCGTCGCCGCACGCCGCGAAGGACCCTGTACCGGCCGTGTGCGAGATGGTCACCGCCCTCCAGACCATGGTCACCCGTACCGTGGACGTCTTCGACCCGGCGGTGATCACGGTCGGCTCGCTGCACGCCGGCTCCGCGGGCAACGTCATCCCCGAGCACGCCGAGTTCGAGGCGACGGTACGCACCTTCTCCGACGCGACCCAGGCCACGGTGAGGGCCGGTGTCGAGCGGACCGTCCGCGGCGTGGCCGACGCGCACGGCCTCGACGTCGACATCGACTACCGGGAGAACTACCCGGTCACGGTCAACGACCCCGGCGAGGCCGCCCACGCCCTGCTGACCGCCCGGGAGCTCCTCGGGGCCGACCACGCCTTCGAGGCGCCCCGCCCGCTCGCCGGATCGGAGGACTTCTCCTTCGTCCTGCGCGAGGTCCCCGGGGCCTATCTCGGCGTCGGCGCCTGCCCGCCCGACCGCGACCCCGCCACCGCCCCGTACAACCACTCGCCCCGCGCGGTCTTCGACGACCGCGCCGTCCTCGACTCCGCCGTCCTGCTCGCCGAACTCGCCGCCCGCCGCCTCCAGGGCGCGACCGAGGAGCGCCCGTGAGACCGACCGATTCCTCCTCCGGACCCGCTGATCTCCACGCCGCCCCCGATGTCTCCGTTCCCCCCGGCTCCGTACGAGCCGTCGTCGGCCTCCTCGTCCTCTTCGAGCTGACCAGCGGGTTCCTCCAGGGCGGGATCACGCCCCTCCTGCCGGACATCGGGCGGGAACTCGGCATCCCCGACGCCGAGCTGACCTGGGCGATCTCCGCGCAGCTCCTCGCCGCTGCCGTGTCCGTCCCCGTCCTCGGCCGCCTTGGTGACCTGTACGGCCACCGGCGGGTGCTGCGCTTCGCGCTCGTCTGCGTCGCCGCGGGCACCCTGCTCACGGCGCTCGCGCAGTCGCTGCCGATGCTGTTCACCGGCAGGGTGCTGCTGGGGCCGCTGGCCGCCCTGCTGCCCCTGGAGATCGCCCTCGTCCGCGACCGGCTCCCGGTCGACCAGGCCCGCTCCGCGATCGCACGGCTCGTCGGGGCGCTCGCCCTCGGCACGCTGATCGGCGGGGTCGCCATGGGCGCGGTCCACCAGGCCACGGACGACCTGAGGACCACGCTCCTCGTCCCGGCCGTGCTCGCCGTGGCCTGCGTGCCCGTCTCCTTCCTCGTCGTCCCGGAGTCGGCGCGCCGGGCGGTGGGCCGGCTCGACTGGCCCGGCGCGGCGCTCCTGGGCGTGACGGTGGTGCTGCTCCTGTCCGGCGTCTCCGGTCTCTCCGGCGGCGCCGGCGGTTCCGGGGGAGCCGGCGGCTCCGGAGCGGAGGGCGGGGGCGGGCTGCCCGTGACGGCGCTCGGTCAGCTGCTGCTCGCGGTGCTGTTCGGGCTGGCCTGGGTGGTGGCCGAGCTGCGCACCCCCGATCCGCTGGTGGACGTGCGGGCGCTCGCCGACCGCAGGGTCGCGCCGTTCTTCCTGTGCGCGGTCGTCTACGGCGTCGTGTACTTCGGCAGCCTGTCGCCGGAGGCCACGTTCCTGGCCGCCGACCCGGACCGTACCGGGTACGGGTTCGGACTCACCGCCCTGCAGATCTCCCTCGTGACCGTGCCCGCCGCCGTGATGGCGGTCGTCACCTCCTCGCTCACGGCGCGCATCGCCGGGCGCCTGGGCTACGTCCCCGCGCTCGCGCTCGCCTTCTCCCTCATCGGGGCGAGCTTCCTGACCACGGCCGTGCTGCACGCGGAGGTGTGGCAGGTGGTGGCGGCGAAGGTGATCGCCGGGCTGGGGATCGGGGTGGCCCTCGGCGCGCTGCCGACCGTCATCGCGGAGGGCAGCGACCCGTCCCGTACCGGCGTGACCACCGCCCTCTACAACAACGCCAAGACGCTCGGCGGCGCCGTCGCGGGCGGGGTGATCGTCACGCTCCTGGCCGCGTCGGCGCGACCGGCTCCGGGACTGGGACCGGCATCGGGACCGGGGCCGGGTCCGGGCGACGCGGCCCCCTCCGAGTCGGGGTACGTGACGGTCTGGCTGCTGCTCGCGGTCCTCTCCTTCGCCGCGGCGGCGGTGACGGCGGTGGCCCGCAGGCCAGGGGAACAGAGGAGTGCGTTCCGGTTGTGACGGGCCCTCACAACGGCTTGCTCTCCCGCGGCGCGGCACCCGGACCGGACCCCGGCGTCACCTTGCAGCCGTGGGGGCCGGGCCACCCGGCTGTCGGACGTCGTCACGGAGCGGCTAGGTTCGGGTGATGGACATCCTTCGATACGTGGCCTTCAGCACCGACCCCCTGGGCGGCAACCCGGCAGGTGTGGTGCTGGACGCCACGGGTGCCGACGACGCGACCATGGCCGCCACCGCCGCCGAAGTCGGCTACTCGGAGACGGCGTTCGCCGTCCCGCGCGCCGACGGGGCGCTCGACATCCGCTACTTCAGCCCGCAGAACGAGGTCCCGTTCTGCGGGCACGCCACCATCGCCACCGCCGTCGCCCACGCGCACCGGCACGGCGTCGGCGAACTGCTCCTGCACACCAAGGCCGGACCGGTCCCGGTGACCACCGCGACCGGTCCGGACGGGGCCGTCGTCGCGACCCTGGTCAGCGTCCCGCCCCGCAACGAGAAGATCGACGACGCGGACCTCGCCGAACTCCTCGACGCCCTCCACTGGTCCGCGGCCGACCTCGACCCCGACCTGCCGCCCCGCGTCGCCTACGCCGGCGCCAGGCACCCCGTGATCGCCGCCGCCACGCGCGCCCGGCTGGCCGACCTCGCGTACGACATGGCGGCCCTGGGCGACCTGATGGCGCGCCGCGACTGGACGACCGTCGTCCTCGTCCACCGCGAGTCGGACACCGTGTTCCACGCCCGCAACCCCTTCCCGCCCGGCGGCGTCGTCGAGGACCCGGCGACGGGCGCCGCGGCGGCCGCGTTCGGCGGCTACCTCCGCGCCCTCGGACTCGTCGACACACCGGCCAGCCTGACGATCCATCAGGGCGTCGACATGGGCCGTACGAGCCTCCTGACCGTCGGTGTGCCTACGGGGGAGTCGAGCGGCATCGAGGTCACGGGGACGGCCGTCCAGATCGGCTAGGGACTGTCCGGCCGATCAGGGTCGGACAGGCCGTAGGGGGCTTCTGTCAGCCGCGGAACGTCTCCGGGCGCTCGGGAGACGCCTCCGCGAGGGCGCGCTCCACGGCCGCCACGCCGTCGCGGAGCCCGTACACCGGGGTGTCGGGCTGCTGGCGCCAGGAGTCGTCGATGCCGCCCGCGTCGACCGTGTCGAAGCCCAGCTCGTCGATGAGTTCGCGCACCAGCTTCTTCGCCTGCTCGTCGTCGCCCGCGACCGGCAGGGCCATGCGCTCCGGGTCCCCGGCCGGGCGCGGGCGGTCGAGGATGTCCTCCGCGTACGTGCCGTTGAACGCCTTGACCACCGGGTGCCCCAGGTGGCGTTCGGTCCACCGGCTCTCCGTCAGACCCTCGTCCTCGATGGCCGCGATGCGGCCGTCACGCTGCCGCGGGTAGTAGTTGCCGGTGTCGACCACCGCGAACCCCTCGGCGGCACCGTCGAAGAGACCGGCGGCCGGAAGGTCCGGGATCGCCTTCAGCGGGATCGTCACGACGACGATCCGCGCGCCCCGGGCGGCTTCCGTGACGTCCACGGGAGTCGCGCCGGTCTCCTCGGCGAGGGCGGTCAGCGTGTGCGGGCCGCGGGAGTTGGCGACGTGCACCTCGTGCCCGAGAGCGGTGAGGCGACGGGTGAGGTTGCCGCCGATGTTGCCAGCCCCGATGATGCCGATCCTCATGGCAGTCCCTCCTGGTGACGTGAACGGACGGCGCGTCACGCCGTCGTGTCAGTCAGCAACAGGGGCTGCTCCGTCCACTATTCCCCCACGCGTGAGGCGACGACGTCACGGCGGGCTTCGAAGCCGCCGCGGTCTCCGGGTGCGGGAGACGCGGCGGCGTACGTGCCCGTGGGGGAGGAGCGTCAGAGCTGGGTGATCGGGCGCATCGCCAGGCCCTCGGTGCCGGCCCAGCCGTTCAGCCGCGCCGCGTCGTCGACGGAGACCGTGTCGAGACCGTCGGGCAGGTCGAAGACGAGCGTGCCGCTGAGCTCGGTGCCCTCGCCGGCGACCAGGGTCGCGGTGAACCGGTCGGACTGGTCGTACTCGGCTTCGCCGCCCTCGTCGTTGCCGAAGACGTACAGGCCGGCGTAGGCCTTGCCGCCGCCGGCGACGACGACCGGCTCGGTGTCCGGCTCGCCCAGCGTCTCGACGATCGGGGCGTCGTTGCCGGCCTTCAGCCGGACCAGCGGCGCGTCGTTCAGGACGCAGGGCGTCCTGGACCCGTTCGTGACGGTCAGGAGGAAGTGGCGGGGAGTCTCCCCGCGCGGGTCCTGGAGCTCGACCTCGGTGGTGAGGCCGTCGGCCTCGCAGTCCGGGTACTTCGTGCCGTTGCCGCCACCGGTCTCCCCGCTGTCACCGGTCTCGGTGCCCGTGGGGCCGCTCGTTCCGGTTCCGGAGTCCTGGGAAGGGGTCCTGCCCGCCGGGGTACCGGCCCCGGTCGAGGCGGAGCCCGACGGCGCGGTGGTCGTCGGCGTGCCGCTCGGCGACTCCGTGGCCGGCGGTGCGGCGACGGACGAGGAGGCGGCGGGCGGCGCGCCGGCCCCGTTGTCGCCCCCGGAGGGCTGGCAGGCGGTGGTCGCGAGCAGAGCCGCGATCACGGACGCGCCCAGGGCCGCGCCGCGCAGTCCTCGACGCACTGAACCACCTCTGGCCGTAGTGGAGTTCATCTCTCGTTCCTCTTCCCCCGTGACCGGACCGGAGCCGGTCCGCGTGCAAGCGACAGGACGATTCTTGCCACGCGGGGAACCGGTGAAGAGGGGCAACCCGGTTTCGTTACAGCCTCAGCACGATGCGGCGACCATGGCGTGACCATGACGGGACGGCACGGGGGTTTCGTGGCGGGACCGCGCCGGATGCGCGCGGTTGTGCGCTGTCGTGCCAACCCCTGGGCGCAGGAGGTCACATCGGACGGCCGGGTCGCTCGTAGCTTGAGGAGGTGCCGGGCCGCGGAGGCGGCGGGCACGCTTCCGACCGCTTCGAAAGGACTCCTCATGTTCGACGTCTCCACGGTGCAGGCCGCCCCCAGCAAGGACCTGCTCACGCCCGACAACGCCGTGATGCTCTTCGTCGACCACCAGCCGCAGATGTTCTTCGGCACCGGCAGCGGCGACCGCGCCGCGATCATCAACAGCACCGTGGGCCTCGCCAAGGCGGCCCGGGCGTTCGACGTTCCGGCGGTCCTGACCACGGTCGCCGCCGAGTCCTTCTCGGGACCCCTGCTGCCGCAGCTCGCCGAGGTGTTCCCCGGGAACGAGGTGATCGACCGGACGACCATGAACGCCTGGGAGGACGAGGCGCTCGTGGCGGCGGTCAGGGCGACCGGGCGCAAGAAGATCGTCCTGGCCGGCCTGTGGACCGAGGTCTGCCTCGTGCTGCCCGCCCTCTCGGCGCTCGAGCAGGGGTACGAGGTGTACGTCGTGACCGACGCCTCCGGCGGCGTCAGCCCGGCGGCCCACGAGCACGCGCTCCAGCGGATGATCGCCGCCGGCGCCGTGCCGGTGACCTGGGTGCAGGTGCTCCTGGAGCTGCAGCGCGACTGGGCGCGCCAGGAGACCTACGGCGCCGTCATGGAGATCGTGAAGGCCCACGCGGGCGCGTACGGCCTGGGCGTCGTGTACGCGCAGAGCGTCATCGGCGCGCACGCGGCCGGCTGAACCCCTTGGACACCGGCATTCTGATCCTGCGTCTGCTGGTGGGCCTGCTCGTGGCCGGGCACGGGGTGCAGAAGGTCAGCCACCACCTCGGCGGCAGGGGCCTCGCGGGCGGCACGGAGGAGTTCCGCGCCGACGGGTTCCGGGGCGGCGCCCTCACCGCCCTGGCCGCGGGCGGCGGCCAGATCGGCTCCGGTCTGCTGCTCGCCGCCGGCCTGCTCACCCCGCTCGCCGCGACCGGCACCGTCGGGGTCATGACCGTGGCCCTCACCGTGAAGTGGCGCCACGGCCTGTGGGTGCAGAACGACGGGTACGAGTACCCGCTCGTCCTCATCGGCACCGCGACCGCCCTCGCCGCCACCGGCCCCGGCGCCCGGTCCGTCGACGCGGCCCTCGGCCTCGCGCCGTACCCGTCGTGGTGGGCCGCCCCGGCGCTCGCCGTCGGCCTCGGCAGCGGACTCCTCGCCCGGCTCTTCCTGCACCGGCCCGCCCACCCCTCCGGCCCGCGCCGCGCGCCGGGCCCCCGGCTGTAGCCGCACAGCGCTCGCGCGCCCCTCCCCCTCCCTCAGGAGCATTCGATGGACACCTTGACGACCCCGCACGGCGGCGGTCAGCCCCTGCTGCACCAGAAGGGTGCCGAGACCCAGGCGTTCGGCACGCTCAAGCAGCTGCCGATCGGCCTCGGGCACGACACCCGCATGTACGCGTGCCAGCGGCTGAACCGCGTACTGGCCGACACGCAGATCCTGTACGCCCTCTACAAGAAGCACCACTGGCTCATGCGCGGTGCCACCTTCTACTCGCTCCACCTCATGCTGGACAAGCACGCCGACGCCCAACTGGCGATCGTCGACGCGCTGGCCGAGCGGGTGCAGAGCCTCGGCGGCGTCGCGGTCGGCGACCCGCGCCACGTCGCGGAGCTGACCGCGATCCCCCGGCCGCCGGACGGCGTGGAGCCGGTGCCCGTCATGCTGTCGCGCCTCCTCGACGCCCACGAGCGGATCCTGATCGACGCGCGGGACGCCGCCGCCCGGATCCAGGCGGAGGGCGACGAAGGCAGCACCGACCTGCTCGTGTCCGAGGTCATCCGTACCGGCGAGGCGCAGGTGTGGTTCCTGGCCGAGCACCTCGTGGACACCCCGCTGGTGCGCGGCTGATGGACACCTACGACGTCGTCGTGGTCGGCGGCGGACCCGGCGGCGAGGTCGTCGCCGACCGGGTCGTCCGGTCCGGCCTGACCGCCGTCGTCGTCGAGGCCGACGCGGTGGGCGGCGAGTGCTCCTACCGTGCCTGCGTCCCGAGCAAGGCCCTGCTGCGACCCGGCGCCGCCCTCGCGGCGGCCCGAGCGGTCGACGGGGCCCGGCAGGCCGTCACGGGGGACGTCGACCCGGCGCGGGCGCTGGCCCGCCGCGACCGCTTCACCGGGCGCGGCGACGACACCGGGCAGGCCGACTGGCTCGACGGCGCGGGCGTCGCGCTCGTACGGGGCCGCGGACGGCTCGCCGGCGAGCGCCGGGTGGAGGTGACCGGGTCCGACGGCGCGGTCCGTACCCTGTCGGCCCGGCGTGCGGTCGTCGTCTCCACGGGGACGGAACCCGCCCTCCCGGGGGTCGAGGGGATCGACCGGATCGGCGTGTGGACCAACCGGCAGGCCACCACCGCCGACGCGGTGCCGGAGCGGCTCGTCGTCATCGGCGGGGGAGTGGTGGCGTGCGAGACGGCCACCGCGTGGAGCTCCCTCGGCTCCTCCGTGACCCTGCTGGTCCGCGACCAGGCCCTGCTGACAGGCTGGGAGCCGTGCGCCGGCGAAGAGGTCACCCGGGGGCTGAACGACCTGGGCGTCACGATCCGCTTCGGGACGTCGGCCGTGCGGGTCGCCCGCGACGACGACACCCGCGCGGTGACCGTGCACACCGACGACGGCGCCGCCCTCGTCTGCGACGAGGTCCTCGCCGCCGTCGGACGGCGGCCGCGCACCGCCGACCTGGGCCTGGACTCCGTGGGGCTGCCCGCGGGCGGGCGGCTCCCGGTCGACGACACCTGCCGGGTCACCGGGGTCGCGGGCGACTGGCTCTACGCCGTCGGCGACGTGAACCACCGCGCGCCGCTCACCCACATGGCCAAGTACCAGGCCCGCGCCTGCGCGGCGGCGATCGCCGAGCGGGCCGCGGGACGCCCCGCCACCACCGGCGGCCGACAGCCGTGGAACGCGGAGTCCGACCGCACCGCCGTCCCGCAGGCCGTCTTCACCCGCCCCGAGATCGCGAGCGTGGGCCTCACGGAACACGCGGCACGTGAGGCGGGGATCGCGGTGCGCGCGGTGGAGTACCGCGTCGACGACGTCGCCGGCGCCGCCCTCCACGCCGACGACTACCGAGGCTTCGCCAAGCTCGTCGTCGACGAGACCCGGGGCGTCGTCGTCGGCTGCACGCTCACCGGCCCGATGGCCACCGAGCTCATCCACACCGCCACCGTGGCGATCGTGGGGGAAGTCCCCCTGGAGCGCCTGTGGCACGCCGTGCCCGCCTTCCCGACGGTGAGCGAGGTCTGGCTGCGGCTCCTCGAGGCGTACGGCCTGTGAGGCGCCCACCCGGCCGGTCGCCGGACACGCGCGGCCCGACCGGCGCACCGCTCCGCCACCCGGCGGAGCGCACCGATCCACCCTCCGACAAGGACAACCCCATGCATCTCACGAGGCGCTCCCTTGCCCTCGGTCTCGCCCTGCCCGCGACACTGGCCGCCCTGGTCGGCGCCGGACCCGGGCGTGGCCCTGCCGCCACCGGCGACGCCCGGCGCGGGCGCGAGCCCGAGGCCAAGCCCACCGTCGTCCTGGTCCACGGAGCCTTCGCGGACGCCTCCAGCTGGAGCGGCACGATCCGGCGGCTCCAGCACGCCGGCCACTCCGTCCTGGCCGCCGCCAACCCGCTGCGCGGCCTCGCCGAGGACACCGCCTACCTGCGCGGTGTCCTGGCGGCCGTCGACGGCCCCGTCGTCCTCGTCGGCCACTCGTACGGCGGCGCCGTCATCAGCGGCGCCGCCGTCGGGAACAGCCGGGTGAAGGCCCTGGTCTACATCGCCGCGTTCACCCCGGACCAGGGCGAGAGCGCGGCCGAGCTCGCCGCCAGGTTCCCCGGCTCCACCCTCGGCGACACCGTGATCCCGCGCCCGTACCCGCTGCCCGGCGGCACCGGAACCGGCACCGAGCTGGTCATCGAACCGGCGAAGTTCCACCGGCAGTTCGCCGCCGACGTCCCCGGCGCCGACGCGGCCGTCCTGGCCGTGAGCCAGCGCCCGGTCGCCACCGCCGCGCTGGAGGAGAAGGCCGGCGAGGCCGCCTGGCGGGCGATCCCGTCCTGGGCGCTGATCGCCACGGCCGACAAGAACATCCCTCCGGCCGCCCAGCGGTGGATGGCCCGGCGCGCCCGTTCCCACGTCACCGAAGTGGACGCGTCGCACGCCGTGGCCGTCTCCCGCCCGGCCACGGTCGCCCACGTGATCCTCGCCGCCGCGCGGGCGACCCGCTGAAGCCCCGGCCGCCCCGTTCCGCAGAACCCCAAGGAGAACCCCTCATGAACAACCGTCCCGTCCTCGAACCCGCCGCCCAGGCCTTCGCCGACGCCACCGCCCAGCCGCCGTACCTCTACGAGATCCCCGTCGCCGAGGGCCGCGAGGCCGTGGACGGCGTCCAGAGCGGCGAGGGCGTGCCCCTGCCCGAGGTCGACGAGGAGTGGATCACCGTCCACGGCGGCCCGACCGGCGACGTCCGCGCCCGGATCGTCCGCCCGCGCGGCGCCACCGGCCCGCTCCCCGTCATCCTCTACATCCACGGCGCGGGCTGGGTCTTCGGCAACGCCCACACCCACGACCGGCTGGTCCGCGAACTCGCCGTCGGCACCGGGGCGGCCGTGGTCTTCCCCGAGTACGACCTCTCGCCCGAGGCGCGCTACCCCGTGGCGATCGAGCAGAACTACACCGTCGCCCAGTGGGTCGCCCGCGAGGGCCTGCACAAGGACCTCGACGGCACGCGGATCGCGGTCGCGGGCGACTCGGTCGGCGGCAACATGAGCGCGGCCCTCACCCTCATGGCCAAGCAGCGCGGCGACGTCACGCTCCTCCAGCAGGTCCTGTTCTACCCGGTCACGGACGCGGCCTTCGACACCGACTCGTACCACGCCTTCGCCGAGGGCTACTTCCTGCGCCGCGACGCGATGACGTGGTTCTGGGACCAGTACACGACGGACGAGGCCGAGCGCGCCCGGATCACCGCCTCGCCGCTCCGCGCGACCACCGAGCAGCTCACCGGCCTGCCGCCCGCCCTGGTCGTCACCGCGGAGGCGGACGTCCTGCGCGACGAGGGCGAGGCGTACGCGGCGAAGCTCCGCGCCGCCGGGGTGCCCGTCACGGCCCTGCGCGTCCAGGGGGTCATCCACGACTTCGTGATGCTCAACGCGCTGCGCGAGACGCGCGGCGCGGAGCTCGCCATCGGTGTCGCCGTCGACATCCTCCGCAAGGTTCTCGCATGACCACGACCGGACCTTCGACGCCCGGCGCCTCCGCGAGCATGCCGGTGGCCGGCCTCGTGCCCGCCTCCCGGCGCGAGCCCGAGCACGCCGATCTCCTCGTCCGCAACGCCAGGGTGTTCACGGGCGATCCCGACCGACCCGGGGCCCGCGCCGTCGCGATCCGCGACGGCCGGGTCGCGGCCCTCGGCGACGACCACGACCTCGCCCGGCTCGTCGGGCCCGGCACGAAGGTCGTCGACGCCCTCGGCCGCCGCGTGATCCCCGGCCTGAACGACTCGCACCTGCACGTCATCCGGGGCGGCCTCAACTACGTCCTGGAGCTGCGCTGGGACGGCGTACGGAGCCTTCGCCAGGCGCTGGCGATGCTGCGGGAGCAGGCGGGCCGCACCCCCAAGGGGCAGTGGATCCGGGTCGTCGGCGGCTGGACCGCCGAGCAGTTCGCCGAGCGCCGGATGCCGACCGTCGCCGAGCTGAACGCCGCCGCGCCCGACACCCCGGTGTTCGTCCTTCACCTGTACCAGTCGGCGCTGATGAACCGGGCCGCGGTGAAGGCCGCCGGGTTCACCCGGGCCACCCCCGATCCGCGCGGCGGGCAGATCGTCCGGGGCCGGGACGGCGAACCCAACGGCGTGCTCCTCGCGGCGCCGGGCGCGCTCATCCTCTACTCGACCCTGGCGAAGGCACCGGCACTCGACGCCGGTGACAAGCGGACGTCGACCCGCCACTTCCTGCGCGAGCTGAACCGCTTCGGTCTGACGTCCGCCGTCGACGCCGCCGGCGGGTTCCAGAACTTCCCCGACGACTACGCCACCGTCGTCGACCTCGCGAAGGCGGGGGAGCTGACCCTCCGGATCGCCTACCACCTGTTCCCGCAGACGGCCGGCCAGGAGCTCGCCGACCTCAAGCGCTGGACCGAGACGGTCAAGCCGGGGGACGGGGACGAGTGGCTCCGGCTGAACGGCGCCGGAGAGAACCTGACCTGGGCCGCCGCCGACTTCGAGAACTTCTCCGAACCCCGGCCCGAGCTCGCCCCGGGCTACGAGACCGAGTTCGAGGACGCCGTACGGCTCCTGCTGGAGAACGGTTGGGGGTTCAGGCTCCACGCGACCTACGACGAGACCATCCGCCGCGACCTGGCCGTCTTCGAGAAGCTCGCCGCGGAGGGACTCTTCCCCGGTGGCGCCCGCTGGCTCTTCGACCACGCGGAGACGGTCTCGGCCGACAGCCTCGACCGGATCGCCGCCCTCGGCGGAGCCGTCTCGGTCCAGAACCGGATGTCCTTCCAGGGCACCGCCTTCCTCGACCGTTACGGTGCCGAGGCCGCCGCCCACACCCCGCCGGTCCGGGCCATGCTCGACCGCGGCCTGACCGTCGCCGCCGGAACCGACGCGACCCGCGTCTCCTCGTACAACCCGTGGGTCGCCCTCCACTGGCTGGTCACCGGACGCACCGTCGGCGGGACCGCGCTCCACCCGGCCGGGAACCTGGTCGACCGGGAGACCGCCCTCGGCCTCTACACCCGGGGCGGGGCGGAGCTCACCGGCGAGCAGGACGTCAAGGGCATGCTGCGAGAGGGCTGGTACGGCGACCTCGCGGTCCTCTCCGACGACTTCCTCACCGTGCCCGAGGACGTCATCCCCGACATCGAGTCGGTCCTCACCGTCGTCGGCGGCCGGATCGTCTACGCGACGGCGGAGTACGAGGGACTCGACGAGGCCGTGCCGCCGGTGAGCCCCGCCTGGAGCCCCGTCGCCCGCTTCGGCGGCTACCAGGGCGGTCATCAACGCGGCTGCCAGGGCGGCTACCAGGGCGGCGCCCGCCAGGCCTCGCTGGTGGCCGAGGCCGTCGCCGAGTCCGAGCAGCACCGCCGGTGGCGCGTCGCGCGCGGCACGGGCCCCGACACGGAGCCCTCGTTCGTCGACCCCTGCTTCGCGCACTGAGAGAGAGAACCCGATGACCGACGCGCCTCCGCCGACCGGCCTCCCGGAACGCCGATTCGAGCCGGACCTCCGGTCGATGACGCGGATCAACCTGCGCCCCATCGCCTCGCCCATGCCACTCGGCTTCTTCACGATCGCCCTCGCGTCCGTGATGACGGCCTGCCTCCAGCTCGGCATCCTCGGCGAGGAGGCCCGGGCGGCGGTCGCCTTCACCGTGCTGCCGGCCTTCGTCCTCCAACTCCTCGTCAGCTACCTGGCCTTCGGAGCCCGCGACGTGATCGCGGCCACCCTGATGGCGGTGTTCGCCGGCAGCTGGCTGCCCTACGCGCTCATCATGCTCACCGGCGCGGCCGAAGGCCTGAGGGTCCTCGGCGTCTTCAACCTGGCGCTCCTCTGCTTCGGCGCGCTGATGACCGCCGTGACAGGACCCAAGCGGGCGCTGTGGCTGGTCCTCGCGGTCTCGCTGCCCCGCTGGGCGGCCACCGGTCTGGCGGGCGTCACCGGTGCCGAGTGGCTCACGCGCACCTCCGGGGTCCTCGGGATCGTGGTCGCGGCGGTCGCGATGTACACGGCGTTCGCCCTGATGCTGGAGGACATGCGCAGCGAGCAGGTCCTGCCGATCGGCCGCAGCGGTCCGGCCCACCTGGCGGTGGAAGGCGACCTCGCCGTCCAGCTCCGCAACCTGGAACGCCAGGCGGGCGTGCGCCGCACCCTCTGACCCGGGCCACCGGCCCCGTGACACCCACGACCCGACAGGAGCCCCATGGAACCCGAGTACCGCGTCATCGACCGCTCCGAGAAGTCCCGTTACGAGATCCTCGCCCACGCCCGGACCGGTGACGAAGCCCGGGGCGACAGCGCCCGGGGCGACGGCGCCGAGACCGCCGGCTTCGCCGAGTACCACCTCTCCGAGGGGGAGATCGCCTTCATCCACACCGAGATCGATCCCCGCTTCGGCGGCCGGGGCCTGGGCGGGCTGCTCGCCCGCGGCGCCCTCGACGACGCCCGCTCCCGGGGGCTGCGCGTCCTGCCGTACTGCCCCTTCATCCGCGGCTGGATCGTCAGGCACCCCGAGTACGCCGACCTGGTACCTGAGCCGCACCGCGCCCGTTTCGGCCTGTGAAGGGGCCGCGAGGCCGCTGACCAGGCACTTGAACATCGAACGATTGGTCTAAGTCGTTCGAACCCGGTAGCTTTCCGAAACGCCCGCCGAGAACGCGCGGCGGGCGATCGGAGGAAGCACACCCATGAGGTTCGGCGCGAGGCTCGCGCTCGCCGTCATCACCCTCGCCGCCACCGCCACCGCCTGCGGCACCCCGCAGGAGAACGGCTCGCGGTCGCACACCCCCGCGGACTGCGCGCCGTACGCACGCTACGGCGAGCACCCCGGCACCCGGGTCACCGTGTACGCGGAGAACCGCGACCGGGAGGCGGACCTGTTCGAGGAGACGTGGGCCGACTTCGCCGCCTGCACCGGGATCGACGTCCAGTACGAGGGCGACGGGGAGTTCGAGGCGCGGATCCAGCTCCGGGTGGACGGCGGCACCGCACCCGACGTGGCGTTCTTCCCGCAGCCCGGCCTCATGGAACGCTTCGCGCGCGCCGGGAGGCTGGAGCCCGTGAGCCCCCGCGTCGCCGCGCTCGCGGAGCGCGGGTGGTCGGCGGACTGGAACGGCTACAGCACCGTGGACGGCACCCTCTACGGCACCCCGCTGGTCGCGAACGTGAAGTCGTTCGTCTGGTACTCGCCGTCGTTCTTCCGCGACAGGGGCCTGAGCGTTCCCCGTACGTGGACCGAACTCATGGACCTCAGCGAGAGGATCGCGGAGTCGGGCGTCACACCGTGGTGCGCGGGCGTCGAGTCGGCGGAGGCGACCGGCTGGCCCGTGACGGACTGGATCGAGGACGTCCTGCTGCGCCAGCAGGGCACGGACGTCTACGACCAGTGGGTCGCCCACGAGATCCCGTTCGACGACCCGCGGGTGATCGGGGCCATGGACACCGTGGGGTCCGTGCTCAAGAACGACCGGTACGCCAACGGCGGTTTCGGTCCCGCGAAGTCGATGGCGTCGATCTCCTTCCAGGAGGCCGGCGGCCCGGTCCTGACCGGCGACTGCGCCATGCACCGGCAGGCCTCGTTCTACGCCGACATGTGGCCGAAGGGCACCGAGATCGGCCCCGACAAGGACGTCTACGCCTTCCTCCTGCCGGGTGCGGACCCGGCGAGCCGCCCCGTCCTCGGCGGTGGGGTGTTCGCCTCGGCGTTCGCCGACCGCCCCGAGGTACGGGCGTTCCAGGAGTACCTCGCCTCCGTCGACTTCGCCGAAGCGCGGATGGAGAAGGGCCCGTTCGTCTCGGCGAACAAGGGCGTGGATCCGGCCGACGCCGCCAACCCCGTCGACAGGCTCTCCATCCAGCTGCTCCAGGACCCCAGGACCCAGTTCAGGTTCGACGGCTCGGACCTCATGCCGGCGTCGGTCGGCGCCGGGACCTTCTGGAAGGGAGCCGTCGACTGGATCGGCGGCGCGAGCACCCGGCAGTTCGCCGCCTCCGTCGAACGGTCCTGGCCGAGGCGATGATGTCGTTCGACGCCGTCGCCCAGCAGCCCAAGGCGCTGTTCCTGCTCCAGGGCCTCGCCGCCTTCGCGGCTGTCGTCGCCCTGGTCCTCCTCGCCCTGCACCGGGGGCCGGTACGGCGGCGGGCCGCGGCCCTGATCCTGCTGGCCCCGGCGCTCCTCCTCCTCGCGATCGGCCTTCTCCTGCCCGCTCTGCGCACCCTGGCGCTGTCGTTCACCGACAGCGGGGGAGACGCGTGGGTGGGCCTCGACAACTACGTGTGGACGGTCACCGACCCCGGGGCGCTGATCGTCCTGCGCAACACCCTGACGTGGGTCGTCCTCGTGCCGCTGACGTCCACCGCGGTCGGTCTGGCCTACGCGGCGGCCGTCGCACGGTCGCGGTTCAGGACGTTCGCGCTGGCCTTGGTCCTGACGCCGATGGCGATCTCCCTCGTCGGCGCCGGTGTCGTCTGGAAGTTCGTCTACGCCTACCGCCCCGCGGAGGCCGGCCAGATCGGACTGCTGAACCGGCTCGTCGTCGCGTTCGGCGGCGAACCGAGGCAGTGGCTCGTGGAGTCCCCCTGGAACGTCCTGCTCCTCGTCGTCGTGACGGTGTGGACGCAGACCGGCTTCGCGGCCGTCCTGCTGGCCGCCGCGATCAGGGCCGTACCCACGGAGCTGACCGAGGCCGCCCGGCTCGACGGGGCGTCCCCCGGGCAGATCCTCCGCCGGATCACCGTGCCGTCGATCAGGCCCACGCTGCTCGTCGTCCTCCTCGCGCAGGCGATCGGCACCCTCAAGGCCTTCGACGTCGTCAGGACCATGACCGGGGGGCAGTTCGACACGGACGTCATCGCGCACGCCATGTACGACCAGGCCTTCCGCTACGGGGAGACGGGCCGGGGCGCCGCCCTCGCCGTGCTCCTCTTCCTCCTCGTCACCCCCTTCGTCGCCCACCAGGTCCGGGCGCGGCGGAGGACCGGGTGAACGGCGTCCGGGAGCGGCTGGCCTCCCGTCCCCTCACGGCGGTCGCCGTGGTGATCGCCCTCCTCTGGACGACGCCGACCCTCGGCCTCCTGCTCTCCTCCTTCCGCCCCGAGGACGACATCAAGACGACGGGCTGGTGGACCGTGCTCGGGGCGCCGCGCTTCACGCTCGACAACTACGGCGAGGTGCTGTCCGGCGGAGGGAACGGCCCGGGGCGGCTCGCCGACCACCTCGTCAACTCCGTCGTCATCACCGTCCCCTCGGTGCTCTTCCCGCTCGTCCTGGCCTTCTTCGCGGCGTACGCCCTGGCCTGGATCGACTTCCGCGGGCGCGACGCGCTGGTCGTCGGCGTCTTCGCGCTCCAGGCCGTGCCGCTCCAGATGGCGCTCGTCCCGCTCCTCGGGCTCTTCTCCCGGGGCTGGCTGTTCCTGCCCGCGTGGGACCTCACCGGACCCGCCAGGTTCGCCCAGGTCTGGTTCGCCCACACGGCCTTCGCGCTGCCGTTCGCGGTCTTCCTCCTGCACAACCACCTGGCGGGCCTGCCCCGGGACGTGATCGAGGCCGCCCGCGTCGACGGCGCGTCACACGGGACCCTGCTCGTCAGGATCGTGCTGCCGCTGGCCCGCCCGGCCCTGGTGGGTTTCGCCGTCATCCAGTTCGTCTGGGTGTGGAACGACCTCCTCGTGGCCCTCACCCTGTCGGGCGGAACGGCCGAGACCGCGCCGATGACGGTCCGACTGGCCAACCTGGCCGGGACCTACGGCAACGACTGGCAGCGGCTCACCGCGGGAGCCTTCGTGGCCGCCGTCGTCCCGCTGCTCGTCTTCTTCCTCCTCCGGCGGCACTTCGCCGGGGGCCTCCTCGCCGGGTCGGTCAAGGGATGAGCCGGGACCGGACCGGGGCGACCGGGCTCAGCCGCCCCGGCTTCCGCGGGCGCGAAGCCGAACTGGGGCGGCTGCGCGCGCTGGTGGAGGAGGTGCGCGACGGCGAGGGGGGCGCGGTCGCGCTGCTCCTCGGCGAGCCCGGGATCGGGAAGACCTCGCTGCTGCGCGAGACCCTCGCCTTCGCGCGGGCCCGCGGGTTCGTCGTCAGCCACGGCCGTGCCGAGGAACTGCACGAACTGGCGCCGCTCGCCTCCCTGGCCTCGGGCCTCCTGCACGGCGACCCGCCGTTGCTCTCCGGCTCGGACTTCGCGGACCTCGCCGGCCACCACGACCAGCGCATCTGGCTCGTCGAGCGGCTGGCCCAGCTGATCGAGGAGCGCGCGACGGGCACACCGGTACTGATCGCGGTCGACGACGTCCAATGGGCCGATCCGCTGAGCCGGTTCGCCCTCGGCGTCCTGCCGGCACGCCTGCTCAGCTCTCCCGTCCTCTGGCTCCTCACCAGCAGGGAGAACCCGGAGGCGTACGGGCAGGAGCCGCAGGCGACGACCCTGCCCCTGCGGCCGCTGTCCGGCACGGCCCTGAGCGAGCTGGCGCGCGACACCCTCGGCGGACACGTGCCGGCGCGGGTCGAGGAGCTCCTCGACGGGACCGGCGGCAACCCCTTCCTCGCGACCGAGCTGCTCGCGGCCCTCGCGGCGACGGGCGCGGCGGGCACAGGGCGCGAGGGGGGCGCGGACGGACCGGAACCGCCCGAGCGGCTCGTCCACGGCGTACGCGGCCGCATGGCCGACCTCCGGCCGGACACCCTGCACTTCCTGCGGATCGGCTCGGTCCTCGGCCGCGCGTTCTCGCTCGCCGACGCCGCGGCCCTCTGCGGCCGGCCCGCCTCCGCGCTGAGCACCGAGGTGGACGAGGCGCTCGCCGCGGACCTCCTCGACGACGACGGCGACCGCCTCCGGTTCCGCCACGACCTGCTCCGCCAGGCGGTGTACGCCGACCTCGCCCCCTCCGTACGCCGGGCGCTGCACCGGGAGGCCGCCGGCCGGTTCGTCGCGGCCGGCCGAAGCTCCGGCGACGCCGTCCCGCACCTCCTGAAGAGCGCCGAGCCCGGCGACACGGAGGCGATCGGACTGCTGGGCCGGGCCGCCGACGACGCGCTCGCCGTGATGCCCGACCTCGCCGCCGACCTGGCCGTACGCGCCCTGGAACTCGTACCGCCGCGCACCCCCCTGGCCTACGAGGCGGGGGAGCGGGCCGTCGTCGCGCTGACCCGCGCCCGCCGCTACACCCGCGCACGGGACACCGGCGACGCGCTGCTCGCCCGCCGGCCGCCCATGGACGTCTTCGCCCGCCTGCAGTGCGTCCTCGGCGACGCGCTCTGGCACCTCGACGACGTCCACGAGCTGACCCGCCGCACCACGACGGCGCTGGCCGCCGTCACCGACCCGGTGATCCGAGCCCGGCTGACCGCCCGGCTGGCACTGGCCCGGTCCCGGGGCAACGACCTCGGGGCCGCCCGGGAGACCGCGGAACGGGCCCTCGCCGAGGCCGAGCGGGCCGGCGACCGCGAGGCCCGCGTCCTCGCGCTCTGGGGCCTGGGCGAGATCGCCCTCAACGCGGGCGACTGCGCCGCCGCCGTCGCCCACCACACGGCGCTGAGCGTGTTCGACGCGGCGTTCCTGCCGGAGGAGGCCGTCGCCCTGGTCCACGCGGACGACGTCGACGCGGTACGGCGCCTGCTCCGGGCGGCCGGCGACGAACCCCCGCGTCCCGCCATGCTCCTGTGGGCCCAGGGCACCCTGAACCTGGCGCTCGGGCGGCTCGACGACGCGGACACCGACTTCGTCACCGCCGAGCGTCTCGAAGCGGACCTCCAGGTGCCCGGCAACCTGGTCAACATCCGCGTCAACCGAGGTCTCCTCGCCCTGTCGCGCGGCGACCGCGAGGCCGCGGCGGAACACCTGGACGTGGTGCGGTCGGCCGTCGCCGACCGGCCGAACACGGGCAACCACGCCACGCACCGGTACCTGGAGGCCGCCGTCGCCGACGCCGACGGCGACCACGCGGCGGCGGCCGAACACCTCCGGTCGGCGCAGCGCGACCACCCCTTCCTGCGGTGGCGGCTCCTGCGCCCGCACCTCGTCCAGGCCGTGCGGATCGCCCTGCGCGGCGGCGACCGGAAGCTTGCCGAGGACCTCGCCGCCCAGGCCGCCGCACACGCCGCCCGCAACCCCGACGTGCCGACCGCCCGGGGGACGGCCCTCCACGCGTCCGCCCTGGTGACGGACGACCACGCACTCCTGGAGCGGGCGGTGGACATCCTCCGGCGCGGCCCCCGCCCGCTGGCCCTCGCCGCCGCGTCCGCCGACCTCGGCCGCGCCCTGCTCGCCGCCGGCGACCCCGCCGCCCCACCGGCCCTGACCCGCGCGCACGACCTCTACGCCCGGGCGGGGGCCGACGCCGAGGCCGAGCAGCTCCGGACCGAGCGGGAACGGGCCACCAGCGGCCCCGGCCGGCGCACCCGCCGCCTCCGGCCCCGTACCGACCAGGGCTGGGAGGCACTCACCGCGTCCGAACGGAAGGTGGCCCGGCTGATCGCCGCCGGCCACACGAACCGGTCCGCCGCGGAGGCCCTCGTCGTCTCCCCGCACACGGTCAACACCCATCTGGCGTCGATCTTCCGCAAGCTCGCGGTGCGTTCCCGCGTCCACCTGGCCCGGATCGTCCTCGCGGAGGACGAGACCGCGACGGCCGCCGACGCGTGAGCGAGCCCTGCGCGCCCGTGCAAGGGGCGGTGCGCGGTACGGCAAAAGAGGGCGCGGAACCGGTTCTAGCGTGACGGGCACACCGCGCCGCTCCGACGCGCGGAGCCGTCAACCCGAAGCGAGGAAGCCACCATGCCGTACATCACCGTGGGCCAGGAGAACACCAACCCCGTCGAGCTGTACTACGAGGACCAGGGCGCCGGGCAGCCCGTCGTCCTCATCCACGGCTTCCCGCTCGACGGCCACTCCTGGGAGCGCCAGACCGCCGCGCTCCTCTCCGCCGGCTACCGCGTGATCACGTACGACCGCCGCGGCTTCGGGCGCTCCTCGCAGCCGACCACCGGCTACGACTACGACACCTTCGCCGACGACCTGAACACGGTGATGGAGACCCTCGACCTGCGGAACGCCGTCCTCGTCGGCTTCTCCATGGGCACCGGCGAGGTCGCCCGCTACGTCGCCTCGTACGGCTCCGGCCGCGTCGCCAAGGTCGCCTTCCTGGCCTCCCTGGAGCCCTGCCTGCTCAAGAGCGACGACAACCCGGACGGCGTCGCCCCGAAGGAGTTCTTCGACGGTGTCGTCGCCGCCGTCAAGGCCGACCGCTACGCCTACTACACGGCCTTCTTCCACGACTTCTACAACCTCGACGAGAACCTGGGCACCCGCATCAGCGAGGAAGCCCTCCGCAACAGCTGGGACACCGCCGCCCGCGGCGGCTCCTTCGCCGCCTCCGCCGCGCCGGCCACCTGGTACACCGACTTCCGCGCCGACATCCCCGCCGTCGACGTGCCGGCGCTGATCCTGCACGGCACCGCCGACCGCATCCTCCCGGCCGAGGGCACCGCGCGCCCCTTCCACAAGGCGCTGCCGGCGGCGGACTACGTCGAGATCGAAGGCGCCCCGCACGGCCTGCTGTGGACCCACGCCGAGGAGGTCAACGCGGCCCTCCTCGCCTTCCTGGCGAAGTGACGCCGATCCCCGGCGCACCGCCGGCGACCCACCGCTGAAACACCGTCGACCCGCCGGGGCGGCGCCGGAGACCCCGGCTCCACCCCGGCCCCCCGGTTCCCCGGGTGCGGGAACCGGACGAGCTCAGGAGAGCGCACACCCCATGCAGTTCGGCATCTTCACCGTCGGGGACGTCACCCCCGACCCCACCACCGCGCACACGCCGACCGAACGCGAGCGCATCAGGGCGATGGTCGCCATCGCGCTCAAGGCCGAGGAGGTCGGGCTCGACGTCTTCGCGACGGGCGAGCACCACAACCCGCCGTTCGTGCCCTCGTCACCGACGACCATGCTCGGCTACATCGCGGCCCGCACCGAGAGACTGATCCTGTCCACGTCCACGACCCTGATCACCACCAACGACCCGGTGAAGATCGCCGAGGACTACGCCATGCTCCAGCACCTGGCCGACGGCCGGGTCGACCTCATGCTGGGGCGCGGCAACACCGGTCCGGTGTACCCGTGGTTCGGTCAGGACATCCGCCAGGGCATCAACCTGGCCAAGGAGAACTACGCGCTGCTGCGCCGGCTGTGGCGCGAGGACGTCGTGGACTGGGAGGGCACGTTCCGCACGCCGCTCCAGGCCTTCACCTCGACACCGCGGCCCCTGGACGGCGTTCCGCCGTTCGTCTGGCACGGCTCCATCAGGTCCCCGGAGATCGCGGAGCAGGCCGCCTTCTACGGCGACGGCTTCTTCCACAACAACATCTTCTGGCCCGCCGACCACACCAGGCGCATGGTCCAGCTGTACCGGCGGCGGTTCGCGCACCACGGCCACGGCACCCCCGAGCAGGCGGTCGTCGGCCTCGGCGGGCAGGTCTTCATGCGGAAGAACTCCCAGGACGCCGTGCGGGAGTTCCGGCCCTACTTCGACAACGCGCCGGTGTACGGCCACGGGCCGTCGCTCGAGGACTTCACCGAGCAGACGCCGCTGACCGTGGGCTCGCCCCAGCAGGTCATCGAGCGGACCCTGTCGTTCCGCGAGACCGTCGGCGACTACCAGCGCCAGCTGTTCCTGATGGACCACGCCGGACTGCCCCTGAAGACCGTCCTCGAACAGCTCGACCTCCTCGGCGAGGAGGTCGTCCCCGTGCTGCGGAAGGAGATGGCCCTGGCGCGCCCGGCCGACGTGCCGGACGCCCCCACGCACGCCTCGCTCCGCGCCGTCGGGGAGGTGTCCGCCGCATGAGGCTGACCGTGGTCTCCGCCGGGCTGAGCACCCCCTCCTCCACCCGCCTGCTCGCGGACCGGCTCGCCGAGTCGGCGCGCGACGAACTCGCGGCCGCCGGACGCGAGGTCGCGACGGAGGTCGTCGAGCTGCGCGAACTGGCCGGGCACCTCGCCAACCACCTCGTGACCGGGTTCCCGCCCCCGCGCCTGAGCGCCGCGATCGAGGCGGTGACGTCGGCCGACGGCCTGATCGTGGTGACGCCCGTGTTCGCGGCCTCCTACAGCGGACTCTTCAAGTCGTTCTTCGACGTGATCGACCCCGACTCCCTCACCGGCAAGCCGGTCCTGACCGCCGCGACGGGCGGTACGGCCCGCCATTCCCTGGTCCTGGAGCACGCCGTCCGCCCCCTCTTCGCCTACCTCCGCGCCGTCGTCGTCCCCACCGCCGTGTTCGCGGCCTCCGAGGACTGGGGCTCGGGCGGCGACGCGTACACCGACGGCCTGCCCGGCCGCGTCCGCCGTGCGGGAGCCGAGCTCGCCGCGCTCATGGCGGCGCGCCCGGCGGCCGCGGAGCCCGAGGACGACGTCACCGCCCTGGAACGCCAACTGGCCGACCTGCGCTTCGACTGAGACGGGGTCTGCCCCTGACCTCGGCGGCGGGTGACGCCGGGCGGTTCGCGTGGTTCATACTGTTCCGCCGTATGAGCGTGAACCGAGTGACGACAGGGACCGTGCCCGAGGGGCCCGGCGGCGTGGGGGCACCCCTCCGGGGCAGGGACGCCGAACTGGCGTTCGTCGAGGGGCGGCTCGACGCGCTGGTCCGGGGCGAGGGCGGGATCGTCCGCGTCGAGGGCCCCGCCGGGATCGGCAGGTCCAGGCTCCTCGCCGAGGCCGCGACGGCCGCGAGACGGCGTGGCGTCCGGGTGTTCGAGGGGGCGGCCACGCCCGGCGTCACGTCCGGAGCGTCCCTGCCGCCGGAAACTCCTGTACCTCAAGTGTCTCCTGTACCTCAGGTGACTCCTGCATCTGAGGCACCTCCCGTCCCTGGCATACCCCTCGTACCCCTCGGCCCGCTCCTGGAAGCCGTACTCACCGGAGGCGATCCGCTCGCGTCCGGCCGGCGCCTCCGGGACCTCGCCGCGGCACCCGGCCAGCGGTTCTGGCTGCTCCAGGAGTTGGGGGACCGCCTGCGGGAGGCGGCCGGGAAGGCGCCCCTGCTCGTCGTCCTCGACGACCTCCAGTGGTGCGACGACCTGACCCTCCTCACCTTCCGCACCCTCGCGGCCGCACTCTCCTCGCACCCGGTCCTGTGGCTCGTCGCCGTGCGCGGCGGCACCGTGCCGCCGGGAGTGCGCACCACCCTGGACCGGATCCGTACGGCGGGCGCTCGCGAGCTGGTCCTGGACCCCCTGGACGACGGCGCGGTCGCCCGGATCGCCGAGGACGTCCTCGGCGCCGCACCCGACCCTGACGTCCTGCGCCTCGCCCGCCGCGCCGAGGGGGTGCCCCAGCTGCTGGTCGAGCTGCTCGGCCGACTGCGCGAGGAGGCGGTGACGATCGGGAACGGCACGGCCGGGCTGCCCGCCGGACCTCCCGCCCCACGGCAGCTCCCGTCCGTCGCGCGCCGCCTCGACCAGCTGTCCGGCGACGCACGGGAGCTGGTGCGGGCGGCGGCGGCCGCGGGCGGCACCGTCACCGTGGCGCGCCTCGCCGACCTGCTCGGCAGCTCGCCAGCGGGGCTCATCACCGCCCTGCGGGAAGCCCTGGACGCCGACCTGCTCGCCGAGAGCGGCGACCACCTCGCCTTCCGCCACGACCTGGTCCGCGAGTCGGTGCAGGCCGGCCTCCTCCCGCTCCCACGTCAGGCTCCGCGCCGCGAGGTCGCCGGACCGGCGCCGGGGACACCCGCCGATGCCGCCGCCCCCCACCCGAACGCCGACGCCGACGCCACCGAGGCGGCCCGGCTGCGCACCGAAGCGGCGGAACTCGCGCCCACCGCGCCCGCGGACGCCGCGGAGCGCGGCCTCAAGGCCCTGGAACTCGTCGGCGCGGCCGCGCCGGAGCGGCCGGCGCTCCTCGCCGAGACGATCCCGCTGCTCTGGCAGACGGGCCGGGCCGCCCAGGCGCGTGATCTGGGCACCGCCGCCCTCGCCGCCGGCGGTCTCGGATCCGAGGGCGAGGCGCTCGTCCGCCTCGCCCTGGCACGCCTCTCCGTACCCTTCGACTTCTCCGAGGCGGTCGCCCAGGCCCGCGCCGGCGCGGCACTGCCCGGGATCTCCGCCACCGTGCGCGGACGGCTGCTCGCCATGCTCGCCGTCGGCCTGTCGATGTCCGGCGAGCACGCGGTGGCCGAACAGGTCGCCGAGCAGGCCTGGGAGACCGCCGCGGCCACGGGCGACCGCGGCGCCGAGGCAACCCTGACGACCGTCCGCTCCGCGGTGAGCTTCCACCGCATGGCCCTGACCGAGGCCTTCCGGCAGGCCGAACGGTCCGCCGCGCTCGCCGACGCCCTGGGCGTGAGCACCTCGCTCTGGGTCCCCGAGGCCTTGTGGCACGCCCTGCTCTCGAACACCACGGGACGCACCGCCGAGGCGCTCGCCGTCGCCGAGGAGGGCATCCGGATCACCGGCGAGCAGGGCCGGACGGCCGCCACCCGCATGTGGCGCATGACCCGCTCCCGCGTCCTGCTGGAAGCCGGACGTCTGGCGGAAGCCCGTACCGACTGCGAAGCGGCGACCGCGCCCGACGACCCCGGACCGGGCAACCTCGCCGACGTGACGCTCCGGTACGTGATGCTGCGCGTCGCCCTCCACACCGGCGACCGGGCGGCCGTGCGGACGTACGCGGCGGAGGCGCGGCGCATGCGGGACGACGAGGCGCCCGTCGTCCGGCACTTCGGCTCGTGGATGCTGGCGCTGACGGCCGACTTCGACGGCAGCCCCGACCGTGCCATGGCCGAACTCGACGGGGTGATGACGTCGCCCGCCGAGGCCAGGCCCGCGTACGCCGGTCTGGTCGACCCCGCCGACGCCCCGGTGCTCGTCCGCCTGGCGCTGCGGGCGGGCGCGTTCGAGCGGGCCGCGCAGACGGTCGCCCAGGCCGAGCGGCGCGCCGCGCTCAACCCCGGCTTCCCTTTCCTCGCCGCCACGGCCGCCCACGCCCGCGGGCTCCTCGACAACGACCTGACCCTTCTCGTACGCGCCGTCCGGCTCTTCGAGGACAGCCCCAGGGTGCTGGCCCGGGCGTCGGCGCTGGAGGACGCCGGACGCAGGCTGGCGGCCACCCGCAGGTCCGAAGCGGTGCCGTACTTCGAGACCGGCCTCGCACTCTGGGAGCGCGCGGGCGCCGAACGGGACGTCGCCCGGGTGCGCCGCCGCCTGCGGGCGGCCGGAGTCCGCAAGCGGCCCGCACCGGCCGGAGCCGACCACGCCTGGCCCGAGCTGACGGCCGCGGAGACCCGTGTCGTCCGGCTCGTCGCCCGAGGGCTGACGAACCGACAGGCGGCCGAGGAGCTCTCCCTCTCCCCGCACACGGTGGGCTCGCACCTGCGCCGGGCCTTCACCAAGGTGGATGTCACCTCGCGCGCGGAGCTGACCAGGCTGGTCAGGCAGCGCGACTGCGGAGAGTAGTCGCTTCGTATCCCCCGTGGGCATCAGGGCAATGCACGATTCGTGCGATGTGCCGACGTCGTCGTTTCCTCAGACTGGTCTGGAGCCGCGAGAAGGAGAAGCCCGCGGACCCCCGACCGGGAGAGGAACCACGCGTGACCGTGAGGCAGCAGCGAGCGGGGCCCGAGCCGGCCCTCCGCCCGCACGAACCTACGGCAAGGAACCACCATGCCCCCCACACTGATCTCCCGGGCACCCGGACAGGAACCCCGGCGGACCCCCGCGCCCACCGCGCCTCCCTCCCCCTCCACATGGCTGGTCCGGATGGTCTCCGAGCTGCCGGACACGGACGACGGCAACCACGTCTACCTCGGTGTCCACGTCCGAGGGACCGTCACCGTCGGCCGTGAGCGCGCAGGGACCCTCCTGGAGCCGAACGACCTGGTCTTCTGCGCCCCCGCCCGCCGGCACCTGCTGCGGTTCGGCGAGGACGGCCGGATGATCTTCTTCCGGGTGCCCCGCTGCTACCTGGGCGTCGCCGAACCGGAGCTGGACCGGGTGCTCGGCGTCCCCGTACGCGGCGGGGAGGGCATCGGGGCGCTGGCGTCCTGCTTCCTGACCGCGCTCGCCGCCAACGCGGAGTCCCGCCGCCCCCCGATCGGGGACCGGCACGCCCGCACGGCCGTCCACCTCCTCTCCGTCCTGGTCGTGGAGCTCCTCGAAGCGGAGACGGCGGACACGGCGGAGCACGCCGACGGGGCGTCCGGGGCCGGCGACGAGATCCTCGCCCGCGTCCACGCCCACATCGAGGAGCACCTGACCGACCCCGATCTCTCGCCGGAGTCCATCGCACGCGCCCACCACATCTCCGTCCGGTACCTGCAGAAGCTGTTCCAGAACGACGGCAGCACGGTGAGCCGGTGGATACGGCAGCGCAGGCTCGCGTCCTGCCGGTTCGAACTGGGCCGCTCCACCCGCAGAACCACCATGGCCGCGATGGCCCACCGCTGGGGCTTCAGCAGCCCCTCGCACTTCAGCCGCACCTTCCGCGGCGCCTACGGCATGAGCCCCAGCGCCTGGCAGGCCCTGGCGACCTCGGCCTTCGCGCCGATGACCGCGCACACCCAGGACGAGCGACCGCGCTGAGACGCGCGGGCTCCGTCGTGCCCGACAGGAAAGGAGAGCCGTGTACGGGAAGCAGTCCTTCGCCACCGTGCTGCGCGGCCTGCGGCAGCGCGGCCGGCTGACCATGGAGGAGCTGGCCGAGGCGTCGGGAGTGAGCGTCCGGGCCATCGGCGACATGGAACGGGGACGCAGCCTGGTGCCGCAGCGGCGCACGGTGGTGGCGCTCGCGGAGGGGCTCGGACTCACGGACGAGGAGCGCGAGGCGCTCCTGAGCACGGCACGGGCGGCCCGTCCGACGCGCGCGGTCGCGGCGGCCGGAACGGTCGTCCCCCCGCGCTCGGTGGGGGACTTCACGGGCCGGGAGCCGGAGCTCGCCGTCCTCCGGGGGGCCGCCGAGCGGTCCCGCACCGGCGGCGGCGAGTCGTCGGTGTGGGTCGTCTCCGGCCCCCCGGGGTGCGGCAAGACGACGCTGGCGCTGAAGGCGGCGGCCGATCTCGCGGACGGGTTCCCCGACGGCTGCTTCGTGGTCGACCTGCACGGCGTGGACGGTCCGGTCGACACCGACGAGGCACTGCTGAAACTGCTGAAGGCCCTCGGGGTCTCGGACCGCCGGCTGGCGCAGGAGGACCCGCGGGGCCGCGCCGGGCTGCTGCGGGCGCTGCTGGGCGACCGCCGGTGCCTGGTCGTGCTGGACAACGCCCGCGACGAGCGCCAGGTCCGTGCGCTGCTGCCCGCCGGCGGGCGGAGTCTCGTCCTGGTCACCAGCCGGCGACCCCTGACCGGGCTCGAGGACGTCGACCGCCTCGCGCTGACGGAGATGGCGCGGGACGAGGCCGTCGAGCTGCTGCGGCGGATCCTCGGCGCGCGGCGGGCGGACGCGGAGGCCGACGCGGTGGCGCGCGTGGCGGAGCTGTGCGGACGACTGCCCCTGGCCCTGCGCGTGGCGGGCAACTGGCTGACCGTCCGCTCCGGATGGACCGTCGACCACCTCGTCCGACGCCTGGCCGACGAGGAACGCCGGCTCGGCGCGCTCGCCGCCGGCGACGTACGGGTCGAGGCCGCCTTCGAACTGTCCTACCGTCAGCTGACCGGCCAGGCCGCGCGGATGCTGCGGCTCCTCAGCCTGGTTCCCGGACCGGACATGACCGCCGCCCACGGTGCCGCGCTCACCGCGACCGGCGTCTTCGAGGCCGAGGACGTGATGGAGGAGCTCGTCGAGGCGGGCCTGCTCCAGGCCACCTTCACCGGGCGGTACCAACTCCACGACCTGCTCCGTCTGTTCGGCCGCCACCGGCTGTCCCGCGAGGAGTCGGCGGGGGAGCGGGCAGCGGCGGACGACCGCCTGCGCACCTGGCTCCTGGAGACGGCCGCGGTCGCCGGCCGCTGGTACAAGCCCGGGTACGGGGCGCCGCCGCGTTCCTGGCGGGGCCTGGTCCCGCTGGAGAGCGCGGAGGAGGCCCGTGACTGGCTCCAGAGCGAAGCCCCCTCCTGGCTCGCCGCGCTGCGCGCCGCCGCCCACCGGGGCGAGCACGCCCGGACCGTGGAGACCACCCACGCCATGGACTGGTTCTGCGACCTGTGGGTGCACGGGGGGCACTGGACCGAGGTCTTCCGCCTGGGGGCCGAGGCCGCGGCCGCGCTCGACGACCCGTACATGCGGGCCTTCCACCTCAACTGCCTCTCCTGGGCGTTGAACACCTGCGACCAGCGCTACCGCGAGGCCATCGAACGGGCCGACGAGGCGCTGGGACACGCCCGCCGCGCACAGGACGTCCACCAGCAGGTCTCGGCCCTGGTGCACGCGGCGAGCGGGTACCGGCAGCTCGGCGACGCCCCCCGGCTCGCCGACCGCTCCCTCGCCGCCGTCGAACTGTCGGAAGCGGCGGGCCACTACGAGGCGTGGCCCCAGGCCATGCGCCTGTACGGGAGCGCCCTGCGCCTCCTCGGCCGGGCCGAGGAAGCCCTCACCCTCCACCGGCGCGTCATCGCCTTCCTCGACGCGCCCGACTGCCCGCTCAGCGCGCATCTCGTCGCCATCTTCCGCGCCACCTCGACGCAGGCTCTCGGCCTCGACTACGCCGCACTGGGACGGTGGCGCGAGGCCGCCGACCACCTGCGCAGCGCCCAGACCCAGTCGAACCGCATCGGCATCGTCCACCGCGAGGCCGAACAACTGCTGCACCTCGGAGAGGCCCTGATCGAACTCGGCGAGACGGAGGAAGCCCGCTACGTCCTCCACCAGGTCCTCGCCCTGGGAGACGCGGCCGACGACAAGGAGCTCAAGGCGGCCCGGAGACTCCTGGACACGCGCGTCGGCGGACTGGCGGCGGCATGAAGCCGTGGCGGCTCAGCCGCGATGCCGGTGCAGGGCCACGTGCACGCTGTCGAGGACCTGGACGAGGGCGGCGCGCGCGGAATCCGTGTCGCGGAGCCGGTCGAGGACCATGAACCCGTGGATCGTCCCCTGGTAGCGCAGGGACACCACCGGCACCCCGGCCGCACGGAGCTTCGCCGCGTACGCCTCGCCCTCGTCCCGCACCACGTCGGCCTCGCTCGTGACGACCAGCGCCGGGGGGAGCCCGGCGAGCTGCTCCAGGGACGCCCGCAGCGGGCAGGCGGTCGCCTGGCCCCGCTGCCGTACGTCGGGCAGGTACTGGTCCCAGAACCAGCGCATCGTCTCGCGGCCGAGGAAGTAGCCGTCGGCGAACTCGCGGTACGAGGGCGTGTCGAAACCGGCGTCGGTGACCGGGCAGATCAGCACCTGCTGGAGCAGGCGCACCCCGCCGCGTTCCTTGGCGAGCAGGGTCAGCGCCGCCACCAGGTTGCCCCCGGCCGAGTCGCCCACGACGGCCATCCGGCTCGCGTCCAGACCGATCTCGCCACCGCGCTCGCCCACCCACCTCGCGACGGCGTAGCACTGCTCGACGGCGACCGGATAGCGCGCCTCGGGGGCACGCTCGTACTCGACGAAGACCACGGCCGCGTCCGTGCCGAGGGCGAACGCGCGCACCAGGCGCCGATGGGTCCCCGCGTCGCCGAGAACCCAGCCGAGACCGTGCAGGAACAGCACGACGGGAACCTCGCCGACGCTGTCGGCCGGCCTGACCACCTGCACGCGTACGTGCCCGGTCGGCCCGCCCGGAACGGCGAACCACTCGGTGGTGACGGCATCCTCGTCCCGCGGGTCGGAGGTGCCGGCGCCCTGGAGGACCGCGAGACCGAGACGGGCCTGCTCCAGGTCGTGGACGTGCGCGGACCGCGGATGGGTGGACGGCGGGCAGGAGTACCGGGACAGGAAGAGCCGCGTGGGGTGGTCCAGGACGGGGCGGGGGGACGAAGGGACGAAGCCGGTCACACACGGTCTCCTGCCGAGACGGGCCGAAGCGGAAGGGCGGTACGGCGTACGGGCCGCCCGCGGACGCATGCGCCCCCGCGGGCACGGGAACTCACCCCTGGGCGGCGGCGGCACGCGCGTCGCGCCACTCACGGGGAGAGACGCCGTAGGCGGCGCGGAAGGACCGGCTGAAGTGGGCCGGGCTGCCGAAGCCCCACCTCTGGGCCACGGCGGACACCGTCGGGGCCGTCCGGCCGCGCCGGGCCAGTTCGCGACCGCACTCCTCCAGGCGGCGTTGCCGGATGAGCTGCCCGACCGTGATCCCCTCGCCCTCGAACAAGCGGTGCAGGTAGCGGACGGAGATCCGCTGGGCGCGGGCGATGCGCTCCGGCGACAGATCGGGGTCGCCCAGGTTCCGGTTGATGTGGTCCCGTACGCGCCGCACCAGATGGCTGGGCGCGTCCGCGTCCGTGCCGCCCGGGTGGGCCCGCTCGGCGATCAGCGTGGCGAACAGCTCGACGACGTTGCCGGCCAGCCGGTCCGCGACGGTGGGCGGGTAGCCGGCGGCGGGGGAGGAGGCCAGGGTGGCCAGGAACGGCAGCAGCATCGCGCCGAAGCCGTCCCCGGTGCCGATGGCACTGCCGGTGACCTGCCGGATGTCGCCGTCCGGCACGCCGAGCGTCCGGCGGGGAAGCTGGAAGACGTGCGTGGCGAACCGCCGTGGATAGTCGAAGGAGTACGGCCGCGTCGTGTCGTACACCACGAGGTCACCCTCACGCACCTCGGCCCGCCTCCCGTCCTGTACGAACGTGGCCGTGCCGGCCACCTGGACGCCGACCGCCACCAGCGCCTCGGAACACCTGGCGATGAGCGCCGGCGTCCGACTGACGCGCTTCGCGTCGGCCTCCACGGTCGAGACCTGGAGGTACCCGAGACGATCGGCGGAGATCCGCCCGTCGAACGGCCCGTCACCCCGCGGGGCGACCTCCATCGGCACCAGCGTCCTGCTCACCGCGTCGTTCCAGAACGCGACCTTGTCCTGGTCCGGCACGGAGGCGGTTGTGAACACCACGCTCAATTTCTCTCCGCTCAGGGAAGTGACTCCGGGGTTGCGACGGGCGGGGACAGGACGCTGCACCTACCCGGAACACGACCGCCGGGTTCCCACCCGCGAGGAACAGCCAAGCAGCGGCCCGACGGCGGCTCCAGGCAGAACCACAGGCAGGAATCGGCAGAACCCACCGCCGACGCCACCCGCGAGGGAACAGGGCATCGAGACGGGGCGGCCGGGATACTGACGAGCGTGACGCCCACGACTCCCGCGGAGCCCAGGTCTCCCATCACGCCCACGACACCCGCCACGACTCCCGCGAACCGGCCGAAGAGCTCGGCCTCGACACCTCCCTGGCCGAGGGCGGAGACCTGCTGTGGGTCGTCGACCAGCGCGTCACCCGCCCCGGCCCCACCCCCGCCCCCGCGCAGGCTCCACCTGATCTACCGCTTCCACATCACCCCCGACGTCCGCGCCACGCTCGCCGAGCGGGAGCTGGAGGAACTCCCCGACGGGAGCCACGAAGTGGGGGCCATCGAGTGGGTCGACCACCGCAGGACGGCGGACCTGCCGATCTTCCCGCCCGTCGGCCCCGCCCTCGCCGCCCTCCACGACCCCCGCGCCACCGTCGGCGACGCCGCCCCGGCGACCGTCACGGACGACAACCACACGTGGGTGTGACCCTGCTTGACAGTCACAGGCCCGAGGCGGTGCCCCCTACCGCCGCCCCGCGGAATGACCCATCTCATGCCCCGAAACACTCCGCGACCGCTCTCCAAGGTCTGTGCCGGAACCGAGTTTTGACGGCACTGTCGACGGGCGTGGCCGCCCGGGCGGGAGAGCTCCGGGGCAGGGCGTGGGATACTTGATCATGCCTGTGACCAATCCGTGGCTGGCCGGCCCGATTCCGAAGCAGCGACTCGACCGCGAGCGGCTGGAAGAGCGCATACTCAATCTGCTGTCGTCGCAGAACATGTGCGTGATCGCGACGGCAGGACCGGAGGGGCCGCTCGCGACGCCTGTGCGGTATTTCCATCTCGACTTCGCGGTGATGTTCTCCACGGCTGCTGGTTCGCCGAAGATGAGGAATCTCGCCTCGGATCCCCGGGTGTCTGTGGGGATCTTCGCTCCGCTGGTCGGGCAGGCCAGCAGCCGAGGTGCCCAGCTCTTCGGTCGGGCTCGTGTGCTGTCCGAAGACGACGCTGATTTCGGGCACTACTGGCCGGCCTTCCGCTGGCAGTCCGACCACGTCGAACGGTCGCGTTCTCTCGACGAGTCGCCGACGGGGCCGCTGGTCGTCATCGAGGCCGAGCGGATCGTCTATACCGAGCACTGGCTGCGGCGCGAGGGGTTCACGCCGCGTCAGTTCTGGACCCGCACGGACACGTAGCCGGGATCCTTCGTCAGGCTGCCGGACTGGAACCCGCCCGATTGCCGAGACGGGTCCAGAACGCGGTGAAGCGCCGGTGGGCCGTCGCTCCCGACGGCCCACCCGTGCGGACTGCACCGTCCCTGTCACGAGAGACGACCTCTAAGACGTCAGCCAGTCGCGGAGGATCCTGCTGACGGACGGCATGGCGACGTACGTCATGAGGAGGTTGAGGACGGCGGCGGTGATCGCCGTGCTGAGCACCAGCGGGAGAGCGGTGAGGTGCGGTGTGAGGAGGAAGCCGGCGAGGAGGGCGAGGGGGTAGATCGCGAGGGTCGCGCTGATCGCCATCTTCCAGCGGGGTGGCGCGGGCCGGGTCGAACCCGGCTTCGCGAACCACGTTTCCATGCCGGTCAGGGTGCGGCGGGCTATCTCGATGTGGTGGTGTCCTCGGCAGTCGGCGAACCAGGACGCTCGCTCGGGTGACTCCTGCCAGGCCTGGCACGCCGCCGCGTTCCTGAAGCGGTGGACGAGGAACCAGGGTGCCTCGCCGCCGGAGGAACGGAAGAGGCCGTACCCGAGGTGACCGGGGAAGGCCGCGGCGGTTTCGAGGATGCCTCTCGCCCAGGCTTCGAAGGCGGCTTCGTGGCCGGGTTCGACCCGGCGGGCTATCAGGAGGGTCACCTCGCCGGTGTCGGCGGGGACGGTGGCGTGTTCGAGGCGGGTGGTGACGGACACGGCTTCTCCAGGGTGATCACGCCGCGCCACGCCGTACTGTACGCGTTCCTCTACGACGGTCGGCCCGCGCCCGTGATGTCGCGCCGGGGCGGGCCGTGCCGGGGTGAGGCCGGGTGCGGTTCGGTCATTCGGTGGTGAAGTCGCCCATCATGGCCATGTCCTCGTGTTCGAGGTTGTGGCAGTGGAGCATGTACGTGCCGGTGTACTGGGTGAACTGGGTGGCGATTTCCAGCGTTTGGGCGGGCCGGAGGTCGATGGTGTCCTTGAGGCCGTGGTCCTGGGGCCCGGGGGGCTGGTTGTTGCGGCTGAGGATCTGGAAGTGGTTGAGGTGGACGTGGAGCGGGTGGTGGAAGTTGGTGGTGAAGCGCCAGATCTCGGTGGTTCCCAGCTTGGGCTGGGCGAAGTCGTAGCCGGGGATGTAGGGGCGGCCGTTGATGGTCCAGCCGGTGTCGTTGCCGGTGAGGTGGAAGTCCCGGGTGACGACCGCCTTGGCGGGGTCGAGGCGGGGGATGGTGCTGAGCCTGGCCGGCACGCCGGTGGTGTCGCGGGGGGCGTCGTGGCCGAGGTCGAAGCGCATGACGTGGCCGGTGGGGCCGGTCGCGTACGCGTTGCGCAACTGGACCTTGGTGCCCGGCGCGTAACGGGAGAAGTCGATGACGACGTCGTAGCGTTCGGCGGGCGCGATGTCGAGGGTGTCGTGCGTGACGGGTGTCTCCAGGAGGCCGCCGTCGCTGCCGATCTGGATGAAGGCGTCGCCACCGGGGGGCGGGGGATCGAGGTACAGGCGGTAGGGACGGGCGTTGGAGGCGTTCAGCAGGCGCAGGCGGTAGCGGAGGCGCCGGGTCGGGTGGACGGGCCAGGCGGCGCCGTTGACCAGGATGACGTCGCCGAGGACGCCGTTCATGTAGTCCGTGGTGACGCCGGGGGTGCGGTGGCGGGGGTCGACGGCGGGGTACTGGAAGGTGCCGTCCTCGTTGAACGCCCGGTCGGTGATCATGAGCGGGATGTCGCGGTCGCCCTTGGGCAGGGGGAGCCGTTCCTCCTCGTCGTCGTGGACGAGGTGGAACCCCGCGAGACCCTTCCAGACCGCGGCGCCGGTGTGGCCCATGCGGTGGTCGTGGTACCAGAGCGTCGCGGCGCGCTGGTCGAAGGGATAGGTGTACGTGCGCGTGCCGTCCGCGAGGTCCATGGCGGCGGCGTGACCGCCCCCGCCGCCTCCGGAGCCGCTGTGCATCGCGTCCATGGCGGCCATCTCCTGATGGACGTCGTGGGCGGTGTACGAGCCGTCGGCGGGAAGGATCAGCGAGGTCGGGTAGCCGTCGCTGGAGGCGGGGGTGTGTCCGCCGTGGAGGTGGACGACCGTGGGAAGGTCGAGTTCGTTCCGGTGGCGCACGACGGTACGGCGACCTGACCGGGACACGATCGTGGGTCCGGGGAAGGAGCCGTTGTAGGTCCATGCCGGCGTCTTCAGGCCCGGCAGGATGCTGAGATCGGCGTGCCGCGCGGTGATCTCGTACGTGTCGGTGGTGCCCGTGGTGCCTGTGGGCCTCAGGACCGGAGGGATCGGCAGCGCGGTGGCGTAGGCGGGCGGGAGCGCGGTCCGGCTGCGCAGGAGCCGGCCGGGGTGTCCTTCGCGGGCGTACGCGCTCAGCAAGGGCCAGCCGGCCGCGGTGAGGGCACCCGTACCGAGGACCGCCCCGCCCGCGGTGAGGAGCGTACGGCGCTTCATCGGGCCGGCTCCCGGTGGACGGACACCGCGGCGGCCGGGGCGGCCGGAGCGGGCTCTCCGGCCGGGATGTCGCCGCCGCCGGTGGCGGGCGTGGCGGTGGAGGCGGGTTCGAGGGCCGGGGAGGCGGCCGGCAGGGGGGTGGTGAGGGCCCGGTGGGTGAGGAGGGCCACGCACGCGGTGAGGACGGACCCGAACAGGACGTGGAGGGCGACCGCGCGGCCGATCCCGAGGGCGATCTCACCGACGAACGCGACGACCAGGACGGCGGCGAGGGGCAGCGGCGCCTTGGGGCCTCCGGCGCGGCGCACGAAGTAGGCGGCGACAGCGGTCAGCAGGGCGGTGACCGTCAGGACGCGTGCGCTTGTTCCGTGGAGGGCGAGCATGTCGTAGTGGCCGCCGAGGAAGCCTCCGGCGAGTGCCGCCTGGAGGAGCACCAGGACGGCCAGCAGGACGGCGGTGACACGCAGGGTCAACAGGGATGCACGTAAGGACATGGCATTGATCCAACCCGAGTCGTCCGCATGGTCGCAACCGTGACTCGGTTCCCCGGCAAGGGAGTTGAGTGGCTCTCAGGTGGGACTCCAGCGGTCCTCCGGCAGCTCCCCGGTCAGGGCGAGGCGTGGGTGCGGCGGGCGTAGGCGCGGGCGGCGCGGGCGCGGTCGCCGCAGCGGACGGAGCACCACTGGCGGCGGCCGTGGCGCAGCAGGTAGCGGGTGCAGGGTGGGGACCCGCAGGCGGTGAGCCGCTCGGCGTCGGAACCGGTCAGCAGGTCGGCCGCGTTGGCGGCGAGCGTCGCCAGGGCGCGGTCGAGGATCTCGTGGGTGGGGCACTGCGTCGCGCGGTAGGGGCCGGTTTCCTCGTCCCAGCGCAGCAGTGCGGCCGCCGGGGCCCTGCCCAGTGCGTCGTTGACGGCCACCAGGGACTCGGACGGGGCGGGGAGGCCTGCCACCCGTGCGGCGAACAGCGCCCTGAGGTGCCCGCGGAGCGAACGCAGTTGTGTCGCGCACGTCTCCCGCACCCCGGCGTCGGCCGGGGCCAGTCCGTGCGCGGAGAGCCACAGGTTGGTCGTCGCGGGGGTGTCGAGCAGGTCGACGTGCTGACCGCCGGGCAGCGCGATCGCGCTGTTCACGAAGGCGATGGCGAGGTGGTCCTCGGCGCCCGGTGCGGGTGGCGGCAGGGCGTCGCCTGTCTGGGACTCATCCATGATTCTCATGTTACAGCTTGCCCTTGTCCGTGAGAGGGGGCTAGCTTCCTCTCACGGATAAGCGACTTCTCAAACGTGAGGCATTCTGATGACGGCGATACCTGTCCGTGTCTTCGGCGGTCCGACGGCCCTGTTCGTCTACGGTGGCCTGCGCTTCCTCACCGACCCCACCTTCGACGAACCGGGCGACTACGACGTGCCCGGCGCACGGCTGACCAAGACCGCGCCGTCCGCCGGCGCACCCGAGCGCGTCGACGTGGTCCTGCTCTCCCATGACGAGCACCCCGACAACCTCGACATCGCCGGGCGCGCCTTCCTCGCCGGAGTCCCGCTCACGCTCACGACCCCCGGGGGCGCCCGGCGACTCGGGGGCGCCGCCCAGGGGCTGGCCGACTGGGAGTCGGTCGAGCTGCGGCGCCCCGACGGCGGTGCGGTGACCGTGACCGGCGTGCCCGCGGTCCACGGCCCCGGCGCCCGCGAGGACGTCGAGCCGTTCACCGGTCAGGTCGTCGGCTTCGTTCTGACCGGGCAGGGCCTGCCCACGGTCTACGTCAGCGGTGACAACGCCTCCCTCGACGCCGTCGAGCGGATCGCCGAACGGTTCGGCCCCGTCGACACCGCCATCCTGTTCGCCGGAGCGCCGCGCTTCGACGTCCTCTTCGGCGGAGCGGTGATCGTCCTGGACAGCGCCCAGGCGGCCGAGGCCGCGCGGATCCTCGGCGCCCGCCGGGTGGTCCCCGTCCACTACGACGGCTGGGCCCACTTCACCGAGGGCCGCGACGCCCTGCGTGCCGCCTTCACCGCCGCGGGCCTCGTCGACCGCCTCGATCTCGATCCCGTTCTCGATCCCGTTCTCGATCCGGCTCTCGACCGCGAGGCCTGAGCATCGTCAGATGCCGCAGCTGGACGCCGACCAGAAGCGGCTGGCCCGGTGGTCGACGTGGGTGTGGTCGCCGTGGTCGGGGTAGCCGGGGCCGAGGATGCCGTTGAAGCCGTGGTTGCGGGCCTGCTGGGCGAGCAGGCACAGGGAGTGGGGCCCGGAGCCGAGGTCGGCCGCGTCTCCGTAGAGGTGGCGGCTCGTCGTGGCGCCGCCGGCCGCGGCGTTGCAGGTCTGGCTGCGGAAGCCGCTGGTGACGCGGATGCTCTGGTCGCCGAGGGCGTGGCGCAGGGCCTCCAGCTTCCACATCGTCCGCAGCGCGTTGGACTTGGCGGTGGCCGCGCTCACGGCGCCGCCGGCCCACGTGGTGTTGCAGTTGTTGAGCTCGGCGTAGGAGAAGTGGAGGGGGGTGCAGTCGTCGTCCTGAAGGGCGTAGATCTTGCTGAAGGTCGCAGGCCCCGCGATGCCGTCGGCGGCGAGTCCGTAAGCGGCCTGGAAGCGTTTGACGGCGGCGGCCGTCGCCGGGCCGTAGTCGCCGTCGATCGCCAGCACGCCGCCGTACCCGGGGTATCCGGCCACGCGGATCTGCAGCGCCGTGACGTCGGCGCCGGTCGTGCCCTGGGAGAGGGTGCGCGACCAGGTGTAGCAGGCGTCGGCCTGGGCGGTGCCTGCGGTGGCGACCACTCCGCCGAAGGAGGCAGTCATGACCATGACAATCGAGAGCAGCAGGCGAAGGGGCAGGGAACGCGGGGGGCGTCGTCGCATCGGTCCTCCATGGCCTCACGGATTCGAGGTGACCCAGTGGTGGGCGTCCCCCCGAGACTGACGGCACGGTCGACGCGCGTCAACCACGCGGGGCCGAACGTCATTTGTCGAGCCAATGGCGCCCGGACGAACGCGACGGCAGCCGCACCGACGCGACGGCATCCGCACGCCGTCCCCGCTGCCGTCCCGCGCCCCCGCCCACCAGGTCACCGCGGACGGCCCGCCGGCCGTCGTCACTCAGCGGCCGAGCAGGACGAGGGCCGCGCGGGCGAGGAACCGGGGGTCGGTGAGGGCCTTCGGGGGCAGTTCCATGTTCACCACTCCCATGTACCGGGCGTTGACGGCGGAGTCGCGGACGGACGCCTCGGTGAGGCGGTCGGCGACCCACTTCTGTACGCGGTACCCGCGCGGGTAGGGGCCGGTGACGTGGGGCTGCACGAGGTCGGCGGTCGTGGAGAGCTGCCATGCCCCGTCCACGACGGCCTCGGCGAGCCGGAAGTAGCCCCAGGCGGGATCCCGCGGAGACGGGTGGGAGCGGAGGTGGGCACCGAGGGCGTTGGCCGCCAGCGCCGACAGGGTCAGTCCCTGGCCGTAGATCGGGTTGACGCCGGCCAGGGCATCTCCGACGACGACGAGCCCACCGGGGAAGCGGCTCAGCCGTGAGTGAACCCGGCGGCGGCTCTCGACGAAGCGGTATGTCCTGACGTCGCCGATCATCTCGGAACGGTCCGCCACCGTCCTGATCGGGGCGACGCAGCGGCGCATCCGCCGGAGGAACTCCTCGCGGTCGGACCCGGGCCGGTGGTCGGCGTAACCGGCGAGGACGACCGACCACCGCTCGCCCTCCACGGCGGCGAGGGCGCCGGGTTCCGTCAGGGTGGGCTGGTAGTCGGATGCCGGACCCGGGCTGGAATGGGCGATGACGGTGCTGCCGAGCTCGTCGCCCCGGTGGAACAGGGCCGTGGCGTACCCCAGGTCGATCCTCATGCGGTCGACGGGCGCCGGGTCCCAGCCGTGACGGAGCAGCCAGTCGTCCAGCGGGCTGTTCCGGCCCATGGCGTCGACGACGAAATCGGCGTCGAGCGTCTCGCCGACCTCCGCGCCGACCGCCTTGCCGACCGGATCTCCGACCGTCTCGCCGTCGGGGGCGGCCGTGTTCACGCCCACCACCCTGCCGTCTCGGAAGACGAGTCCGGTGGCCTGCGCCCGGCTGAACCGTACGTTGTCGACGGCGGCGACGCGGCGCCGCAGGTGGCTCTCCAGGAACGGCCGGGTGGCCCCGAGCATCCGCGCGCCCCGGACGGGCGCCTTCAGCCGCCCGTCCAGGTAGAAGCGCACGTCGTCGCCCTCGCCCAGCAGGGCGCCGCCCTTCACCAGCTCGTCCGTCACCCCGGGGAACCAGCGTTCCAGCTGCGTGTGGCCCATGGACAGCAGGGCGTGGAGCTGGTGGCGCTGCGGGGTCCGCCGACCGAGGCCGTCGTCCCCGATGACGTCGGGCTCCAGCACGACGACGTCCTCGGCGTGCTCGCTCAGCACGCGGGCCGCGAACAGCCCCGCGTAGCTTCCGCCCATGACGATGGCCCGCTTCACGTCAACCCCCACCCCGGCACAGGTGCCGAGCCCTCGAACGCCGTTGCCGACGCGGTGTTCCGTACACGCCGACCTGGACCCTACCCCGCGTCCACCGGCGCCCTCGGAGCGGTCACCGCCCCGTACGTCGCAACGGATCGCTCGGACCCGTGAACGGGCCCGAGCGATCCGTGTGATGTGGGTGATCCATGTGAACCCGTGTGATCCGTGTGGTGCGGACGATCCGGATCAGTGGTCGGTGGACTTGTGGGCGATGGCGAGGGTGGCGGGGGTGCCGGTGTCGTGGAAGGTCACGCGGGTGTAGCCGGCGTCGGTGAGCCAGGTCGTGTAGTCGGCACGGGTCCAGGTTCCGCCGGTGTTGCTCTTGGCGAGCATCTCGGAGGCGAAGAGGAGGGGGAAGGACGGTCCGCTGCGGTCGTCGTCGACGATGTAGTCGCAGACGATCAGGGCGCCGCCGGGCTTGAGGGTGTCGCGGATCCTGGCGAAGACGGTCGTGTTGTCCTCGGGGCTCTCCTGGTGGGCGATGTGGGAGTACAGGGCGATGTCGTAGGTGGCAGCGGGAAGGGGGGTGGTGTGGAAGTCGCCGTCGAGCGTGGTGAACCGGTCGGCCAGGGAGTGACGGCTGAGGAGGCGTCGGGCGATGTTGTTGATGGGTTCCCAGTCGAGCTGGGTGACGTGGGCCGTGGGGTTCTGGCCGAGCCAGACGGAGGAGAAGATGCCTGATCCGCCACCGATGTCGAGGATGTCGAGGTCGGGGGTGGTCGCGATGCCGAGGACGTCGGAGGCGGTCTCGGCGGCGGGGACGGAGATGCCGGCGATGGCGGTGACGACGTTCTCCCAGTGGGGGTTGTCGGCGACCTCGACCATGGGCTGGGTGCCGGGGCCGCCGGTGGTGAAGACATCGAGCCGGCCGCCGAGTTTGTCCATCTCGGCGAGTTTGAGTTGGGCGAAGCCGCTGATGTCGGTGGGTTTTCCCTCGACGAGATAGTGATCGGCCTCGGGTGTGTTGCGGTACGCGCCGTCCTGGGTCGTCAGAAGACCGAGGCCGACGAGGCCGTCGAGGAGGGTCTGCGTTCCGCGCGGGGCGAGGCCGGTCTTCGCGGCGAGTTCGTCCGGGGTGGTCAGCCCGTGGTGGATGTGGGTGAACAGGGAGTTCCGGGTCGCGACGCCGAGGAGTCCGGTGGCCCAGTAGCCGCTGGCGATCTCCAGGATGCGGCCGGGGGAGGGCTGGGTGCTGGTCATGGATCCTTCTCCTCAGTGACGAGTGGGCGTGGTCGTGTGCCAGGACCCGAGGGCCATTTCGGCGGTGATGCCGGGGCCGAAGCCGGCCACGATGCCGGTGGCGCCCGTGGCGAGAGCGTTCTCGTCGAAGAGGCGGCGGGCGGCGTCGAGGACGACGGCGCTGGCGATGTTGCCGTACTCGGTCAGAGTGGCGGTGGAGTGCCGGAAGGTGTGGAGGTCGACGCCGAGGTACTTGGAGAGGTCCGCCAGGATGCGGGGGCCGCCGGCGTGGATGATGTAGAAGTCGAGCGCGCCGATGTCCCAGCCGTGGTCGGCGGCGAGGTCGGTGAGGACGGGGGCGAGGGGCTCCATGGTGCCGGGGACGCGGCGGTCGAGCTGGAAGTGGAAGCCGGTGGAGCGGACGGCGTACGAGATCCAGTCCTCGGTGTGGGGGATGAGGTAGGCGGCGTTGCGCTCCAGCCGGATCCCCTCTCCGCCCTGGCCGCGGACGACGGCGGCGGCCACCGCGTCGCCGAACAGGCCGTCGGACAGGAGCGAGCCGATGTTGTCGTCCGAGGGCTGGTAGCAGAGGGAGCACAGTTCGCAGGAGACGATCAGGACGTTGGCGGTCGGGTAGGCGGTGGTGAAGTCGTGGGCGCGGTTGATCGCGGCACCGCCGGCGGCGCAGCCGAGCTGGGCTATGGGGATCTGCCGGGTGTCGGTCCGGAATCCCATGCTGTTGATGAGCCACGCGGTCATCGACGGCATCATGAAGCCGGTGCAGGACACGAAGATGATGGCGTCGATGTCCCGCGCCGCGAGGCCGGCGTTCGCGAGGGCCTCCTCGATGACGGCGGGGCACCGCTTCTTCGCCTCGGCCTCGAAGACGCGGTTGCGTTCCTCGAGGCCGGGGTGGCGCAGCGTCTTCTCGATCGGCTGCACGATGTGCCGCTTCTGCACACCCGTGTTCCGGATCAGCCGGAGCGCGAGAGGCAGCTGGGGCTTTCCGCGGTGCGCCTCCTCGGCGAAGTCCAGGGTCTCTTCCATCGTGATGATGTACTCGGGCACGTTCACCGACGGTTTGCACAGTGTGGGCATGATGGTCGATCCACCTTCTGGGAGAGTCGGGAGGGCATTGGCAGCGGGGCGCCTCTGTACTCTCGGCGAAGCCGCTTGCTCTCGACTTGTCCTCAACTTGGGATCGAGTTCACCCTGACCAACGCTCGAGCACGACCGCTCCGTGGGCTTGAGGCACGCTCGGGACGTACGGAACCGGGCGCCGGCGGCGTCACGTCCCCCCGTACATGCTGATCACCCTGGGGATACTCTTCGCCGTCACCCCCGTGGTCGGCCTTCTGTACGCGCTGACGCTCGGCGAGGGCTCGGAAGCCCCGCCGTCGAGTGAGACGTGGGAGGTCTCAACCCGGCCGCGCGGAAGCCCTGTTGGTTGCCCGTCCTGTCGCTCAGTAGGCCGTTCCGTCGGCGTGCCGGCCGGGCGAGCTGGTCAGCGAGCTGATGGTGTCGTGCTTGACCCAGCCGCCGGTCGCCGAGCCGTCGGGGCTCCGGTTGACGGACACGCCGTCGGAGCCGGCCTGGGTCGAGGTGTAGGACATCGACTGGACCGTCGTTCCGGTCGAGTCCCGCAGGACGACCTGGTCACCGCTGTTGGACAGGTTGAGGTCGCCGGTGCCGGCCGCCACCGCGACGACGCCGGCGGGGATCGCCGAGACGGCGCCGAACACCGTGATCGCCTTGCCGGGCTCCAGCGTCGTACCGGCCGCGAACGTGTGGCGCACGGCCGTCCCGTCCCGGAGGGTCCATCCGCCGAGGCCGACGGCCGTGCCGCCGGTGTTCACGATCTCGACGGCCTCGCCGGCGGTGCTGCTGCCCGGTTCGTTGGCCAGCACCTCGTTGATGGCGACGTTGGCGGGGCTCCCGCCGGTGGTGACGGTGACGTTCCGGGTCGTGGTGTGGGTGGCTCCGCCGTTGTCCGTCACGGTCAGCGAGACCGCGTAGGTACCGGCCGACGCGTAGGTCACGGACGGGTTCGCCGCCGTCGAGGTCCGGCCGTTGCCGAAGTTCCAGGCGCGGTTCACGACGGTGCCGTCGGAGTCGGTGCTGCCGTCGGTGAACGTGCAGGTGAGCGCGGCACAGGAGTGCGTGTACGAGGCGGTGGGCTGCTGGTTCGCGCCGCCGCCACCGCCGACGGCGAAGTCGTAGCGGGCCAGCACCGGGTAGTGGTCACTCGTCGTCGCCGCGTAGTTCGGGACGTAGGCCTGGGGCTGGAAGGCCTTCGCCGAGCCCGCGACGTACTTGGCCTGCACCTCGTTGGTGGTGAGCTGGTGGTCGATGAAGTCCGGGTAGCCCGCCGTCGACGGCACGCCCGCCAGCGAGAGGGCCCGCGTCGGGAACGTGTAGCGCGCCGCGTCGTTCACGAAGTTGGCGTACGGCGAAGCCTTCCCCGAGGTGATGGACGTGTCCACGTCGTCGTTCCAGTCGCCGACGACGAAGACGTTCTGCGTGGGATGGGTCGCGTCGAGGTAGGACTTCAGGGCCTGCGACGCGGGGCTGCGCAGGTTCCACGCGTCCTGGGTGGAACCCGCCTTCGCGTGCAGGACGATGAAGACGAGGTCACGGGTGACACCGTCGAACGTGCCGCGCAGCGTGAACTCCACGGGCGGCCGGCCGGCGAAGTCGCTGTTCTGGGCGGTGAGGATGACCTTCGCGCCCACCAGGGTGGCCAGGCTGGAGCGCCAGACGAGGGCGACCTTCTGCTCGGTGTTGCCGAAGTCCGAGTAGTACTGGGCTCCGTTCGTCACGATCGGATCGTTGGCCACGACCCCGGTGTACCCGGGCATGCCCGCCACGAGGGTGTTGAACGCCGAGGTGCTGACGACCTCGGAGAGGCCCCACACGTCCATGTCGGTGCCCGCCATGACGTCGCGGACGTTCCGCTGCTGCAGCGCCTCGTCGGTCGGGCCGTAGTTCGAGGCGCCGAACCACTCGACGTTCCAGTTGCCGACGTCGAGCTGTGTCGACGATCCCTGCGACGGAACCGTGGCGGCGGCGCTCGCCGCGGGGGCGGTGGTGAGCGCCGCCGCCACGGTCACGGCGGCGGTCACGAGGGCGGTGGCGAGCGCGGCGGCTCGGCGGGGGCGTTGCGCCGGTATGCGGCGAGGTGACATGAGGTGCCTTTCGCGAGCAGTTGCGGACAGTTCGCGGAGCACCGCACCGGGGGTCTGTGGGGGGACACGCCGTGGCGGCAGGGCAGTTCTACGCGCGTCGGGTTGCGCGCGGGAGACGGGAGGGTTTCCCCCGCGTGTCACTTCTACGCGCGTTGCACAGTGTGCACCGGCCGCCGACCGCGACGCCATATCCCTGACACAGAGCTTCTGTTGGGCGGCGGTCCCGGTGGTCGGCGCCGGTGCCGGGACCTGCCCGGGAGGTCTGCTCAGCGGTGCTCGGGGTTCTCGAAGTCGAACCGGCAGCCGGCGTCCCACTCGGAGCGCTGGTTTCCGTACGCGGGGATGCCGCCGGCGTCCTTGAGCATCCTGGCCAGGTGGAGCTGGTTCCAGGTCATGAAGGTGGTGTTGCGGTTCGTGAAGTCGTTCTCCGGTCCGCCCGAGCCGGGATCGAGGTACGACGGGCCCGGGCCGGCCTCGCCGACCCAGCCCGCGTCCGCCTGGGGCGGGACGACGTAACCGAGGTGCTGGAGGCTGTAGAGGACGTTCATCGCGCAGTGCTTCGCGCCGTCTTCGTTGCCGGTGATCAGACAGCCGCCGACGCGCCCGTAGTAGGCGTACTGGCCGCGCTCGTTGAGGATCGACGAGCAGGCGTACAGGCGCTCGATCACCTGCTTCATGACCGAGGAGTTGTCTCCCAGCCATACGGGCCCGGCCAGGGTCAGGATGTCGGCGGCCATGACCTGCGAGTAGATCACCGGCCACTCGTCGGTCTCCCACCCGTGCTCCGTCATGTCGGGCCAGACACCGGTCGCGATGTCGATGTCCACCGCCCTCAGCACGTCGACCCGCACGCCCTGGCGCTCCATGATCCCGGTGCTGATGTCGATCAGCCCCTGCGTGTGGCTGCGCTCCGGGGAGCGCTTCAGGGTGCAGTTGATCACCAGGGCGCGCAGATCGGCGTACGACGTCGTGGGGTCCGGCACGGAATCCTCCTCCGAGCGCTCCGGGAGTCCGGACAGGACGTGACGGGACCGGAGACCACCCGGCTCAGCTCACCACCTCCTCACCCGGGGCGCTCGCGGGGCTGGGCCGGTCGCCTGACAGCGCCACCCGCTCCGGTGCCCCGCGCGCTCAGTTCCCGGGGAGGACGCGGCGCGTCTCGTACGCCCACATCGCGATCTCGACGCGGTTACGGGCCCCGAGCTTGGCCATCAGGCTGGCCAGGTGCGTCTTCACCGTGCTGAGGCTGATGTGCAGGGCGTCGGCGATCTCGGTGTTGGTCAGCCCGCGGGCGACGGCGAGGAGCACCTGCTCCTCGCGGGCGGTGACGGGGGAGACCGGCTGGGCCACGGGCCGGGCCGCGGGCAGGTCCGCGAACGCCTGGAGCAGCCGCACGGTGACGCTGGGCGCGATGAGTGCCTCGCCGCCGGACGCCGACCGCACGGCCTGGGCCAGGAGCTCCGGCCCGGTGTCCTTCAGGAGGAAGCCGCGGGCGCCGGCACGCAGCGCGCCGTAGACGTACTCGTCGAGGTCGAACGTGGTGATGACGACCACGGCCAGTGGGTCGGCCACCCCCGGCCCGGCGACGAGCCGGGTGGCCTCCAGTCCGTCGATCGCGGGCATGCGGATGTCGAACAGACAGACGTCGGGGCGCAGTTCGCCGGCCAGCCGTACCGCCTCGCGCCCGTCGGCGGCCTCGCCGACCACCTCGATGTCGGGCTGGGCGTTCAGCATGATCCGCAACCCGGTGCGGATGATCGTCTGGTCGTCAGCGACGAGGACGCGAATGGACACGGCGCTCGCTCCCCGATCTCGGAAGTTCGGCTTCGACATGCCAGCCCCGGTCGGTGCCCGGGCCGGCCCGTAGTGTGCCGCCGAGCAGCGTCGCCCGCTCGCGCAGTCCGGTGAGCCCGTATCCGTCCCGCCCCCGGCCCGTGCGCCGGCCGTTGTCGCGTACGGTCACCCGTACCGCATGCCGTTCCGCGGCGACCCGGACGACGAGGTCGGTCGCGTCGACCGCGTGGCGCAGCGCGTTGGTCACCGACTCCTGCACGATCCGGTAGACCGCCGCGTCCACGGCGGGCGGCAGCGCGTCCAGCTCGCCGTCGAGCCCCAGGTCGACCCTGAGGCGGCCCCCCGGGGTGCGCACCAGACGCTCCAGGTCCGCGACTCCGGCAGGGGGCGCGAGCTCGGCACCCACCCCCCGGTCGCGCAGCGTGGCGACCATGGCACGCATCTCCTCCAGGGTGCGCGCCCCTTCCTCCTCGACCCCCTCCAGCGCCGTGACGGCGGCGGCCGGGTCGGTTCCCGCGAGCACCCGGCCCGCCTGGGCGATGATCACCATCGCCGACACGTGGTGGGCCACCGTGTCGTGCAGTTCCCGGGCGAGCTGCTCGCGCTCGCGGGATCGCACCTGCTCCAGCTGCCGGTCGCGGGCGGTCACCCGGAACCGTACGGCGGCACCGAGCACGCCGGGCAGCATCAGGAAGGCGAGACCCACGAGCTTCTCGGCGACCGGGGTCCCGTCCACGACGACGACACACAGGGTGCCGACCGCGAGGATCACCGCGCCGCCCAGCACGATCTCGCGTCCCGATCCCCACCGGGGCAACGCGTAGACCAGGACGAACACGATCGCGGCGGTGTTCAGACCGACGGGTTCGGGCAGCGAGGCGACGAGCGCGGCCACCGGCAGCAGGGCCACCGAGGCGAACGCCAGCGCCACCGCCGTCAGCGGGTGGGTGCGACGCCACAGCGTCAGCACGCACAGCCACACCGCGAACGCCACGGCCACCGGCCGCCACACGACATCGTCGCGCAGGGCGGCCTCCAGCGCCACGACGGCAAGGCCCGCGGCGAGCAGCGCCCAGTCCCGTCGTACCCGGGCGGGCGCGCCGGGCGGCCGCGGTTCGGTCCACAGTGTCCGCAGGGTTCGCAGGTCGTCTCGGAGCACGGTATCCAGCCTACGGACCGCGGCGTGACGCGCATCGGCCGAAAGGACGGGTCGTCACTCCGCCCCGGGGCCGACGGATTCGAGGCCCCGGGGCCGATGTCCCGGAGAGCCCCGGCGACGAGCCTCGGAACAGGCGGCCGTACAAGGACGGCCGAGGAGGTCGTGGGAGGAACCGATGCTCTCGAAAGCCCTGTTGCGCGTGGGAACGAGCGCCGCCCGCCATCCCTGGCGGGTGATCGCGGCATGGCTGGTCGCCGCCACGCTCGCCGTCCTCGCCGCCGTCGCCTTCGGCGGGCGGACCGCGGACTCGATGACGGCTCCGGGACTGGACTCCCAGCGGGCGGCGGAACTGATCGAGCGGGCCGGCACCGGCCAGGAGGGGATGACCGCGCAGGTGGTCGTCACTCCGCGCGACGACGGTGCGACGTTCTTCGGAGACGGCGGCGGCGACGGCGACGACGGCGCGCGCTCCGCTCTCACCCGGCTGCGGGCCGAGCTGAACCGGCTGCCGCACGTGCTCGGCACGAGCGACCCGGTCGGGGCACTCGACGCGGGCGGGGACACCGCCGTGCGCGGCGGCCTGGTCTCGGCCGACGGGCGGATCGCGGTCGTCCGGGTGCAGTACCCCGACCAGAGCCGGCTGTCGGCCGAGGACCTCGACGCGCTCGTCGACCTCGGTGACCGACTGCGTGCCGAACTCCCCCTCCGCATAGAGATGGGCGGGGGCCTCTTCTACGCCTTCAACGACCCCGACGGCGGCGTGAGCGAACTGATCGGCCTCCTCGCCGCGGCGGCGATCCTCTTCCTGGCGTTCGGCTCGCTCGTCGCCACCGCGCTGCCGATCGGCATGGCGGTCTTCGGACTGACCGTCGGCATCGCCACGATGACGGTACTGGCGGGGGTGACGGAGGTCCCCACCTTCGCGACGGTCCTGGGCAGCATGGTCGGCCTCGGAGTGGGCATCGACTACGCCCTGTTCGTGCTCGCCAGACACCGCGAGTACCTCGCGGACGGGCTCGGTCCCCGCGAGGCGGCGGGGCGCGCGGTGGCCACGGCGGGACGGCCGGTGGTCTTCGCCGGCGGCACCGTCGTCGTATCGATCCTCGGCCTGGCGGTCGCGCACGTACCGTTCATGACGGTGGGCGGGATCGCCGTCTCGATCGTCGTGCTGACCATGGTGGTCGCGTCGGTGACGCTGCTGCCGGCCTTCCTCGGAGCGGCGGGCCCACGCCTGGGGCGCGCGGGCCGGATCGGCCGGGCTCTGCGGACCGGGAGGACGAGCCGACTCGCACGGCGGGGCGCCCCGCCGGAGGAGGCCGCCGCCCGCGCCGCCGGATGGCGTCGCTGGATCGGGCACGTCACCCGTCACCCGGTGCCGTACGCGATCGGCGCGGCGGGGCTGCTGCTGACCGCGACCGTGCCCGTCCTCGGTTTGCGCGCCGGCCTGCCCGACGACGGCTCCCTGCCCCGGAGCCGTACCGAGCGACGGGCGTACGACCTCGTCGCCGAGGGGTTCGGTCCGGGCACCAACGGCCCCCTCGTCATCGCCGCGGACCCCGCCGGTGATCCGGGTGTACTGGACCGGCTCGGCGCTTCGGTCGCGGCGGACCCGGGCATCGCGTCCGTCGCGCCGACGCGCACCGATCGGGCCACCGGCATGGCGACCCTCGTCGTGTTTCCGACCAGCAGCCCGCAGGACGAGGCCACGGCCGACACCATCGCCCGGCTGCGCGCCGACGTGCTGCCCACGGCGATCGGGAACGGCCCGGCCAGGGCCCACATCGGCGGCGCCGCGGCGAGCCTGTCCGACGTGGGCCGACGCACCAGCGAGCGGCTGCCGTTGTTCGTCACCACCGTGCTGGCGTTGTCGTTCCTGCTGCTGATGCTGGTCTTCCGCTCGGTCCTCGTCCCGCTCAAGGCGGTACTGCTGAACCTGCTGAGCATCGGCGCGTCCTACGGGATCATGGTCGCGGTGTTCCAGTGGGGCTGGGGAGGAGCGCTCATCGGGCTGGAGGCGACGGTGCCGATCGTCTCGTTCATCCCGATGTTCCTCTTCGCCATCCTGTTCGGCCTGTCGATGGACTACGAGGTGTTCCTCCTCTCCCGTGTACGCGAGGAGTACCTGCGCACCGGCGACAACCGCAGGTCGATCGTCGACGGTGTCTCGGGCACCGCCCGGATCATCACCTCGGCCGCCCTCATCATGGTCGCGGTCTTCCTGTCCTTCGTGGCCACGGAGGACCCCTCCACGAAGATGTTCGGCCTCGGCCTGGCCACCGCGATCTTCGTCGACGCCACAGTCGTCCGCATGGTCCTGGTACCCGCGACCATGACCCTCCTCGGCCGCGCGAACTGGTGGCTGCCGAAGTGGCTGGACCGTGCACTGCCGCGCGGGTCGTCAGACTCCCGTGCGGCGACCGTCGCCGGATGGTGACGGCGCAGGTCAGGTACGGTGCGAGCATGATCGAGAGCCTTCCTTCCGACGTTGACGTGCCCGGTGACGTGCTGCTCGCCGGCTACTTCGTCGCGCTGCCCGAACGGCTCCACGGCGCGGGGCTGCCCCGTGCGGAGCGGCTGACGTCGGCGTCCGCCTGCGTGATCGACCAGTTTCCGGCTGACGGCTGCTGGTTCGCCACGGCGCGGGAGGCACTCGCGGCCTGCCGGCCGCTCCCGCTGCCGGCGGAGGCGCGCCTGTACGCCCTGCTGGTGCCCTCCGAGGACGTCGGCGGCTTGGTCGCCGACATCCTCGCCGCGCGGACGGACGAGCCGGTGCTGCTCGCCCGCCTCGGCGGTCAGGGCTCCGGCGAGGCCGCCCCGCGGGTGCCCGAGGGCGGGCACGAGCTCGGCTGGGAGGTACTCGGTTACGACGGCGGCCTGCTCCACACATGGCTCTGCAACGACCTGTACGAGGACGGCAGGCTCGACCTCGGTGTGGAGACCGACGAACGCGGCCTGCTGCCCGACCGGCAGACCGCCCGACGGGTCGCCGCCTGGGCCAACGGTCGCGGAGACACCAAGCCGGTCACCTGGTTCCCCGGCACCCTGATCGAGTGGGACATCCTGGCCTGGAGCCGTTTCGGCCCCGTCTGACCGAGGCCCTGACGCCCCTGCACGGCGGTCGTGGTTCCGTGCGCGTGCGGCGGAGCGGTGTCAGATACGGGACTTCCGCAGCGAGTGCCATGCCGCACCCGCCAGGGCACGTGTGGACCGGGGGACCGAGAGCTGCTCGTGTTCGCGGTACAGGGACCAGTTGTAGGGGATCAGCGCCATCTTGTTCGACGACAGGGATCCGGCGCGGCCGGCCCGGTAGACCGCGAGAGGCTCCCGCAGCGCCGCGGCGTCCACGCCGTCGCGCATGATCGACAGCCAGAGCGCGTAGTCCTGCCGCTTGGGCATGTCCGGCATCAGCCGCGTGCCCAGGATGGTGCGGTCGTACATGGCGGTGAGGGCCCCAATGTGGTCGTGGACCAGCATCGCGCGGTAGTCGACCCGGGCCGGAGCCCACACCACGCGCTCGCTGGCGACGAAGTCGACGGCCTCCCCGCCGTAGTCGGCGTCCATCTTGTAGTACGAGGTGAACGTCAGCGGCGTCGAGGCCGTCGCCGCGAAAGCGAGCTGCTTCTCCAGCTTGGCCGGCAGCCACAGGTCGTCGGAGTCGAGGAAGGCGACGTAGTCACCGCGGGCCCGCGCGATGGCGCGGTTGCGGGCGCGGGCCGCACCCCCTTGCTCCTTCACCGGCTCCGGCAGGACCCGCTCGTCCTGTCGCGCGAACTCCCTGAGCAGGTCCATCGAACCGTCCGTGGACCCGTCGTCCGTGATCAGGAGTTCCACGTCGGCGTGGGTCTGCGCCAGCACCGATCGCACGGAGGGACCGAGCGTGGCCGCCGCGTTGTATACCGGCATCACCACGGAGACCAAGGGCACGGAGATGCTCCTCACTGAGATCGGCGGGGTCGCGATGGGGGTGTGGGGCCGGTCGTCGGCCCCGGTCAAGGCTACGCTCCCGCGCGCCGGCCGGTGGAGACGGCCCGGCAGGGCGTCGTCGGCGCCCGGTCCGCGATCCTCGGGAAGTCGGCCGCCCGCGTACCCGACACATCGTTGTCGGTGCCCACTGCTAGCTTTCCGGGGTGCTGCTGAGGAGATCATTCCGCCACCCCCTCGGCCATTGACCTGTCAGGTACCTGCCAGGTTCATGGCTTCTCGGCAGCCACCGATGTTCACGTACCGCACCACTCACGGCACAAGGAGCACCACTCCATGAACACGACCCGCACCTCCCGCCTCGCCCGCGCGGCGGCCGTCCTCGCGGCGGCGGTGACCCTCGCGGTGACGGCGGCCCCGCTGACGGGTACGGCACAGGCCCACGAGGCCGTCACGGGCACGCTCACCTTCGCCGGCGACCCCGGCGAGTACGTCTCCGGCGGACAGTCCCACACCCTCACCCCCGAGACGACCGACATGTTCGACGTCACGGGCCCCACCTCCCAGTCCTCCGCCGGTGCCACCGTGGTGACCCCGGAAGGCGAGCGCTGGTTCCTCTCCATGTCGGCGCCGTACGGGCAGAAGCTCCAGGAGGGCTTCACGTACACGAACACCCGCAGCTGGCCCGAGGCCGGACCCGAGGACCCGCAGCTCCAGTTCTCCGGTGACCGCTCCTGCGAGAGCGGCACCGGCTCCTTCACCGTCTCCCACATCGCGTACGGCCCCTACGGCTACATCCGCGAGATCGACGCCACCTTCGAGCGCACCTGCGCCGGCGCCGCCCTCCCCGTACGCGGCGAACTCCACGCCCGCATGCCCGAGCCGCCCGCCGTCCTCACGGTCGACGTCGGCCTGGACCCCGCCGGCACCGTCGACGCCCGCACCGGCGAGATCACCGTCGGCGGCACGGTCACCTGCAACAAGACGGCGTACGTCACGCTCAACGTCAGTGCCCAGCAGACCCAGAGGAAGGGCGCCGCCACGGGCTCCCACGAGAACCTCTCCGTCCCCTGCCGGCCGGGCGGCCCGGTCCCGTGGACCACGTCCTTCCCGAGCAACATCGACCCCACGGCCGCCTTCCGGCCCGGTGCCGCGACCCTCAACACGTACGCCACGGCCGACGACCGCGACTACCCGACCACGGTCACCCGCTTCGACACGACCGCGCTCACGCTGACGCGCGGCTGATCGGATCAGACGTGACCTGACGGCGAGGGCCGCCACCCCGGTACCCCGGGGTGGCGGCCCTCGCCGAGAGCGGCCCGTCCCGGCCGCACTCATCCGGTGTCGGCGTTTCGGCCATCGCCGCCTTGAGGCGGATCCCCGCCCCGTACGGGTCGATGTACAGCGCACGAACGCACTTTCGCTCAATCCCGGGGTTCGAATGGCGTCCGATTCACCTGCCCACGGAGCGGGCCCCCGCGTCGTTGAGCCCCATGACAGCCCCACACGACCTCCGGAGGCACGCGATGTCCGTCATGCCGCCATCCGCCGACCACATCCGCGACCTGCTCACCGAGTACCCCGACCGCCTCGCCGCCTCGCACGGACTGACCCCTCCGCCCGGCCCGAGGCGGCTCGGATCGACACGATGCCGACCCGCTGTACGCGCTGTAGCCGGGGTACCCGTAGGAGGACCGACCCGATGCCGGAGGGAAGAGGTATGACCGCCAGCGCGAGGAACCACCAGCCCGAGGGCCTGTTCACCTCCCTGGCAGCCGACTACGGACGCCACCGACCAGGGATTCCCGCCGGCCCGGTGGCCCTGCTCGCCGACGCGGTGAGGGAGGTGGCACGGCCGGTACTGCTCGATCTCGGCACCGGGACGGGGCAGGTGCCGGTCGCGCTGCTGCCGGCCGTACCGCGGCTCGCACGCGTGGATCTGGTGGACGCGGACGCGGACATGCTCCGCGAGGCCGCCGCCGCCCTCGCCCCGCTTCCCGACGGCAGCCCCGCGGGCTTCCACCACGCCCTCGCCCAGGACTTCACACCGCCGTACGAGGGCTACCGGGCGGACCTGATCACGTGCGCCCGGGCCTTCCACTGGATGCCCCGTGCCGACGTTCTCGCGATGGCCGACCGTGTCGCGGCTCCCGGCGCCACCGTGGCCGTCATGGGCGACGGCAGCCTGTGGACCTGCGCCGCACCGTGGGCCACGGAGCTGAAGCGCCTCATCCAGTCCCACCTCGGCGCCGAGCGCCGAGCCGGCCCCACGGGCGTGTACGGCGGACCGAAGCGTTCCTACCAGGACGACCTCGCCGAGTCGGCCTTCGCCCGTGTCACCGAGCACCGGTTCCCGGTCCGCCGCACCTGGACGCCGGACGGCGTGGTCGCCCACCTCCGCAGCACCAGCTTCGCCCGCGCCGACCTCTTCGAGGATCGGCACGCCCGGTTCGAGGACGAGGCGCTGACGCTGCTGGAGCGGCATCACGTGACCGGCGGGCTGATCGAGAACGCGGTGTTCGAAGTGCTGCTCGCACGCCGTCCGCGAGGTGGCCGGTGACCGGAGAGCGATACAAGACGCCGGTCGACGTCCACCTGATCGCCGTCCGCGACGGGGAGCGGGGGCCGGAGGTCCTGCTGTCGCGCCGCGCCGGTTCCGTCTACGCCGCGGGACTCTGGCACCTTCCCTCGGGGCACCTCGACGGCCCCTTCGAGGACATCGTCACCGCCCTCGTCCGCGAGACGGGGGAGGAGACCGGCCTCGTCGTGGATCCGGACGACGTGCGCGCCGCCCTCACCGTCCACCACCGCTCGCCGAGCGGGCACGCGAGAATCGGCGTGTTCTGCGAGGTCCGCACCTGGTCCGGGACGCCCGGGGTCATGGAGCCGGACGTCTGTGACCGGATGGAGTGGTTCGGGTTCTCCGCCCTGCCGGAGCCGATGGTGGCTTACTGCCGGGCCGGCTTGGACGCGTACCGGACGGGCGCGCGGATGGCCGTGCACTTCCAGGAGCCCGGCGACCCGATCGCGTACGACCGGTTCGTGGACCGACTGGTGGTGGTGCGGGATTCCGGCCCCTGCGGCCCGGTGACGGAGAAGGCCGCGATCCCCGAGTCGGCGGTGCGCGCCTTCGCCGAGCGGGCGATCGGCAGGATCGGCGGCTGGACGGACGTGGGCTGGCCGGCGCGAGAGGCGAGCCGTGTCTGGCGCGCGCACGGAGCCGAAGGCGGCGAGTGGTATGTCAAGGTCCACCAGAACGACCGCTTCCACCGGCGTGAAGTTGCCGCGTTGCGCGGCTGGGTCACCGCACTGGGGGCGGCGGCGCCCCGGCTGGTCGCCGCCGACCACTCGCTCCGCGCGGTGGTACTCACCGCAGTGGGCGGCCGCCCACTGCACGGCGCCGTCCACCCGCCCGAGCAGGAGCGCCGGATTTTCCACCGCATCGGGCAGACGGCGGCGGCCATCCACCGCAGCGCGCCGGCCCGAACCCCCGTGGACGCGACGCCGCTGGGAAGACTGGATCGGCACCTGACCGGGGCACGGCCCCACCTGGCGCCCGGCGACGAGGAGTTCATCGAGTCCATCCGCACCACCGCCGTGGCCGCCGCGGGCACGGCGCCCCTGGAGAGCGTGCCCACGCACGGTGACCTCCAGCTCCGCAACCTGCGCTGGGAAGAGGCCACCGACACCCTCTACGTCATCGACTTCGAACGCTCGGAAGCCGGCCCGGCGCTCCGCGACTTCGTACGCCTCTCCGACGCCTGGCACGGCCGCCCCGACCTCTTCCAGGCCGTGATGGACGGCTACGGCCGCCGGTTCACCCCCGAAGAGGAGGCCCAGCTCACCGTCCTGTCCGTCCTCGACGCCGTCTCCGGCATCTCCTACGGCGCAGCCCACGGCGACCCCGAACTGATGGAGCGCGGCCTGCGCACCCTGACCCGACTCCGCACCGCGCGGAGCTCGTGACCCCCATCCCACCCACCACGAGGAGCAGCACGCTGACGTACACCACCCGCGAGCCGCGCGTCGGCTGCTCGAAGTGGCCCCGGTGTCCGAGGCGCGTCACATGGTGTGGCTGTGGGTCCGGACCGGCACGTCCAGGCGGGCTCCGAGCGCGGTCAGGACGTCGGGGCAGAAGTAGTACCAGGGCAGGTGCGTGATAGCGCCGTCAGCCGTCTCGGCGCGCAGGACGTCCTCTCCGTCCTCGGGACCGCTGCCCTCGGCCGGAGTCGCCCACATCAGGACCAGGGGGCGGCCGTCGAGCTCCCGGACCACGGATGGTCCGACCGGCTGGATGTGATGGTGGTTCGCGCCGAGATGCCCTGTGCGGCGCCGGGGACGGCGTTATGTAGGGAATCGAACGGAATCGGATGAAAGTTCGCCATCCGGTCATTCCCGAATCATCCAACCTCAGGAGTCGCACGATGCGCCCCATCAGAGCGGTCGGCCTCGGCACGGCCACGCTGGTCACCTTCCTCGCCTTCACCCCCGTCGCGGTCGGCGCGACGGACGCGGGCTCCGCGCCGGCAGGGGGGAAGACCCTCACCTTCCTGGCGGAGGTGCAGCAGCTGACCCGCTTCCCCGTCACCCCCGGCACCGTCTCGCAGGGCGACCGGGTCGTCGTCCGCTCGGACCTCTTCGACGAGGCGCACAACAAGGTCGGCGAGACCCACGGCTCCTGCACCACCACCCGGGGCGGCACCGACGAAGCGGAGCAGTGCCTCGTGACCTACGTCCTGCCGGACGGCCAGATCACCACGCAGGGGGTGTACTTCGACTACGTCGACCAGGGACCCTTCGACTCCGCGATCACCGGCGGCACCGGGAAGTACGACAAGGTGCGCGGCTCGGTCCACTCCGAGACGATCGCCACGGACCCGAAGGTCGTGAGGCGCTTCACGATCCACTTCGTCTGACGGTCCCCGACGTCCACCTGACCCGGAACCAAGCCCTCTCCGCGGGTCAGGGGGGCGTCCAGGACGGCTCACCCTTCAGTTGCCGTCGTCGTTTCTCGCGTGCGTCAGCCTGTGCGCACCGCCATCAGCAGGCCGCTCGCCCATGCCAGACGGACGCATCGGAAGTCCTTCCGTTCGTCCAGGTCGGCGAGAAGGCGCGTGACGGAGGCTTCGTGGTCCCGGGACCGGCCGGGCTGGGGGAGGAGGTCGTCGATCAGGTACGTCCCGCCGGGAGCCACGAGGTCCAGGGCCCGGTCGAGGTGGGTGAACTTGCCTGGCCAGGTGTCCGCGAACACGAGGTCGAAGGGCGCGCCGTCGTAGTCCTCCAGCCATGAGCCGCCGTCTGCGGAAACGAAGGTCACCCGCGGGTCGGTGCCCAGCCGCTCCTGGGCGAAGGCCTGGAGCGCGGGGTCGAGTTCGAGGGTGGTCAGACGCGACGCGGGGTCCATGCCGCTGAGGAGCCAGGCCGTGCCCTCCCCGACTCCGGTGCCGAGTTCGAGGATCCGGCCTCCGGGGCGGGTGGCGGCCAGCGCCGCCAGCAGACTTCCTGTGCGGTCGTCGCTGGACATCGTGAAGCCCGCCTCGCGTGCGTCGGCACGTAACACGGGCAGGGCGGTGGGGAGATGGGCCGGGGTGTCGTCCATGTGCAGATGATGCGAGGGCCGTGTCCGTTCGGGCAAGGTCGAATCTCACCCGGTGGACGGGCCCGCCCATGTGCCGGGCCGGACCGTGTTGTTGCGGCACCGCCACCCGCCCCGGGTGGATCGCGCCCCCTCGCTCACGTCGTGTACCGCGACAGGTTCCGCAAAGACTGAAGGACATCGCGCAAATTTTGCGCTTCCGAGTGCGTCGGTCGGCGGGGCATCGGGCCTGGTCGGGTCAACGTTGGTTGGGTGAGCTTGAGTTGTCGAGCATTTACGAAATCAGCGCGATATCTTGCGTTCACTTGTCGGCGGTGGTTGAGTGTGCCGCGCCCCACCAGGCAGGTCCACGGCCGTGGTGGGGCGACCTCCACGCTCTTGCCCGAAGGGGACCACTCCATGAGAAGTGCCAGGCACCGCCGTACCCGCCGCGCCAGCGCGGTCACCCTCGTCTCCGCCGTGACCCTGACCGCGCTCGCCGCCTGCGGCACCAGCAGCAGCGGCGACGACGCCGAGGGCGCTTCCTCGAAGCCGACCGGCCCGGTCGACGCCTCCGCCCCGCTGGACCCGAAGACCAAGGTGACGGTGACGATCGACTGCATGCCGCCGGCGGCCAAGGCGGCCGAGCTCAAGGAGTGGAAGGAGGACGTCGCCGAGTTCAACAAGACGTATCCGAACGTCACGATCGAGGGCCGTTCCACGCCCGGCCAGTGCCTGGAGCCGCCGCGCTTCACCGCGATGCTCAAGGCGAAGTCCCAACCCGACGTGTTCTACACGTACTTCACCGACCTGCCGCAGGTGCTCTCCGAGAACGGCGCCGAGGACATATCGGCCTACGTCACCGACAAGTCGGTCCCCGCGCTCAAGGACATCGACCCCAACGTCCTCGGCTCCCTCAAGCAGGACGGCAAGCTCTACGGCCTGCCCACCAGCAACTACACCATGGGCCTGCTCGTCAACCGCAAGCTCTTCAAGGACGCCGGTCTCGACCCCGACGCCCCGCCGCGCACCTGGGACGAGGTCCGCGCCGCCGCGAAGAAGATCGCCGCGCTCGGCGGGGGCGTCTCCGGCTTCGGCGAGTACTCCGCGGGCAACACCGGCGGCTGGCACTTCACCGCCCAGCTCTACAGCCTCGGCGGGGACGTCGTCGACGCGAGCGGCACCAAGGCCGCCTTCAACAACGACCTGGGCAAGCAGGTCGTGAAGAACCTCCGGGCGATGCGCTGGGAGGACGACAGCATGGGCAAGACCCAGCTGCTCAAGTGGGGCGACCTCCAGAAGCAGATCGCCACCGACAAGCTCGGCATGTTCCTCGCCGCCCCCGACGACATCGCGTACATGGTCCAGCAACTCGGCGCCAAGTACGAGAACTTCGGCATGGGACCGATTCCCGGCGGCAAGAACACGCTCGCCGGCGGCAACAACTACATGATCAAGAAGGGCATCTCGTCCGACAAGATCAAGGCCGCGATCGCCTGGCTCAACTTCAAGAACCTCACCGTCGGCAAGGGCCAGTTCGACTGGGCCCGCACCAAGGCCGACCAGCTCCCGGTCGGCATCCCGCAGCCCAACTTCTGGCTGAACGGCTCCAAGACCACGGACGACGCCGCCCGCCTCCAGCACGCCACCATGCCGGTCGCCAACTTCAAGACCTTCATGGACAACCCGGTCCCGGGCAAGGCCGAGCCGCCGAAGGCGCAGGAGATCTACAAGGTCCTCGACAACGTCATGTCCGGCGTTCTCACCAACAAGGACGCCGACGTCGACAAGCTCCTGTCGACCGCGGAGACGCAGGTCAACCAGGTCCTGGCCAACCAGTGACGGCACCGGGCGGGGCGGATCCCACGGCGGACCGCCCCGCCCGGCTCCGCCCCAGCACCGCGTCGGCCCCCGCCCCAGCACCGCGTCGGCCCCCGCCCGGCCCCGTCCCGGCCGTCCCGTCGGCCGGCAGACACGGCAGTCAGTCCCGTACCAAGGAGCACGCATGTCGGCCCCGAGCCCGACCCCGAGCACGGCGGAGCGCCCCCGCCACCCCGAGCGGCACCCCGCTCGGAACCACGAGCGGCGGCCCCCGGCCACCGGTGCCTCCCTGGCCAGGAGCCTGCGACGCAACCTCACGGCCCACGGCTTCCTCCTCGGCGCCGTCGTCTGCTTCGCGCTGTTCTCGTGGTACCCGATGGTCAGGGAGTTCCTCCTCGCCTTCCAGAGGACCGAGAACGGCGAGTCCGTCTGGGTCGGCCTCGACAACTTCCGCACCGTCTTCAACGACCCGGCCTTCTGGCAAGCCTGGGCCAACACCCTCTGGTACACGGCCCTCGCCCTCGTCCTCGGCTTCCTGGTCCCCTTCCTCCTGGCGATCACGATCAACGAGTTCCGGCACGGCAAGGGATACCTGCGCCTCCTCGTCTACCTCCCGGTCATGCTGCCGCCGGTCGCCGCCGTCCTGCTCTTCCAGTACCTGTACGACCCCGGCTACGGCCTGCTCAACGAACTGCTGGGCCTCCTCCACCTGCCCGGGCAGCAGTGGCTCCAGGACGCCGACATCGCGATGCTCTCCCTCGTCGTCGCCTCGACCTGGATGAACATGGGCGGCGCCACCCTCATCTACCTCGCCGCGCTCCAGGGCATCCCGGGCGAGCTGTACGAGGCCGCCGAGCTCGACGGAGCCGGACTGCTGCGCAAGATCTGGCACGTGACGATCCCGCAGACGCGCCTGGTCCTCTCGCTGATGCTGCTCATGCAGATCATCGCGACCATGCAGGTCTTCGTCGAACCGTTCCTGCTCACCGGCGGCGCCGGCCCGGAGGGGTCCACGACCACGGTCGTCTACCTCATCTACCAGTACGCCTTCAACTTCAACAACTACGGTGCCGCAGCCGCCCTCGGCCTGCTCCTGCTCGTACTGCTCGCCGGGTTCTCGGCCGCGTACGTCAAGCTCAGCCGCTCCGAGGAAGAGTAGTCCGGGAGACCCGCATGTCCACACGTACGCTCATCTCGCCGGCCGTCCTCGCCAGGTCCCGCGGCAAGCGCCTGTACTGGGGGGCCTTCGCCCTGGTCACCGGCGGCTTCACCCTGGTCTTCCTCGGCCCCCTCTACTGGCTGGTCTCCAGCGGCTTCAAGGACACCCAGGAGGTCGTCCGCACCCCGCCGACCCTGGTGCCGGAGAGCTTCACCCCCGGCAACTACAGCCGCGCCTGGGAGGTCATGGACCTCTCCTCCCTGCTCTTCAACACCTTCTTCTACGCCTTCGGCGCGCTCGCCTTCCAACTCGTCTTCGACGTGGCGGCGGCGTACTCGCTGTCCAAGCTCCGGCCCGTGCTCGGCAAGGCCGTGCTCGGCATGATGCTCGCCACGCTGATGATCCCGGCGACCGTCCTCGTCGTCCCGCAGTACCTCACGGTGCTCGACGTGCCGATCGTCGAACGCAACCTGCTCAACAGCCCGTGGGCGATCTGGCTGCCCTCCGTCACCAACGCCTTCAACATCTTCCTGCTGAAGCGCTTCTTCGACTCCATCCCGAAGGAGCTGCTCGACGCCGCGTCCATGGACGGGGCGAGCCCGACCCGGATCCTGTGGTCGATCGTCCTGCCGGTCTCCCGGCCCGTCCTCGGGGTCGTGTCGATCTTCGCGGTGGTCGGCGTCTGGAAGGACTTCCTCTGGCCGATGCTGACCCTGCCCGACCCCGCGAAGCAGACCCTCAACGTCGGCATCTACTCGCTGTCCAACGGGGTGCCGGTCAACGTCCTCATCGCCGCCCTCACCATCGCCTCCCTCCCCACCCTGATCGTCTTCCTCGTCTTCCAGCGCAACATCATGGGCGGCCTCACCGCCGGCAGCGTCAAGGGCTGACCCGCCCCCGGCCCAGACGCCCCCGCACCACCACCAGCGCCCGCCGTACCACCTCCCCAGCCCCCCGCCGCACCGACTCCCCTGCCCCCTCGCCGTACCACCTCCCCAGCCCCCCGCCGAACCGACTCCCCGGCCCCCGCCGCCGTCCACCTGCCCGAAAGGACCGTTCCGTGGCAGCCCCTTCTCCGTCCCGCACCTCCGACTGGTGGCGCGACGCCGTCATCTACCAGGTCTACCCGCGCAGCTTCGCCGACGGCGACGGGGACGGCACCGGTGACCTGGCGGGCGTCCGGGCGAGACTGCCGCATCTGGCGGCGCTCGGCGTCGACGCCGTCTGGTTCACGCCCTGGTACGACTCCCCGATGGTCGACGGCGGCTACGACGTCGCCGACTACCGCGCCGTCGACCCCGCCTTCGGCACCCTCGACGAGGCCGAGAAGCTGATCGCGGAGGCCGCCGCACTCGGCCTCCGCGTCATCGTCGACATCGTGCCCAACCACGTCTCCGACCAGCACGCCTGGTTCCGGGAGGCGCTCGCCGCAGGACCCGGAAGCGCCGCCCGCGAGCGCTTCCACTTCCGCCCCGGAAGGGGTGAGCGGGGCGAACTCCCGCCCAACGACTGGCCGTCCCAGTTCTCCGGTTCCACCTGGACCCGCGTCCCCGACGGCGAGTGGTACCTGCACCTCTTCACGCCGGAGCAGCCCGACCTCAACTGGTCCCATCCCGATGTCCGCCGCGAACACGAGGAGGTGCTCCGCTTCTGGTTCGAGCGCGGCGTCGCCGGGGTCCGCGTCGACTCCGCCGCCCTCCTCACCAAGGACCCCGACCTCAGGGACTTCACCGAGGGCGTCGACCCCCACCCGTACATCGACCTCGACGAGATCCACGACGTCTACCGTTCCTGGCGGGCGGTGGCCGACGAGTACGGCGGCGTCTTCGTCGGCGAGGTCTGGCTCCCCGACGCCGAGCGCTTCGCCCGCTACCTCCGGCCCGACGAGCTCCACACCGCCTTCAACTTCACCTTCCTCGCCTGCCCCTGGGAACCGGACCGGCTGCGCGCCACCATCGACTCCACGCTCGCCGAGCACGCCCCCGTCCACGCCCCCGCCACCTGGGTGCTGTGCAACCACGACGTCACCCGCACCGCCACCCGGTACGGCCGCGCCGACACCGCCTTCGACTTCGCGACCAAGCGCTTCGGCACCCCCGCGGACCTGGAGCTCGGTACGCGCCGGGCCCGCGCCGCCGCGCTCCTCACCCTCGCCCTGCCCGGCTCCGTCTACGTCTACCAGGGCGAGGAACTGGGCCTCCCCGAGGCCGACATCCCCCTGGACCGCATCCAGGACCCGATGCACTTCCGCTCCGGCGGCACCGACCCCGGCCGAGACGGCTGCCGCGTACCCCTCCCCTGGGAGGCCGAGGCACCCTCGTACGGCTTCGGCCCCCCGCCCGGCACCGAACCCTGGCTGCCGCAGCCCGCCGACTGGGCCCGCTACGCCGTGGACCGGCAGCTCGCCGACCCCGGCTCCATGCTCACCCTCTACCGCACCGCCCTCGAACTGCGGCGCACCGAGCGCGGTTTCGGCGACGGACCGATGGACTGGATCCCCGCCGCCGACGGCGTCCTCGCCTTCACCCGGGACCACGGCCTGACCTGCGTCGTCAACCTCTCCGCCGAGCCCGCCACCCTGCCGCCCCACACGGCGCTCCTGCTCGTCAGCGGACCCATGGGCGCCGACGGCACCCTCCCCCCGGACACCGCCGCCTGGTTGCGCGCCTGAGCCGCCGGGCCCCCGGTCCGGCGTACGACTCCGCCGCGGCGCCCGCGCGCCGCGGCTCCCTCCCGTCCGAGAAGCGAGCCCCGATGATGAACCCCCGCCGCGTCCGTCCGCGTGCCCGCGCCGGTGCCCGAGCCACCGCCGTCGCCTGCGTGCTCCTCTGCCTCGGCCAGGCGGCCGCCACCACGGCGACCGCACGCCCCGGACCCGCCCCCGCCACGGTCACCGACTCCGCGCCCGCCGTCACCCGCGCCGGCCTCGACCCGGCGCTCGTCGCCGGCCGGGGCGCCGAGGTCGCCTTCGACGAGCAGGAGGCGGAGCACGCCCGTACCACCGGCACCGTCATCGGCCCCGACCGAACCCCGTACACCCTCCCCTCGGAGGCGTCCGGCCGGAAGGCGGTGCGACTCGTCCCCGGGCAGTACGTCGAGTTCACCCTGCCCCGCGCGGCCAACGCGCTCACCGTCCGCTACAGCATCCCCGACGCGACCGGCGGCGGCGGGATCACCGCGCCCCTGGACGTCACCGTCGACGGCCGCCACCGCAGGACGATGACGCTGACCTCCGCGTACTCCTGGCTCTACAACCAGTACCCCTTCACCAACGACCCCGGCGCCGGCCCGCTCCACCCCGACTGGTGGCTCACCGAGTGCGCCTGCGTCCCGGCCTCCACCACACCGGCGCCCGTCTTCCCCACGCCCTTCCGGCCCACGCACTTCTACGACGAGCAGCGCCTGCTGCTGGGCAGGACCTTCGGGGCGGGGGAGCGGGTACGGCTCACGGTGCCGGCCGGCAGTCCCGCGTCCTGGACCGTGATCGACCTCCTCGACACCGAGCTGGTCGCCCCGCCGCACGTCGAGCGCGGCGGGATCGACGTCCGGCTCCTGGGCGCCGACCCCACCGGCCGGGCGGACGCCGCCCCCGCGATCGAGCGGGCCATCGCCCTCGCCCGCCGCCTGGACCGGCCGGTCTACCTGCCGCCGGGTACCTACCGGGTGGACCGGCACATCGAGGTCGACGACGTCACCCTCGTCGGCGCCGGGAACTGGCACACCGTGCTCAAGGGCCGCCAGGTCACCCTGCCCGTCCCGGCGCCCGACGGCTCCCGCCTCACCGGCGTCGGCCTCTACGGCAGGCCGGCCGCCGAGGGCGGCAGCCGCGGGGTGCATCTGCGCGGGTTCGCGATCGAGGGGGACGTCCGCGAGCGGATCGACACCGACCAGGTCAACGCGATCGGCGGCGCGATGAGCGATTCCACCGTCGACGGCCTGTACCTGCACCACACCAAGGTCGGGCTCTGGTTCGACGGCCCCATGCGGAACGTCCGGGTCACGAACAACGTGATCGCCGACCAGATCGCGGACGCCCTCAACCTCCACACCGGCGTCACCGACTCGCTCGTACGGAACAACTTCGTCCGCAACACCGGAGACGACGGCATCGCCCTCTGGTCGGAGAAGACGGCCGACGCCCGCAACACCGTCGACCGCAACACCGTGCAGTCACCCACCCTCGCCAACGGCATCGCCGTCTACGGCGGCAGCGACACCACCGTCAGCGGCAACCTCGTGGCCGACCCCGTCCGGGAGGGCAGCGGTCTCCACGCGGGCGCCCGGTTCGGCGCCGAACCCTTCACGGGCGCGCTCCGCTTCACCGGCAACACCACGGTCCGCGCCGGCACCCTCGACCTGAACTGGCGGATCGGCCTGGGCGCCCTCTGGCTCTACGCCCTCGACGGTTCGATCGACGCCGACGTGCGGGTCACCGGGGACCACTACCTCGACTCCACGCACAACGCGATCATGATGGTGAGCGAGTACGGAGTGAAGGACCGGTTCTCCATCCCCGCGGTCCATTTCAAGGACATTCGCGTCGACGGGACGGGGAACTCCGTCCTCAGCGCCCGGACGAAGGGCTCCGCCACCTTCGAGAACGTCGACGCCCGCAACGTCGGGGCGGTCGGCGTCAACAACTGCGGCTCCTTCAACTTCCCGGCCACCGGGTCCGAGTTCGCGCTCACCGACCTGGGTGGCAACGACGGCGGCTGGCTGGCCCCGTGGCTGCTTCCCAACACCCTCACCTGCGACGACCGGCCGCCGGTCGTCGCACCCCCGGCCCCCGCGCCCTGGTCCTGACCCCGGGGCGCGAGGGTGCCCGCGGGGAGCTCCGCAAGGACTCCCCGCGGGCTTCGCCGCGCGTGAGGTCCGCCCGGCGATCGACCTGCCCTACTACCTGCCCTGCGACCTGCCCTCCGACCTGCCATTCACCCTGCAATCCGGCTTGCTGAACAAGGCGGGTTGACGCAATCTTTTTGCAGGATTTGCGCTAGAGTTGCGTGCATGACGCGACGACTTGCTCAAGTGGCCAAGAAGGTGGGGGTCAGCGAGGCGACGGTGAGCCGGGTCCTCAACGGCAAGCCGGGGGTCTCCGATTCCACCAGGCAGGCCGTGCTCTCGGCTCTCGACGTGCTCGGCTACGAGCGGCCCACGCAGCTGCGGGGCGAGCGCGCGCGGCTCGTCGGTCTCGTCCTCCCGGAGCTGCAGAACCCGATCTTCCCCGCGCTCGCCGAGGTCATCGGCGGGGCGCTCGCCCAGCAGGGGCTGACCCCGGTGCTCTGCACCCAGACGAAGGGCGGGGTGTCGGAGGCCGACTACGTGGAGCTCCTGCTCCAGCAGCAGGTGTCCGGCGTGGTCTTCGCCGGCGGGCTGTTCGCCCAGGCGGACGCCCCGCACGACCACTACTACCGGCTGGCGGAGCGCAACATCCCGGTCGTCCTCGTCAACGCGTCGATCGAGGGACTCGACTTCCCCTGTGTCGCCTGTGACGACGCCGTCGCCATCGAGCAGGCGTGGCGCCACCTCGCCTCCCTCGGCCACGAGCGGATCGGGCTCGTCCTGGGGCCCGAGGACCACGTGCCGTCCCGCCGCAAGCTGGAGGCGGCCCGCGTGGCCGCCGCGGCCGCGGGCACGGCGTGGGACGACGTGTACTTCGAGCGCGCCGTCTTCTCGCTGGAGGGCGGGCAGGCGGCCGCGACGCGCCTTCTGGGCCGGGGTGTCACCGGCATCGTCTGCGGCAGCGACCCGCTGGCGCTGGGCGCGATCAGGGCCGCCCGGCGGCGTGGCCTCTCGGTCCCCGGGGACGTCTCGGTGGTCGGCTTCGACGACTCCGCCTTCATGACCGTCACCGACCCCCCGCTGTCGACGGTGCGCCAGCCGATCGAGGCCATGGGGCGCGCCGCCGTGGACCTGCTGATCGCGCAGATCCAGGGCGCCCAGCACCACCTGGGGGAGCTGCTCTTCGAGCCCGAGCTCGTCGTGCGGGGATCGACGGCCCCGCCGCCGACGCGCTGACCCCCTCCGGTCACCGATAACCGAACAGAAGGCCCATCACGGCACCGATATCCCGCACCGAGCGGTGGGACATCGGTGCCGTCGGCGTTTCCGGGGAAAGTCGTGTGTCTGCGAGTCGACGGAGACCGTTGACAAAGTCGTCATCCAGTAGAAACCTTGCGGGCTGACGGCGCAAATGAGCCACAGAGTTACTCAAGAACACGGCAGTCCGTCATTCGATCCCTATTGGATTCTCGTCGGATTCCTGTCGGGCCCCAGAGCGCGTGATCCTGCCGAACCCCCCAGCCCCCTGCGCGCGACCCTGCGAGGGCCGCTGCGGGCCGAGACGGATCACAGGCCCTGCCCGCATCGCGGAGAGGTCACCATGAGAGGCACACATCCGAGCAGGCGATGGGGGGTCGGCCTGCTGACGGCGGGCCTGATCTCCGCCGGACTGCTCCCCGTCCCCGCGCAGGCCGCGGGCGAGACCAACCTCGCCCTCGGCAGAGCGGCGACGGCCGGCGGCGCGAACGGCGGCTATCCGGCCGCCAACGTCACCGACGGAAGCCAGCAGTCCTACTGGGAAGGCCCGTTGGGCTCCTTCCCGCAGTGGGTGCAGGTCGACCTGGGAGCCCAGGTCGACCTCGACCACATCACGCTCAAACTGCCGACCGGCTGGGAGACCCGCCAGCAGTCACTCGCCGTCCTCGGCAGCGCCGACGGCACCGCGTTCAGCACCCTCGCCGCCGCCCAGGCCCGGTCGTTCACCTCCTCCGCGGCCAACACGCTGACGGTCGACCTGCCGACGGCCACGGCCCGCTTCGTCAGGATCCAGGTGGGCTCCAACACCGCCTGGAACGCCGCCCAGCTCTCCGAGCTGGAGGTGTACGGCGAGACCGGAGGCGGCGGGGACCCGGGCGACCCGCCCCCGGACACCGGCACCAACCTCGCACGCGGCAAGCCCGTCGAGGCCACCTCGACCACCCAGAACTACGCCGCGGGAAACGCCAACGACGACAGCACGTCGACCTACTGGGAGTCCGCCGGCTTCCCCGCCTCGCTGACCGCGAAGCTCGGCGCGGACGCCGACGTCCAGGCCGTCGTCGTGAAGCTCAACCCGGACGCCGCCTGGGGACCCCGTACCCAGTCCCTGGAGATCCTCGGCCGCGCCGCGAACGCCACCGGCTTCACCACCCTGAAGGCCCGTGCCGACTACGCCTTCAGCCCGACGGCGGGACAGAACACGGTCACCATCCCCGTCACCGGCCGCGTGTCCGACCTGCGCCTGACCGGCTTCTCCAACAACGGGGCGCCCGGCACGCAGGTGGCGGAACTCCAGGTCATCGGCGTCTCCGCCCCGGCCCCGGACCTCGTCGTCCACGAGATCGCCTGGGAACCGGCCACCCCCTCCGAGGCCGACGCCGTCACCGCCGAGGTCACCGTCCGCAACGCGGGCACCGCCGCCTCACCCGCGACCACCGTGAACGTCAGCGCCGAGGGCGCCGTCGCCGGCGCGGCCGCGGTCCCGGCCCTCGCGGCCGGCCAGTCCGCGACCGTCGACGTGCCCCTCGGCAAGCGGCCGGAAGGCTCGTACACCGTCTCGGCGGCCGTCGACCCGACGGACACCGTGCCGGAGCTCGACAACGGCAACAACAGCCGCACCGCCGCGAACAAGCTGAACGTCACCCAGACCCCGGGCCCGGACCTCACGGTCACCGGCATCACCCCCAACCCCGCCGCCCCCGCGGTCGGCACCCCGGTCTCCTTCACCGTCAGCGTCAAGAACCGCGGCACCGCCGCCGTCCCGGCCGGCAGCGTCACCCGCCTCACCGTCGGCTCCACCACCCTGAACGGCACCACCCCCGCCCTCGGCGCGGGCGCCACCGCCGAGGTCCCCGTCAGCGGCACCTGGACGGCCACCGACGGAGGCGTCACGCTGACCGCCACCGCCGACGCCACCGCGACCGTCGCCGAGACCAACGAGAACAACAACGTCCTCGGCCGCTCCCTGGTCGTCGGGCGCGGAGCCGCCGTCCCGTACACGGAGTACGAGGCCGAGCGAGCCGCCTACCGCGGCACCCTCCTGTACACCGACGCCACCCGGCCCTTCGGCCACACCAACTTCGCCACCGAGTCCTCGGGGCGCGAGTCGGTGCGCCTCAACTCCACCGGCGACTACGTGGAGTTCACCTCCACCAACGCCGCCAACTCGATCGTCGTACGCAACTCCGTCCCGGACGCCCCGGGCGGCGGCGGCCAGGAGGCGACCCTCAGCCTGTACGCGGACGGGCAGTTCGTCCGCAAGCTGAGCCTCTCCTCCAAGCACAGCTGGCTCTACGGCACCACGGACCAGCCGGAGGGGCTCACCAACACCCCGGGCGGCGACGCGCGCCGCCTCTTCGACGAGTCCAGCGCCCTGCTGACCCAGTCCTACCCGCCCGGCACCCGGTTCCGCCTCCAGCGGGACGCGGGCGACACCGCCGCCTTCTACGTCGTCGACCTGATCGACCTGGAGCAGGTCGCCCCGCCGGCCGCGAAGCCCGCCGAGTGCGTCTCCATCACCCAGTACGGGGCCGTGCCCAACGACGGCATCGACGACACCGACGCCCTCCAGCGCGCCGTCACCGCCGACCAGAAGGGCGAGATCCCCTGCGTCTGGATCCCGGCGGGCCAGTGGCGCCAGGAACAGAAGATCCTCACCGACGACCCGCTGAACCGGGGGCAGTACAACCAGGTCGGCATCAGGGACGTCACCATCCGCGGCGCCGGCATGTGGCACTCCCAGCTCTCCACCCTGACCCCGCCGCACCTGGCCAACGGGATCAACCACCCCCACGAGGGCAACTTCGGCTTCGACATCGACGACAACACCAAGATCTCGGACATCGCCATCTTCGGCTCCGGCACCATCCGCGGCGGCGACGGCAACGCCGAGGGCGGCGTCGGCCTCAACGGCCGCTTCGGCAAGAACACGAAGATCGCCAACGTCTGGATCGAGCACGCCAACGTCGCGGCCTGGGTCGGCCGCGACTACTCCAACATCCCCGAGCTGTGGGGGCCGGGCGACGGCCTGGAGTTCAGCGGCATGCGGATCCGCAACACCTACGCCGACGGCGTCAACTTCTCCAACGGCACCCGCAACTCCACCGTCCACAACTCCTCGTTCCGCAACACCGGTGACGACGCGCTCGCGGTGTGGGCCAACAAGTACGTCAAGGACACCTCGGTCGACGTCGGCCACGACAACCACTTCCGCAACAACACCGTCCAGCTGCCCTGGCGCGCCAACGGCATCGCGATCTACGGCGGTCACGGCAACACCATCGAGAACAACGTGGTCTCCGACACCATGAACTACCCGGGGATCATGCTGGCCACCGACCACGACCCCATCCCCTTCTCCGGGCAGACCCTCATCGCCGACAACGCCCTGTACCGCACCGGCGGGGCGTTCTGGAACGAGGACCAGGAGTTCGGCGCCATCACCCTCTTCGCACAGGGGCCCGACATCCCGGGCGTCACCATCCGGGACACCGACATCCACGAATCGACCTACGACGGCATCCAGTTCAAGACCGGCGGCGGCGCCATGCCGAACGTCAAGGTCACGAACGTACGGATCGACAAGTCGCTCGGCGGCTGCGGAATCCTCGCGATGAGCGGCGCGCGCGGCAGCGCCACCCTCACCGACGTCACCGTCACCAACTCCGCCAAGGGTGACATCTGCTCCCAGCCCGGCACGCAGTTCGTCCTCAACCAGGGCTGACACCCCCAGGCCCGACGCCCCCAGGGCCGACGCCTCCCACGCTGACGCCCCGACCGCACGAAGAGAGGAACGATGAGAACCCCCACATGGCGTTCACGGTGCCTGAGCGCCGCGATCGCGACCAGCCTGCTGGCGCTCGGCGGCCCCCTGACGGCCGCCCACGCCGCCGGTGGACCGAACATCGCGCTCGGCGACCCCGCCTCCGCCTCCGGCGCCCAGTCCGGCTACGCCGCCGGCAACATCACCGACGGCGACCAGGGCACGTACTGGGAGAGCGCCGGAAGCTCCCTGCCCCAATGGGTGCAGACCGACCTCGGCACCGCCACCCGCGTCGACGAGGTCGTCCTGAAGCTGCCCGCCGGATGGGAGGCCCGGAACCAGACCCTGTCCCTCCAGGGCAGCGCCGACGGCACCAGCTTCACCACCCTGAAGAGCTCCGCCACCTACACCTTCAGCCCCGGCTCGGCCAACACGGTCACCGTCTCCTTCCCCGCCACCCAGACCCGCTTCGTCCGGGTCCACGTCACCGCCAACACCGGCTGGCAGGCCGCCCAGCTCTCCGAACTCGAGGTGCACGCCGCCGAGGGCTCCTCCGCGAACCTCGCCGCGGGCAAGACCCTCACCGCCAGCAGCCACACCGAGGTGTACGCCGCGCCCAACGCCAACGACGGCAACCGGGCCAGCTACTGGGAGAGCGCCAACAACAGCCTGCCGCAGTGGCTCCAGGCCGACCTGGGCGCCGCGCTGGCCGTCAACAAGGTCGTCCTCAAGCTCCCCGCCGGCTGGGGCGCCCGCAGCCAGACCCTGAAGATCCAGGGCAGCACCAACGGAACCCAGTTCGCCGACCTCTCCGCCTCCCAGGCGTACGCCTTCGAGCCGGGCAACGACAACACCGCGACGATGACCCTGGACTCCACCACCACGCGCTACGTGCGCGTCCTGGTGACCGCGAACACCGTCCAGCCCGCCGCGCAGATATCCGAGCTGGAGGTCTACGGCCCGGCCACCGGCGACACCCAGGCCCCCACCGCCCCGGCGAACCTGGCGTACACCCAGCCCGCCACCGGGCAGATCAAGCTCGACTGGGGCGCCTCCACCGACAACGTCGGCGTCACCGGCTACGACATCTACGCGAACAACGTCCTGCTCACCACGGTCGCGGGCAACGTCACGAGCTTCACCGACAACCGCCCCGCCGACCAGACCGTCTCCTACCGCGTCCGGGCCAAGGACGCGGCGGGGAACCAGTCCGCCGACAGCAACACCGTCACCAGGACGGGCGACGCCGGCGACACCCAGGCGCCGACCGCCCCCGCCAACCTGGCACTCGCCGAACCGGCGAGCGGCCAGGTCCGCCTGACCTGGACGGCCTCCACGGACAACAAGGCCGTCACGGCCTACGACGTCTACGCGAACAACGTCCTGCGCGGCAGCGTCCCCGGCACGACCACCACGTACACCGACACGCAGCCGGTCACCGCCACCGTCACCTACCACGTGGTGGCCAGGGACGCGGCGGGCAACTCCTCCGTCGCCTCCGCCGCCGTCACCCGCAACGGCACGGGGGGCACCGGCTCCAACCTCGCCGTCGGCAAGCCGATCGAGGCGTCCTCGGTCACGGGCTCCTTCGCCGCCGCCCGCGCCAACGACAACGACACCGCCACCTACTGGGAGAGCGGGGGAGGCGCCTATCCGGCCACCCTCACCCTCAGGCTCGGCGCCAACGCCGACCTCGACCGCCTCGTCCTCAAGCTCGACCCGGCCCAGGCGTGGCAGGCCCGCACCCAGACCGTCGAGGTCCTGGGCCGCGAGCAGAACGCGAGCGGATTCACCGGCAAGGTCGCCGCGAAGAGCTACGCCTTCGACCCCGCGAGCGGCAACACCGTCACCATCCCGCTGACCGCGCGACTGGCCGACATCCAGCTCAGGATCACCGGCAACTCCGGTGCGCCCGGCGGCCAGATCGCCGAGTTCCAGGCCATCGGCGTCCCCGCGCCCAACCCGGACCTCGCCGTCACCGGACTGTCCACGAACCCCGCCTCCCCCGACGAGGACGACGAGATCACGGTCTCCGCCGTCGTCCGCAACGGCGGTACGGCCCCGGCCGCGGCGAGCAAGGTGGCGGTACGGCTGGGCGGCACCAAGGTCGCGACCGGGCAGGTCCCGGCCCTGGCGCCGGGCGAGCAGGCCACCGTCCCCGTCTCCGTCGGCGTGCGCGCCTCCGGCTCGTACGAGCTGAGCGCGGTCGCGGACGAGGCGGGTGAGGTCCCGGAGCAGAACGAGACCGACAACCTCTACACCCGGCCCACCGCCCTCGTGGTCAAGCCGGTCGCGAGCGCGGACCTCGTCGCCGCGTCCGTGACGACCGTCCCGACGAGCCCGAGCGCCGGGGACGCCGTCACCTTCAAGGTCGCGGTCAGGAACCAGGGCACCGAGGCCACCTCGGGCCCCGGCCAGGACGTCACGCTGGAGCTCGTCAACGCGCAGGGCGGTGTCGTCAGGACGCTCACCGGCTCGCACGCCGGCGCACTGGCGGCCGGGGCCGGCGCCGAGGTGAGCCTCGGCACCTGGACCGCCGTGAACGGCTCGTACACCGTCAGGACCGTCATCGCCGCCGACCCGGGCGAGCTGCCGGTCAAGCGGGAGAACAACACCCAGAGCCGGCCGCTGTTCGTCGGCCGCGGCGCCGACATGCCGTACACGACGTACGAGGCCGAGGACGGCACCGTCGGCGGCGGGGCCGCCGTCGTCGGACCCAACAGGACCGTCGGCGACGTGGCCGGAGAGGCGTCGGGCCGCAAGGCCGTCACCCTCGACGCGACCGGCGAGTACGTCGAGTTCACCACCCGGGCCGCCACCAACACCCTCGTCACCCGCTTCTCGATCCCCGACGCCCCGGGCGGCGGCGGCATCAACACCACCCTCGACGTCTACGTGGACGGCGTCCTCAAGAAGGCCATGCCGCTCACCTCGAAGTACGCGTGGCTGTACGGTGCCGAGGCCGGCCCCGGCAACGACCCGGGCTCCGGCGCCCCCCGCCACATCTACGACGAGGCGAACCTGATGTTCGGGGAGACCATCCCCGCCGGCAGCAGGATCCGTCTCCAGAAGGGCGCGGCGAACTCCGCCGCCCACTACGCGATCGACTTCGTCAGCCTGGAGCAGGTCGCCCCGGTGGCCAACCCGGACCCGGCGACGTACACCGTCCCGGCCGGCAACACGCACCAGGACGTGCAGAACGCCCTGGACAAGGTCCGCATGGACACCACCGGGAAGCTCGTCGGCGTCTACCTGCCGCCCGGCGACTACCAGACCTCCAGCAAGTTCCAGGTCTACGGAAAGGCGGTCAAGGTCGTCGGAGCGGGGCCCTGGTACACCCGGTTCCAGGCGCCGGCCACGCAGGACAACACCGACATCGGCTTCCGCGCCGAGGCCTCCGCCAACGGCTCGCTCTTCAAGGGCTTCGCCTACTTCGGCAACTACGTCACCCGCATCGACGGGCCCGGCAAGGTCTTCGACTTCCAGAACACCGCCGACATCGTCATCGACGACATCTGGAACGAGCACATGGTGTGCCTGTACTGGGGCGCCAACACCCACCGGATGACGATCAGGAACTCCCGGATCCGGAACATGTTCGCCGACGGCGTCAACATGACCAACGGATCCACCGACAACCTGGTGACCAACAACGACGCCCGCGCCACCGGCGACGACAGCTTCGCGCTCTTCTCGGCGATCGACGCGGGCGGCGCGGACATGAAGAACAACGTCTACGAGAACCTCAGCACGACGCTCACCTGGCGCGCGGCGGGCCTGGCGGTCTACGGCGGCTACAACAACACCTTCCGCAACATCCACATCGCCGACACCCTGGTCTACTCCGGCATCACCGTCTCCTCGCTGGACTTCGGCTACCCGATGAACGGCTTCGGGACCGTCCCGACCAAATTCGAGAACATCTCGATCGTCCGCGCCGGCGGGCACTTCTGGGGCAACCAGTCCTTCCCCGGGATCTGGATCTTCTCCGCCTCGAAGGTCTTCCAGGGGATCAGGGTGAGCCACGTGGACATCGTCGACCCCACCTACAGCGGCATCATGTTCCAGACCAAGTACAACGGCTCGCAACCCGAGAACCCGGTGAAGGACACCGTCTTCACCGACATCTCCATCACGGGCGCGAAGCGGAGCGGTGACGCCTGGGACGCCAGGTCCGGCATCGGCGTCTGGGCCAACGAGATGCCCGAACCGGGACAGGGCCCCGCCGTCGGCGAGGCGACCTTCAACTGCCTGCGCATGCAGGACAACGCCGAGAACATCCGGAACACGACCAGCACCTTCAAGATCAACATCAACCCCTGCTGATCCGCGGAGGAACACGGGCGAGGCGCCCGTAGGCTCCCGCGCCGGAGGGCCGAGGTGGACGACACCTCGGCCCTTCGGCACGGGAGCGTCACGGCAGGGGCGTGCCACCGGTGGCGTTGACGATCTCGCCGGTGATGTACGAAGCCCGGTCGGAGGCCAGGAAGACGTACGCCGGAGCCATCTCGGCCGGCTGCGCGGGCCGCCCCAACGGCGACTGCTCGCCGAACGTCGTGGCGTCGGGCATCGTGGCCGGGATCAGCGGGGTCCACACCGGTCCCGGCGCGACGGCGTTGGCACGGATGCCGCGCTCGGCGAGCATCTGGGCCAGGCTGTGGGTGAACGACACGATCGCGGACTTGGTCATGGCGTAGTCGAGGAGGTGCGGACTGGGCTGGTAGCCCTGCACGGAGGCCGTGTTGATGACACAGGAGCCGCGGGGCATGTGCGCCAGCGCGGCCCTGGTGAGCCAGAACATCCCGTACAGGTTGGTCTTCATCACGCGGTCGAACTGCTCGGTGGTGATCGCCTCGATGCCGTCCGGCTGGGCCATCTGGTACGCGGCGTTGTTGACGAGCAGGTCGATGCCGCCCAGCTCACCCACCGTCCGGTCGACCAGGGCGGTGCACTCGTCCTCGTTCCGGATGTCGCACAGGACGCCGACTCCGGTGCGGCCGGCCGAGGTGATCAGGCGGGCGGTCTCCTCGGCCTCCTCGCCCTCCTCGGGCAGATGGGTGAAGACGACGTCGGCACCCTCCCGCGCGAACGCCAGGCAGACGGCCCGGCCGATCCCGGAGTCCCCTCCGGTGACCAGCGCCTTGCGGCCGCGCAGCAGCCCGGAGCCCCGGTACGTGTCCTCCCCGTGATCGGGACGGGGGTCCATCGCCTTGGTGGATCCGGGATGCTCCTGGTCCTGCTCCGGGAACGGCGGACGGGGGTGCAGCCCTACCGGATCGACGAGGTGAGCCTGCTGGGGGGACGGCATGACGGTCTCCTTTCGACGAGGCGGGGGGAGGAGGATCAGGAGGTCGGCGGGTACGGGTCCCCCTTGAGGCGGCGCGCGAGGTGCGCCGTGTTGGCCGCCAGCGCCCTGGTCGCGGCGGCGGTCTTCTCGGGGGTCTTGTCGAGGTCCTGGAAGTCGGTGCCCTGCATCGCCTCGCCGACCCAGTAGGTGACGGCGTTCGGGGCGAGGGAGAAGCCGACGTCGTTGAGGCCCTGGAAGAGCTCGGCGCTCACGTGGTGCGCCCCGTCCTCGTTGCCCACGACGCAGACGGCCGCCACCTTGCCGTAGGTGAGCATGCGGCCCTCGTCGTCGCTCTCGCCGAGCTCGGCGTCGAGACGTTCCAGGACGCGCTGCGCGACGCTCGACGGGTGGCCCAGCCAGATGGGGGTGCACAGGACCAGGATGTCGCAGCCCAGGACGGTGTCGCGGATCTCCGGCCAGGCGTCGCCGTCGCCCATGTCCACCGCGACGCCGGGTTTCACGTCATGGTCGACGACCCGGATCACCTTGCCGGTGACGCCGTGGTCGGCCAGGGCGGCCATGGCCTGCTCGGCCAGCAACTGGGAGCTGGACGGCTTCGGGGACGGGGACAGCGTGCAGACGAGCGCGACGGCACGCAGGGGAGTGGTTTCGGTCGTAGTGTTCACATGGCCCGACTACCCCGGTGATCGCGAGGCATCCCCCTGACCGTCGCGGCGCCCGCCGGACGCGGCCGGGGCTGCCGTCCGGCGGTTTCCTTCGGTGCCCGTGTGTGGCAGGGCCGCAACTCAGCGTGCCGGCAGCCCCAGACGTGCACGGGCGTTCTTCAGGTCGGCGGCGAGCGCGTCGCCCACCGGATCCCCGTCGCCCCTCAGCACGCCGACCAGAACGCCCGCTCCGGCCAAGGCCTTCTCTTCGGCCTCGCGCAGGGGCACCGTCACGGCGGAGTCGCCGCTGTTCAAGGCGGTCCAGCGCTGGGCGGCGTCGCAGAGGAGCAGCGCCTCCCAGAGCACGCGCAGGGCCGAGGAGAGGCGGTCGGACGCGATCAGCCGGTGGCCGATCCGGGTGAGTGAAGTGACCTGGTGAGGCACCGCGCTGACCACGTTCATGCGGCCGGTGGCGGAGAACCTGGCCCCGTCCCCGCCGCAGAGGGACAGCCGGAGCGTCCGGAGCTCCAGGGGATCCAGCGCGTCGGCCCGCACACCCTGCGCGAGCCTCGTGGACTCCGTCCGCTCCGCTTCCAGCAGCGCCTCTCGGAGACTCGGCGCGAGCGCCGACCTGAACTCCCGCTCGACCTCCGCGATCCGGTCCTTCGGCCCGCGGGACGCCATGGCCAGATGCCCGGCCGCCTCCGCTTCCCGCCCGGCCTCTCTCAGGTGAACACCGATCCGGGCGTGTGCGCCGGCGCTTCCGGCACCGCCCGGTTCCGAGGCCTCCAGAATCAGCCCGTCCACGGCCAGCGCCGCGTCCCACTCCCCGCGCGCCGCCTCCAGCATGGAGACGACCGGGGCGGCGAATCCGATCGCGTACGGGATCGTCCGGGGCTCGAGCCGGCCCATCTCCCGGTACCGGGCGAGGGACTCCTGGCCGCATTCCAGAGCCAGTTCATGGTCCCCCACCCGCAGTTGGACCGCCGCCCCGACCGCGAGGATCCGGGCCGCGTCCTCGGACCGGTCGGAGAAGGGGGCGAAGGCGTGCGCCCGCATGTACCCGCCGATCGACATGTCCAGATCGCTGAGGGCGCTGAACGGACGGTCCCACTCGGCATGGGCCCGGGCCCGTCGCAGCCGGACATCGGCCGTCAGCAGCACCGCGGGAACCGGGCCCGCCTCCTGCGGCTCACCCAGCCGCTCACCCTCCTCCCGGACGGCGAGCTGCTCCGACTCCATTCGCAGGTACAGCTCCTCGGCCCGGTCCAGGGCGGCGACGGCGCCGCCCGGGTCGCCGGCATCGGTCTTCGCCCGTCCCATGGCGTAGAACAGTCCCGCTCTGGCCTGGGGAACCTCAGGCAGGCCCGGGGAGCCCGCGTCCAAACGGTCCAGGGCGTGCTGTGCCCGCGCGAACTCGGCCAGCGCCTGTGCGGGCCCCTGACTCTGCTCGACGGCGAGTCCGCGTTCGTAGGCCGTCCGGTACTCCTGGATCGCCTGCTCGGTACGATCCCGGTCCTGCGAGGCTCCACGCCGCCGAAATATCTTCATGTTCCCTGTATTCCCCCGGAGTTGACTTCATTCCCTGCCGTCCAGTCCAGCGTCGACATCCTGTCACGGCGTCGCCCCGGGATGCCTGGGGTTGCGCGTCTCAAAGGGTGGAGCAGCCCCGGACGAAGGAGATGTCGGGAAGGAAGGTTCTCCAGGCCGGTTTCGGGAGTGCGCCGTGTGCGCGGCGGCAGACCGCGGTGGCGGCGGTGCGCGCGTCGATTCCGTACGACGCGAGGTCCACGTGGCGTCCGGAGACGCGCAGGGTCGTGCCGTCCGCGCTGAAGCTCAGGCCCATGACGGAGTCCCCGGCCGTGGGCAGGGGCAGGCCGAGAGGGGTGCGGGAGGCGGTCTCCCAGATCTGGACGGTGCCGTTGCCGGCCCCGACCGCCAGCAGGCGGGAGTCAGGGGAGAAGGCCAGCGCGATGACCGCCCGCGCGCCTCCCGGACCGCCCGCGCGCCTCAGCTCGCCCAGCCTCTCCCGCGCCCGCCCGTCCCAGAGCACGACCCGGCCCGTGTCGTCCCCCGCGGCCAGGAGCGTGCCGTCGGGGCTGAACGCCAGGACGCTCGCGCCGTCGACGCGCCGGTCGACCGCGACCTCGGTGCCGTCGGTACGCCGTTCCACCGCGACCTCCGTACCGTCGTTACGCCGTCCCCCCGCGCGCTCACGGTTCGCCGGCAGGCTACGGACGGCGCCGTCGGTGGTGACGAAGAAGCTGCCGTCGGGGGCGACGCCCACCCCGTGGCCCATGACACCGGGCCACGACGTGACCACCTCGCGGCGACGCAGGTCCCACAGGTGGGTCGAGTCCATGCCTGGGGGCTGCGTCAGGAGCAGTGACCGTCCGTCGGGGGTGTACGTGATCGAGCTCAGGCCCGTCAGGCGGGGCCGCCCGGGCAGGACGAGGTCCTGCCTGTCGGCGACGCGCCGCCGTGACACGTCCCAGAAGGTCACGCGCTGGGGCCGGTTCGGGGACCGGGTGCCGTCCGCCGCGTCGGTTCCGTACAGGAGTGTCCGGCTGTCGGGGCTGAACGCGAGGAACGCCAGGCAGCCCGGGAACCTTCCCTGCGCGGGCCCGCACGGCAGTCCGGGCAGCTCGGTCCAGCCGCCGCCGGGCCGCAGCTCGCGGAGGTGGAAACGGACCCGGAGCCCCTCCCGCCGGGCGACCGCGAGCAGCGTGCCGTCGTCGCTGAACACGGTGTTCAGGGCGGGCGAGCGCTGCCAGTCGGGGGTCAGGATGCCGCGTATGTCCAGCGTTCTCACCGAACTGCCCCAGCGGAGCGAGGAGGTGGAACCGACCACGTAGCTGAGGCGGCCCTCGGCGAGGTCGAAGCGCAGCTGCCCGGCGTCCTCCCCCGCGAGCGGGAACCGGAACACCGGTGCGCCGCCCGCGTCGTCGGTCCGCCAGACGAGCAGCTCCTCCCGGTCGGTCGTCGCGACGAGGCGCGCGTCGGCGCTGAACCGCGCCTCGACGATCCCCGGGTGTTCGACCAGGCGGCGCTCCCTGCCCGTGGCGATGTCCCAGGTGCGGATCCCCTCGTCGTCGACGAGCGCGAGGGCCCGGGCGTCGGGGGTGAACTGCGCCGCCTCGTTCACGCACTGGTCGCGGGACGTGGTGGGCGCCCACGCGGTCGCGAGTCTGCGCCGCCGGTCAAGATCCCACAGCTGGAGCGGCTCGCCGGGCCGGCACCAGGCCAGGAGGGTGTCGTCGCGGCTGAGGATCGCGTCCTGGACGCGCAGCGGACCGCGCCGCTCCGCCGTGTGCCGGAGATCCAGCGCGGTCGAGGTGGCGAGGGTGAGGACCTCGCCCACCCGGGGCTCGCGCCAGGGCAGGGAGGGCAGGGTCAGCCGTACCGCTCCGCTCACCGTGTCGCGCACGACGGCGCGCTGCCGTCGGCCTCCGCGTGCGCGGGCGGCGGGATCGGCTTCGTACGTGACAAGGAGGCGCCCGCCGGATCCCGTGGCGGCGCCGTCGCCGGCACCGGTCGACAGAGGCCGTCCCGTGCGTCCGGTGGCCAGGTCCCGCACGCCGACCTGCCGCGCCCGGGTCGGATCGCCGCCGAACTGGAGGACCTGCCGCCCGTCTCCCCTCACGGGCGCCGCGTGGTCCAGTGCCTTGCCGAGGCCCGGCATGACGCGTCGCTGCCGCCCCGTCCGCACGTCCCACTCGACGACGTTCCCTCGGCCGATGCTGAGCAGGGTGCGGCCGTCCTCGCTCAGGTGCCGCATCGTCCCGGCGCCCGTGTCCGGGTCCGTGAACAACCCCAGTTCGGGCTGCGTCATGCCGCTCAGCAGCGCCGACCTCGTCTCGGGCAAGTCGGCCACGTGCCAGGCCGCGAGGCCCAGGCGCATGGACGTGACCGGGTCCGACAGGCGCAGGCTCTCCGCGACCCCCGCGACGCGGCGGGCCTCGTCCTCGACGCGCCGCCGCTCGTCCGCCCGGTCCTGCTGCCAGGCGACCAGGCCCACGAGGAGGGCGAGCACCAGCAGGGTCGACAGCACGCCAGCGCGGACGCGACGGCGGCGCTGCTCGCGGGAGGCGGCCCTCGCGCTCGCGGCGAGGAACTGGCCTTCGAGTCGCGTGAGTTCGCCGCTCTCCACGGAGTGAGAGGTGAAGGACTCCTGGGCGGTGGACAAGCGGAGCCCCCGGTAGAGCGCCCCGGGGTCGCGGCCGAGCTCCTGCCAGCCGGCGGCGGCTTCGGTGAGGTGGCGGAGCCGGCGCAGCCGCTCGCGGTCCTCGTCGATCCAGCCGCGCAGCCGCGGCCAGGCGGTCAGCAGCGCCTCGTGGGCGAGATCGACGGTGTCGTGGTCGCGGGTGATCAGGCGGGCGCCGACGAGCCGTTCGAGGACGACGGCCATGTCCCCGCTCCGGGTCGCCGCTCCCTCGGTTGCCTCCGCTCCCCCTGCTCGGCCGGCTTCCCCGGTTCTCTGGGCTCCCTCGGCTCCCTCGGCTCCCTCGGCGCTGACGTCCGGGAGGAAGCCCAGTTCGGTACGGGGAACGGGACGGCGGGTGTCGTGCGCGCCCAGGCCGGGTGCGACCAGGCGCAGCAGCAGATGGCGGGCCGTCCGGCGCTGCGCGGGGGTGAGGCCGTCGTAGGAGGCCTCGGCCGTACGGGCGATCGCCCCGGCCAGGCCGCCCGTCTCGTGGTACGCCGACTCGGTGAGCGTCCGGCCGTGCCGTCGACGCCAGGTCTCCAGCAGCGCGTGCGACATCAGGGGCAGGCCGCCGGGCTGATCCGCCAGCTCGCCGATGATGCGCGCGGTCAGTGAGCGTTCCACGAGGAGCCCTTGGGCGGCGGCGGGTTTGGTGATCGCCTCGCGCAGCTCGTCCTGGCTCATCGGCCCGAGGAGCAGGGTGGCGGCACCGGCCGCGTCGGCGACGCGCTGGTCCTGGGCGAGGTGCCCGTAGAAATCGGCGCGCACCGCGATCAGGACGCGCCCACCACGCTCCGGCCGTGTCGTGTCCAGCAGTCCGTCGAGGAAACGGGCTCGCTCGGAGGCGTCCGAGCACAGGGTGAAGAGCTCCTCGAACTGGTCCACGATCAGCAGCGAACGGGGCACCGTGGCCGCGGGGTCGAGGAGAGAGGCGTGCGAGGTGGCCGGGCGCGGGCCGGGAGTGAGGACCTTGATCGCGAACGGCCGCCCCTGGGAAGCCGGCTGGTGCCTGAGCCGGGCGACGAGGCCCGCGCGGAGGAGGGAGGACTTCCCGCTGCCGGAGGGCCCCGACAGGACGGCGAACGGCTTCTCCCGGACGAGGTCCGCCAGTTGCCCGGTGACGCGGTCGCGTCCGAAGAACAGATCGCGGTCGCTCGCCTCGAACCGGGCCAGTCCGCGGTACGGCGCCGGGGCGGCGTCGTCGTCCGCGGCGAGCCGCTCCCGCGCCACCGCCCGTTCGGCCTCGCGCCACTGCTGCTCCCACGCGGCCTCGTCCCCGCCGCAGGCCCGTACGTAGGCGAGGGCCACCGGCAGGGAGGGCAGCAGTTCACCGGCGGCGGCCTGGGCCAAGGTGGTGGTGGAGTAGTGGGCCCGTCTGGCCATCTCCCGGTAGGTCAGCGGTCCGGCTTCGCTGCGTAACTTTCGTAACTCCGAGGCGAACCGGGCCACCGGCCCAGCGGTCGGATCCAGCTCTCGCTCACGGCGCCCCACGGCAGTCCCCCCATGTCTCCAAAGGTCTCGAACCATCAGTACGGGCTTTGTCCAGAGTGATGGAAGGGGGTTGCCGGACAACTCGCCGACGCCGAAAACTCGAGGTCAGCGGCCACCGGTCGCCGGTCAGCGCCGCAGCCGGCCGCCGGCGGACAGACCCACGGCGAGCAGAAGGGAACCTGCGCACATGCACATCAGCAACGTCACTTCCGGAAGAGCGGCCGTCCTCGCGTCGTCCATGTCGGCAGAGGGAGGCGGGACGTGGGACGACGACGCGTCCTGATCGCCCTGGTGGCGATGGCGGCGATCACCATCGGGGGTCTGGCGGGTTGCAGTGAGGAACGCGCCCCTGAGCCCACCGTGCCGGCCCGCGAGCTCACCGGCCCCGAACAGGCCCGACTGGGTTACGCCGAAGAACTGCTCGTGCAGCGGTGCATGGAGCGGAAGGGGTTCCGCTACCGCGCCCAGCGCCCCCTGGAAGGCGTGGAGCTGCAGAACTCCGGGTTCGTCCTCGACGACGTCGAGTGGGCCCGAGCGCACGGGTACGGCAGTGACGTCGGCCGGAAGGTGGAGGCCGCACGGCGCGACGACCCGAACCGACTCTACGCGGAAGGCCTGTCCGGAGCACGTCTCGCCCAGTACCGGGCCGCTCTCCTCGGCGGACCGGACAGCCGGAAGCTCTCCGTGGACCTGCCCACGGGACAGCGGGTCACCGCCGAACTGGGCGGCTGCCAGGCCCAGGCGGGGAAGGAGCTGTACGGCGATCCCGAGACCTGGTTCCGCGTCGACACGATCGCCGTCAACCTGCTGCCGCTCTATGTGCCCCAACTCGTCAAGGACGAGCGGTTCGCCGACGCGGTCGACGCGTGGGCACGGTGCATGCGGGGCAAGGGGCACGACTACGCCGATCCGAACGAGATAGACGCCGCGCTGCCGGCCCTCCTGAAGAAGCAGAGCCCCGCCGCCGCCCGTACCACCGAGGTACGTCTCGCGGTCGCGGAGGCCACCTGCGCCCACTCGTCCGGCCTCGCCGCCACGGGGGAACGGCTGGAGCGCGAGTACCGACTCCGGGCGAGCAAGCCGTACGCCTCGGAACTGGCCACCCGGAGCCGTCTGCAGCACACGGCACTCGCGCAGGCTGGGGAGATCGTCGGCAGCCTCGGCTGACGCGTCCGCCGAAGCCGCCGTACACACAGACTTCCGCACCACCGCGTGCGGAGAGCACATCCCGTCACCCACGAGAAGGAGCTCTTCTGATGCTGACCCTACGCACCACCCTGGCCACACTCGGCCTCCTCGCGGCCGGAACGACGCTGCCGCTGACCGTCGCCTCACCGGCCGCGGCCGCGGACTGCGGCTCGGAACTCACCACCTGGAAGGAGTCGGGATACGTCCTGGCCTGGGGCGGTCCCGGCTGCGCCGGCGACCCCCTCGGTCGCGCCGCCGGGAATGACCCGGACTGGGGTCAGAGCGGCGGCGGCTTCACCGGCTCCGACACGAACCAGGCCGAGTCCGTCGTCAACGGCGGCACCTACAGCGACGGTGTCAACATCGTGGCGTTCTACGACTACACCGCCTACAGCGCGGCCAACGGCTACGGCTGCCTCAAGCGGGGCATGAAGATCGACAACCTGTACAACGAGTACTTCATCAACCCGGCCGGGACCCAGCTGCGGCGCATGCACAACGCGATCTCGTCCCACCAGTGGGTCACGACATCAGCCTGTACGGCGTACATGTAGTCAGCCGGCCCTGCACAACCTGTCTCCCGCGGACCGAGCGGCTGCGCACCCCGGTGCGCAGCCGCTCCCTGCCGCGCCCCGCGGCGGACCAGGGCCGGACGACGTTCGTGTCGGATTCCTGGCGGACAGGAACCTCGGCCGCGACCACGTGGTGGACCTGGTCGGCCGGATCGTCGCAGGGGCCGCGGGCGTCAATATCGAGGACGGTACCCGTCCTCCGGCGGCGGCTACCTTGCAGCACAGCACAGGGGCAAGGCTCGTTGCAGGGAAGGGGAGCGGCAATGGTCGTCGAGGTGGGGTACGCGCAGGCGTGGGACACGGAGCTGTGTGCGCCCTGGCGGCCGATGTCCGCCGACGAGGCACGGGCACGGGATGCCGCCGGGCTTCCGTACGCGGTGGTGTACCGGGAGCGGGGGCCGGAGCCGGAGCCGGAGCGGGGGCGGAAGGCCCCACTGGAAGTCCGGCTGGTCTCCTGGCGGGACCACTACGTCGGTCTGTGGGTCTACGACGCCCAGGGCCGCCGCACCCACGACCTCGACATGCGGCTCCTGGACGACCCGTCGCGGCTGCTGCGCCGGTACTCCGTCGGCTGGTACTACACGGGCCCGGAGATGGCGGAGTTCGACGAGGCGTGCCCACGCGTCACCGTGGAGCTCTTCCCGGACGGCAGGGGCCGACGGACGGAGCAGCGACAGGGCGGGGGATCCTCCACCACCTCGCCCGCACTCCGGGACGACGAACGCTGGATGGACCGCCCCGCCTTCGGGGAGTGGCCACTGCTCTCGGCCCAGGTGCACGGGCTCGCCGAGCCGCCGGCCTTCGAGCCGGCCGAGGTCACCGAGGCAGCCGAAGCAGCGGAGGCAGCGGAGGCAGCCGAGGCAGCAGAACCGGGGGACGGCCGTACCCCCGCTACCTGTTGGCGTCCGCCGCGCCCCGCGCAGCCCGGGCCGATCAACGCGTTGTTCCGGCCCGGAGTGCGTGTGACCGACGGCCACCACCCCGAGATGACCGTCGTGGAGCCGCGCCGGGTCGGCACCCTGCGGGTGCCCAGCGGACGGCTGGCCGTCGCCGACCCGGACACCGACGGTGGCGACAGGCCGAGCATCACGGTCCCAGTCCCGCCAGGGGAGTACGTACTCGACGAGGCGCGGGTCCGGTACACCTACCACTGCGAGTGGCGGAACGCCGAGGTCACGAGCACGGAAACCACGGCTGTCCGGCTGCTCGTCAGTGAGACCCCGGCCGCGACCTGGGAGATGGCCCTCGGCCCGGACGACGACCCCCGGCTGTTCGTCGAGCAGCAGGCGGCCGGCTTCGACACGGACGGCGCCACCGGCTCGTTCGCCGACGCCGGAGCCTGGCAGCCGCTCACAGCGCTCTTCGAGCGGGGACTGATCCAGGGAGAGCCTGACCTGGACGGCTACGAGGACATCGACGACGAATCCCTGTTCATGCAGCGCACCTGGGACGAGCCTTCCGGCGGCGAGCTCATGGCCTTCGCGACGACGGGAGACGGCACCTACCCGGTGTGGATCGGCCGTTCCGGGGCCGGTGAGGTCACCTGCGTCGTGGTGCTGGTGGAGGGCATGCCGGAACTGCTTCCGGAGCACGACGGAGCCGTGTGACGGCCGTCATGCGGACTCTCGGACGTGGCCCGGCGCGGGCCCGGGTGTCGAGCGCGCGGCCGTGGGAGTCCGTGTTGCCGGTCGCGCGGGCCCAGCGGGAGGCGGGGCGACATCAACGGGCGAAGCCAAGGCGTGCCCCACCGGACAGGCAGCTGGCCTGAACCGCCCGGCCGCCGTTCGGTCTGCTCCGGTTCCGCTGTGGCTCCAGTCCGGCTTGAGCGGGGTCTGTTTCGGTTTGAGCCGGACTGCTTGCGCTCAGCGTCCCCGTTGGGTGCGCGGCCCGGTGTACCGGGGCTGGGTCGGCCGGTGGGGAAGCACGGCAGGTGTGTGCCCTCCTCTCTGCCTGCCCGTCAGTTCGCTTCCTGGTGGCGGTGGTTGGTGATGGTTTCGAGGGTGGTGCGGAGGGCGAGGATGGTGTGAGTGCCGTGCTGTTGGGCCCAGGTGTGTTCCATGGTGTTGAGGATGCGGGCGGCGGCTTGCTGGCCGGCCTTGCCCTGGGGGGTGAGGCGGATGAGTTTGGCGCGGCGGTCCGTGGGGTCGGGAGTGCGGGTGGTGTAGCCGGCTGCTTCGAGTTCGTCGACGATCTCGGCGATGGCTTGCTTCGTGAGGCCGGAGCGTTCGGCGAGGGTGGTGAGGCGGGTGCCGTCGGGGTCGATGAAGCGGAAGACGGCGCCGTGGCGGTACCGGATGTGAGTGAAGCCCTCGTCGTGGAGCTGTTGGTGCAGTTGCTCGATCGTGAGGTCTCTGGCCTGGGCGAGGAGGGTGGGGAGAGGGACCCGGGGCGAGTCCGTGGTGTCAGGGGTCTCGGCTGTGCCGGTCGGCTCGGCCGTGCCGGGGCTCTCGGGGCTCTCGGGGGTCATGGGGGTCCCTTCTGGCGGGGTCGATATCGTCAGGGGGCTTGACTATAAATTGGTTCGGTTGCTTGACTAACTCTAGCGGTGTGAGGTTCCCGGCCGCGAGAGACCGTATGTCACCGATGAGGAAGAAGGATGTCGTGAGTGGTTCGGGTGTGGAGAACGGTCAGGCCGCCGGCGTCGGACGTGAGGTGCTGGAGGCGTTACGCGGCCGGGTGACCGGGCCGGTGCTCGTCGCGGGCGACGAGGGGTACGACGAGGAGCGTGCGGGGAACCAGACCGCGCGTTCGCACCAGCCCGCCGTCCTGGTCGGCGCGGCCTCCGCGGCGGACGTACAGGCCGCGGTCGAGTTCGCCGATGCTCAGGGGTTGCCGGTCGCGGTGCAGGGCACCGGGCACGCGCTCGCCGCGGTCGCGGCCGAGGGCGGTGTCCTGGTCAACACCTCCCGGATGACGGAGGTCCGTATCGACGCGCAGGCCCGGACGGCGTGGGCGGCGGCGGGGGTGAGCTGGAACCAGGTCATCCAGGAAGCCGCTGAGGTCGGGCTCGCGCCGCTCGCGGGCTCCGCCCCCGGCGTCGGCGTCATCTCGTACACCCTGGGCGGTGGCCTCGGCGTGCTGTCCCGCCGTTACGGCTACGCCGCCGACCACGTCCGGTCCATCGAGGTCGTCACCGCCGACGGTCAGCTGCGGCAGGTGACGCAGGAGTCGGATCCGGACCTGTTCTGGGCGCTGCGCGGAGGCCGGGACAACTTCGGTGTGGTCACCGGTATCGAGATCGACCTGATGCCCGTTCCCACCCTCTACGGCGGCGGGCTGTTCTTCGACTTCGCTTCCGCCCCCGAGGTCCTCCAGGCCTACATCGACTGGACGGCGGGTGTGCCCGAGGAGATGACGTCGTCGCTGGCGATCATCTTCTTCCCCGACGCGCCGGTCCTCCCGCCGCCGCTGCGCGGCCGGCACGTCGTCCACGTCCGGATCGCCTACTCCGCCGATGACCTGGGGCCGGGCAAGGACCTGATCGCACCGCTGCGGGCTCTCGGCCCGTTCAACGACACGGTGCGCGAGCTGCCGTACGCGGAGATCGGCACGATCCACAACGACCCGCCCGTGCCCGGTGCGGCGGAGTCGGTCACCACGATGCTCCGCGAACTCGACGCGGACGCGGTCACCTCGCTGCTTCAGCTGGTCGGCCCTCACGCTCCGGTCCCGCACGTCGTCGAACTGCGCCACCTCGGCGGCGCGTTGTCCCGCCCGGCCGCGGTTCCCAACGCGGTGGGCAACCGTGACGCCGCCTACCTCCTGAACGTGGTCTCGCGTCTGGAGCGTGCGGAGCTCGTCGACATCCAGCCCGCGCACGACCGGCTCCTCGAGGCGCTTGAGCCGTGGAGCACCGGGGGGCGCGCGCTGACGTTCCTCAACGGCCGCCGGGACACCGAGCACGTGCGTTCCGCCTACGAGTCCGACGACTACCGGCGTCTGACCGAGCTGAAGGCCGTCTACGACCCGCGGAACACCTTCCGCCTCAACCACAACATCCCCCCGGCCTCCTAACGGGTCGGCGCCCGCCGACAGCGGGATGCGGCGCGGGACGCAACCGAGACCCCGTGACCCGCCACTCGCCACCGGCCACCCGCCACCGGCCGCGGTGTCGGCGGCCGGGTGCACAGCAGCCCCTGGACGGACCGTCCGGGGGCTGCCGCGTTCACGGCTTGCGACGGGGGCTGCGCCCATGGACTCCTGGCGCGGTCTCGGTGACCGTCGGAGGCCAGGCCAGCCGGACCCGATCCAGGCGTCGGCGGTGCTCGGCGATCCAGTCTTCCTGCGGCCGTGTGCCCATGGCCACGGTGAGGCGGTCGGGGTCGCTGACATGGATCGACAGCCAGCCGTCGTGATGCACGTGAACGCCGAGGCTCAGACCGCGGTCTCCGCCGAGGTCGGCTGTCCGGCCCGGTCCCAGGCCGGACAGCTCCTGTTCCCAGCCGTCCAGGTCGCGGGGGAAGAGGTAGAGCTTGAGCCGGGCGTCGACGAAACTCGCGGAGACGAGCACGTCCGCCTGGAGAACGTCCTGGCCGGCCAGGACGCCCGGCTCGGAGCGCCCTGTGACACGCACGATGCACCGGTTCCCCTCCTGATCGGCGAGGTGGATCAGATCCAGCGGAGCGGGTTCCGTCATCGAGCTGCTCGCTTTCCTTCGTGGGCCGGCGCGGGCGCCCATCGTCTCCTGCGGCCGTACGGGCGAAACAACCGGCCCCAGGCCTGGAGTTGATGACTGCCCCAGGTGCTATTTCCTCAGGCCGTGAGGATCTGGCCCGGTACAGTGACGCCTCGGTCGAGGGAGGCTCGCGTGGCGGCCGGGGCCTGCGGGTCGGGCGGGGTGAGGGAAGTCAGAGGTCCTGTCCGGCATGTCGAGGGACGGGTGGGGCGGCGGCTCACGCCCGCTCAGGGGACACAGGGGAGGGATTTCGCGCATGTCGTCAGGATTCGGGTTTCGCCCGTCCGTACTCGCTGTTCGGTTCGTTCTGGAACTGGTGTCGCTCGTGTGCTTCGGGGTCTGGGCCTGGACGGCCACCCCAGGGCCCTTTCGGTACGTCCTCGCGGTCGCGGTCCCGGTCCTCGTGGCCGTGCTGTGGGGCGTGTTCGCCACCCCCGGCGACCAGTCCCGCTCCGGGGAGACGGTGGTGGCGACCCCCGGCGCGCTGCGGTTCCTCCTTGAGCTGGCCGTCTTCTTCGGCGGCGCCGCGGCCCTGTACGCGGCGGGATCCCATGTGCTGGCCCTCACGCTGGCCGGCGTGCTGGTCGTCTACCACGCCCTGTCGTGGGACCGCGTGGTCTGGCTGTTCCGGAACTGACCCTGGACATGACTGCACGCCGCCCGGGGCCGCACCCCGCGTAAAACCCGTTGGCGGGGGCGGGGCGGGCACTGCTACGTTGCCGGAGGCCGTGTGAGAGATCGAGGAGGTGGTACCCGTGAACGCAGTATCGACGTGGGTGCTCCCCTCCGGGGTCACGGTCGGGCGATAGGCAGGTCGTCCGGGAGCGCCGTTCCTGTGCACTCCCGAAAGGCACGACCATGCATGTCACTTCCGAGCAGCGCCTCGATGACGGCGTCCTCGAACGCGAATTCACCCTCGGCGAGGTCCCCGGCATCCTGTGGACGCCCGCATCCGCATCCGTATCAGCACCGGCGCCGCTGATCCTGCTCGGCCATCCTCCCCTGGGGCTGCGCAGGATGTACCCCCGGCTGGTGGCCCGGGCCCGGCAGTGCGCTGCGGACGGCTTCGCAGCGGCCACCATCGAGCTCCCGGGAAGCGGCGAGAGGCCGCGTCGGCCCGCGGCCGAGCAGGCCCGCGCTGACCTGCGCCGCGTGATGGAGACCGGCGAGCCGGTCAGCGACGAGATCGTCGATGCCCTGATCCTCCCCCTGGTGGACAAGGCGGCCCCGGAATGGCAGGCCGTCCTCGACGCCCTCCTGTCGCGGCCCGAGATCGGCGGCCCGGTCGGGTACTCGGGGGGAGTGATCTCCCTGGGCGTCCGGCTGGCGGTGGTCGAACCGCGTATTTCGGCCGCTGTTCTGTTCGCCGGGAGTTTCGTTCCTCGGGCCGTCGTCGAGGAGGCCCGACAGGTCACCATCCCCCTGCACGTGCTGTTGCAGTGGGACGACGAAGGAAACGACCGACAAGCGGCCCTGGACCTGTTCGACGCCTTCGGCTCCCCGGAGAAGTCGCTGCACGCCCACATGGGCGGGCACACCGGCGTCCCGCGGTTCGCGGGGGACGCCGCGGCCCGGTTCTTCACCCGGCATCTGAAGTGAGGCCGGGCCGTTGACGGGCAGGGGCGGACGGGCGAGGTCTACTTCGACGGCGGCTCTAGCGTCCGGAGGGGATCCGACCGGCTCTTCCGCCGTCTGGTCGAGGGGACGCCGGGCTCAATGACACCAACGCGTCGATCGGCTACCCGACCTGAGCGCGGCTGCCCCTTCGCCGGCGCCGACACGTTCTCCGGCCTCGCGACGGACTGTCAGAGCGGCCTCTAGCCTGATCCCATGGCGGTGGTGCGGTTCGGTGGTGTTGATGTCTCCTATACGAGGGCGGGCCGCGGGCCTTTGGTCGTCCTCGTTCACGGGGCGGGGATTGACGGGCGGATGTGGCGGCCGCAGGTCGATGCACTCGCGGACGAGTTCACCGTGGTGTCCTGGGACGAGCCCGGGTCGGGTCGCTCGGGCGATCTCCCTTCGGGTTTCACGCTCGGGGACTTCGCCGATGCTCTCGCCGTCGTGATCGAGGACGTGGGGCTCGGGCCGGCACAGGTCGCGGGGCTGTCCTGGGGCGGGACGGTGGTGTTGGAGCTGTATCGCCGCCGGCCGGAGCTCGTGCGGTCCCTGATGATGGTGGACACGTACGCCGGGTGGAAGGGTTCGCTGCCTCCGGCCGAGGTCGCCGCGCGCGTCGAGGGAGCACGAGCGATGCTGGCGGTGCCCCGTGAGGAGTTCGACCCGACGCTTCCCGGCCTGTACGCCTCCGGTCCACCCGAACGCTTCCTGGGCTTGCTTGAGGAGATGAGCGGTGATGTCCGGCCGGAGTCGATGGCCGTTGAACTCTCGTTGATGGCCGAGGCCGACCAGAACGATCTGCTGCCGCGGATCACCGTCCCCACGCTTCTGCTCTGGGGCGAACTCGATGCCCGCTCGCCTCTCTCCGTCGCCCGCGCCTTCCGCGACGCGATCCCGCACTCCGAGCTCGTCGTCCTTCCCGCTGTCGGGCACATGAGCAATCTCGAGGCCCCGGAGGCGTTCACCGCCGCGGTCAGGGCCTTCTGCCGTACGCACGCCTGAGGGCGGCGGGAACGCCCGCGGGACTGACGAGTCCGCGGTGGTGTCCGGTGGTGTGGTCGGCACGACGCCCCCGCCGCAGCGAGCCACGGCTGGGCGTCACCGATCGCCGTGGCCGCCGCCCCGGACGGTCGGCGGGCCGCGTGCGGTCGCGTCAGCGGGTTCAAGCGGGCGGTACGACCGGGGACCGCAGACCGAGCCACTGCTCGGCATCCCAGGCTTGGAACCGCTCCATCTCGGTGAACCCCAGCTTCGCCGCGAGACGCATCGAACCGACGTTGGCGGTCTGAGTGGCGAGCACCACTGACTCACCGACCGCACTCGATGCGGTGCCACCGTCCTGACCGGCAACCGCCTCCAGGCGTTCATCGTCGAGGCAGCCAGTCTGCGACGCCGCCATGAGCCAGTCGGATGACACACGCTCGTAAAGCCGTGCCTGCCCAGCTGCCTGCGTCCCGGGGTTCGGGAAGGGGCCGGGGAGAGATGCGCCGTTCTGCCGGAGGCGGAACAAGGCCCGCAGCGGATGCGGGGGTTACTACGGTGAGGTCCTATGACGACGATCACCGGGCGAGCGATCACGTATGCGGCTGATGGCGTGACGATGGTGGGGTACCTCGCGCTGCCGGCCGGTACCGGTCTCCGGCCTGGCGTGTTGCTCGGGCCGGAGGGTATGGGGCTCAGCGACGTCGAGCGTCGCCGGGCCGACGCTCTGGCCGGGCTGGGGTACGTGGTGCTGGCCTTCGACCTTCACGGCGGGCGGTATCTGGGGGACCCCGAGGAGATGCTGGCCCGTTGCCTGCCCCTGCTCGCCGATCCCGGGCGGATGCGGGGTATCGGTCGTGCCGCCTTGGAGGTGTTGCGTACCGAGCCACAGGTCGATCCCGGGCGGATTGCCGTTGTCGGTTACGGAACCGGGGGCGCGATCGGGGTGGAACTCGGGCGTGATGGCGTGGACCTGCGCGCGATCGGAACGGTCAATGGGCTGACCACGGGCCGTCCGGGTGAGGCGGCGCGCATAAGTTGTCCGGTATGGGCCGGGGTCGGGTCGGAGGACCCGATCATGTCGCCCGTGCTGCGGGACGCGTTCACCGCGGAGATGCAGGCCGCGGGTGTCGACTGGCGCCTGACGGTCTACGGCGGCGCTTCCCACGCCTTTCACCACCCGCCGGTCGACCACCCCACGGTTCCCGGTGTCGGCTACCACCCGCGGCACGCGGGGCGCGCCTGGCGTGACGTCGTCGGCCTCCTCGACGAGTGCCTGCCCGTGACTCAGGAGCCGGGGACTGGGGGACCGGGGGCATGACCCAGGCAGGCAGCGGACCATCCGGTGTCAGTCCTGTTCTCGGTAGGGGACGTGGTTCTCGCGGCCGGGGTGGCTGAGGACCGTGCCGACGTCGGTGGGGCGGGCGTACGGGTAGGACAGGTTTCGGTCTTCCAGCCGCTTCCAGCTGCGGCTGCCGCCGTCCCATTCCGAGCTGTCGATGGTGAGCAGGAGGCGCATCGGTGTCCCCTGCAGGTCTCGCAGTCCATGGGATACGCGTCGGTGGTGTGCCTGGAGGCGAAGCCGCCGACGCGCCAGCCGGGTGGGATGGACAGGTCGTACTGGTAGCAGACCGGCCCTGCTGCGTTCGTGTTTGCGTTCGTGTGTACCTTCGCCGGTCGCCGGGCTTCTTCCTCCCGGCCTTCCTCTTCCCGGCCTTCTTCCTCCCGGCCTTCTTCCTCCCGGCCTTCCTCTTCCTGGCCCAGAACACCTGGAGCAGGTCACAGCCGTCCGGCCCTTCCGGAAGGTCGGGGATGTCTTCGCGGTACAACCGCGCCAGGGCGATCATCGGCAGCGGATCCGCCTGCGACAGCCCAGGGATCCGATGCTCGCGGTGCAGCTCCCGCAGCAGCGCCCGTTGCTCCTCGTTCGGGCCGTGGGCCTGGTCGCGGGCCCACGCGGCGGCCAGGACCCGGCGGTACCGGTGTGTGTCGGCGGGGCGCCTGCCCCGCCCTCGGCCGTGTGCCTCACCACACACCGGCCACGGCTCGTCGGCAGGCCAGAGCATCACCCCGCCCACCGAGCCGGCCGATGCCTGCGGGCTGCCAGGACGGGAGGGTGGAGCCGTGTCGTCGTGCCTCGGTACGCGGACCGTTGCGGGAAAGGCAGGCGGTGACCCCGCCGATTCGCCCGCCGGCCCCGTTCCCTCCCGGAGCGGTGAGCAGTGCCGTTTGTCGCCGAGTGCGGGTGTCCCGGCCGGTACTTGCCGACGCATCCCGGCCGGTACTTGTCGCGGGCGGCTGACGTCCGTTCCGCGCCCTGGTTATCGTCGGGGCAGTGAGGACAGGGAGGTGGCCTGTGCGCGGTGCCGTCAGGGGTGCGTTGCTCGCCGGGATCGCGGCGGCCGTGGCCGTGCTGGGCTCGCTCGCCGCCAACGCCGCCACGTCCGCGGATCGTTGGCCGGGTGCGCTCGACCGTATCCGGCAGCAGCCGTGGTGGTGGGTCGCCGGACTCGGCGTCGCCGGGATCGCCGTGGCCGTCGTCCTGGCCTGGCGGCAGGAGCGCCCCGCCGCGGTGGCCGGTGATCCGCCCGTCCCGTCCGCGCTGACCGTTCCCGACTGGGTGGTCGACCGTGCGGAGCGGGCCCGTACGGTCAAGGCGGTGTGCCGTGCCCGGCGTGGCAGCCGTACCGTCGCCATCACGACCGCCCTCGAAGGCGCGGGCGGCTTCGGCAAGACGGTACTGGCGCGGGCGGTGGCCGCGAGTCCGCGGGTACGGCGGCACTTCCGTGGCCGGGTCTACGTCGTCACGATCGGCCGGGATGTCCGCAGCCGGGCGGCCATCGCCGCGAAGGTGGCCGAGGCCACCCGTTTCGTCACCGGGGACACGACGGTCTTCGACGACCCGGCGCTGGCGGGCGACCACCTCGGCAGGCTTCTCGACCGCCGTCCCCGCACGCTGCTTCTCCTCGACGACGTCTGGGACGCCGAGCAGCTCGACCCGTTCCTGCGCGGCGGCGCCCGCTGCGTCCGCCTCGTCACCACCCGCGTTCCCGGCGCGCTGCCGCGCGGCACCGAACGCGTGCGCGTCGACCAGATGTCCCCCGCCCAGGCCCGCGCGGTCCTGACCTGGGACCTGCCCGCTCTCCCCGAACCCCTGATCCGTGACCTCCTGGAGGCGACCGGGCGCTGGGCCCTGCTGCTGCGCCTCACCAACCGGCTGATCAGCCGCCGTATCGCCACCGGCACCGCTCCGGAGGACGCTGCGGCGGGGACTCTGCGAGGGCTCGTCGCGTACGGCCCCGCGGTGGTCGACGCGGACCCGGTCACGCTCGACCTGGACGATCCCGCCCGCCGCGCCCAGGCCGTCCGGGCCACGGTGGAGGCGGCCCGGGCCCTGCTGCCACCCGGCAGCGACCGGCGCCTCGCGGAACTGTCCGTCTTCGCGGAGGACGAGTCGATCCCGCTCGCGCTGATCGCCCGCCTGTGGGCGGCGACGGGCGGTCTGACGGAGGAGGAGAGCCGTACGCTCTGCGCCGCGTTCGACGGGTTGTCCCTGGTGTCGCTGACCCCTGACCACGGCGGCCGCGTCGGCCTCCACGACGTGCTGCGCGACTACCTGCACAAGGAGTTGGGCGACGCGGCCGCGGCCGTCCTGCACGGCACGCTCGCCGACGCCTTCGGCCCGCGTCCCTGGGAGTCGGCCGAGGGGTACGTCCTCGACCACGCGATCGAGCACCTGCTCGCAGCGGGGCGGACCGGAGACGCGGAGCGCGTCGCGAGCGACCTGCGCTGGATCGAGACCCGGCTTCACCAGCGCGGCCCCATGGCGGCCTGGGCCGACCTGTTCGACGTCCCGACCCGGAACGCGGCCCGGCTGGCCGACGACCTCACCCGAGCCGCCCACCTCCTCACCCCGACCGACCCGCCCGAGCTGCTGACGAACGTCCTGCACAGCCGCCTGGAGTCGCTGCCGCTGTGGCGCGAGCGGATCACCGGCCGGCAGGACGCCCCCGAGATCGCGGCCCGGCCGCTGCTCCGCAACCGCACCACCCCGCCTGACCTGCCCGAACCGGCGCTGCTGCGGACCTTCCTCGGACATACCGGACCCGTGTGGTCCGCCGCGGTCCGGTCCGACGGCACGTCACTCGTCACGGTGGGGGCCGACGGGATGGCCCGGGGGCTCGACCCGGACAGCGGCGGCGAGTTCACCGTCGACGTCCGGGGCCCCGGACGCTTCAGGGTCCTCGCCCTCACCCCGCACGGCACCGCCCTGGTGACGGGCGGCCCCGGTCGCCACTTCCACACCTGGACCTGCGACCGGGCCACCCCGCCGACCCGGACCGTCGGGCCGGTCGGGGGCCGCGGGGCGTCGGTGCGGGCCCTGGCGGCGTCCACCAGCCGGATCGCGACCGTCGCCACCGACGGCACCCTGGAGACATGGGACTGGAGCGGGAACCACCTCGCCCAGCACGTCCAGCAGGACGACCAGCACACCTGCGTGGCGTTCTCGCCCGACGGCGTGTGGCTGGCCGTCGGCGGCCGACGACGAGTCCGGCTGGTGTCCTCGGACCTCGCCCAGGTCCAGGACCGCGGCCCCACCGACGGGGCCCCGGTGAACGCCATCGCCATCGCGCGGGACGGCAGCTGGATCGTCTCCGCCGAGGCGAACGGGGTACTGCAGGTCTGGGACGAGACGCCGCCCCACCAGGTGCGGCGGATCTCCGCGCACCGGGGACCCGCCACCGCGGTCGCGGTCTCGCCGGACTGTACGTGGCTGGCCAGCAGCGGCGAGGACGGCACCGTCGCCGTCTGGGACCGGCGGACACGGGAGTGCCGCGCCCGCTACGCCGCCCACACCGGCCCGGTCCACGCCGTCGTGATCACACCGGACGGCCGCCGGGTCATCAGCACCGGAGAGGACGGAACGGTACGGGTCTGGGACAGCAGCGGACCGGAGCGGATCCGCTCGGGCGACGGCGAGGGCATGCGGACGGTCACCGTCGTCGGAGACGCCGACCGGCTTGCCGTCACCCACCGCGACGGGACCACCCGGCTCTGCGACTCCTACGGGGACACCTGGAGCAGGCCCCTGACGTCACGTCACGAGGAGTACCGCGGGCCGGTCGCCCTCGCACCGTACGGCGGCTGGTACGCAGCGGGCCACCTGCACGGTGTCGAGATCAGGACCGTCGGCGAGCCGGTGACCGTGGATCCCGCCGTCCTTCCGCTGGGCCCCTCCACCACCGCGCAGGCTCTCGCCGTCGCTCCCGACGGCAGGTGGCTCGCCGTCGCCGACTCCGCGGGAGCGCTGCAGCTGTGGGACCGTCTCCGGGAGGTCAGGACGGCGACGGTGCCCGGCCCGTGGGGCGCGGACGGCCAGGCGCACGCCGGGGCCGTCGCCGTCGCCGTGGCCGTTGCCGTCGCGCCGGACGGGACCTGGCTGGCCGTGCTGCGGCACCGGCCGCGGTCGGGGCGGACCGGTGCCGAGTCCCTGGTGCAGGTGGTGCGCCTCGCGGAGGGCGGCGTCGTCGCAGGCCGCCAGGTCCAGATCCACCGCAACGAGAAGCTCACCCGGCTTGCCGTCACCCCCGACGGCAGCCGCCTGGTCACCACGTCCCTGAGCGGAGACGTGAGCCAGTGGGACCCGCGCACCGGCGTTCTCCTGACCACCGTCACCGACCCCGACGGCCCCGTCAACGGCCTCGCCGTCTCACCCGACGGCAAGTGGATCGCCACCGCCGGCTCCCTGCTCCGCGTCCGGGACGCCGCCACCGGCCGGACCGTCGCCGGCGTCAGGGCCGAGACCCCGCTGCTCTCCTGCGCGTGGCTTCCCGATGGCCGCGGACTCGTCTCGGTCGGCGAACGCGGGCTGTACTCGTACGAGTTCCGTGCCTGAGGTGGCTCGACGGCCCCCCGGCATCGCGCCGCGTGCTCACCGCACGTCTCCGTGGTGCCCGTAACCAACGGCGTGCGGAAGGCATGACGGAACCCGGCGGAACCCGGCGGCACGCGGCCCGCAGGTGTGCGTCAGGCCGTGTGCTTGTGCATCACGTCGAGGTAGTGGCGGTCTCGGTGAGGCACGTGGTTGTCCCGGCCGGGGAGGCTGAAGACCGCGCAGACGTCGGCGGGCCGGGTCAGGATGCTGGACTGCTCGCCGAAGGTGAGGGTGTCGTTGACGTGGTGCGCGCAGCCGGCGTCGTCCAAGGCCGTGACCAGCTCCTCCCGCAGCACCGTGCCGTCGAACGGCTCCGCGCCGGGTAGGAGGAGCGCGGGGAGTCTCGCGGGTGCACCGGGCCAGAGGCGGATCTGGATGCCGCTGACCGCCCGCTGGGTGACGGTCAGGTCGAGTCCGCCCCAGGAGTACGGGTACCCGTCGGTGCCGGGCCCCTTCATGCGGATGACGGGGTGCGGCCGTCCCGGACCGAGGAGCTCCTCGGCCTCGGCCAGGGGCATGCCGCAGTGAAGCCGGCCGATCCGGCCGGTTCGCGCGAAGTCGACGAGCGTGTTCATCAAGGTCACGGAGCGACTGTGTCACTCCCCCCGGCCCGTACGCACGCCGGTATCAGCACGAGAACCCGCGGGTTGGCGAGGGGCGGGTGAGGGTGCTTCTGGCCGGCCGCCGACTGCGGCCGGCTCCCGGAGTTTTCCCGTACCTGGCAGATGGGGTGCGCCAGGGACGGCGGGCAGGCCTCCCAGGAGGCAGGCAGGTCAAGCAGGACGCGGTGGCCGCATCCGAAGGCCAGTGGATGCGGCACGTACCCCGCCGGGTGCGTACTCGGGAGACCGGTCTGCGGGCAAGGGCACGTGGGCGCTGTACCAGGCCCGCACGGCACCAGCTCGCTCGGCGTCCGTGCCGACCCGCAGGTACTCGACCGACGCCGCCGTCACACGGCTCGCCGGGGATCGTTCGCGCGGTACCTGAGGCCGTGTCAGTCCACGGTCGGCTCCAAGTAGTACTCGTAGGAGTCGAAGTCGAAGTCAAGCCCAGTGAGCGGGGCGAGCTTTGCCGCGTGCTCCTGTGTCACCAGGTACGTGTCACCGAGATGATCGGGAGCCGCAATCTCGAATACTTCGGCCAGCGTCTTCTCGCCGATGTGGGAGATGTCCCATCTGTCGTCGGTGAAGTCCTCGTCCTTCGGGTACTGGGCGATGCGGTAGATCACTGCTCTGCCTTTCTCGTGGGGTCGCGCGGTTCGGTCTGCTCACCGTGCGGTAGCCGAACTCCCCGACGTGTTCGCCGCTCTTGTTGTACACCTCGATCGTGCCGTGCTGGCGGTCGCGTACTCGTGGGTGGCGCCCTGGGCGTGGCGAGGCATCCGTCCATCGCGAGGGGAGCGGCATGCTCACGAATTCCGGCAGCAGCGCTGCCGCGTCAGATGCGAGGGCCCAGGTCCAGGAGCGCGTACGCGCCCCTCGGCCGTCGATAAATGGATGGTCCGGGGCGTGGGCGGCCCGGCAGGATGCTCCGCATGACATTGCCCACGCCCGAACTGCACACCGCCCGCCTGCGACTGCGTCCCCTTGACGAGGCCGATGGGGAGGCTCTTTACGCGCTGCACAGCAGCGCCTACGTGATGCGCTACTGGGACTCCCCGCCGTGGACCGATCCGGCTCGTGTGGGGCGCTTTCTCGCGACCAGCCGGAGGATCGAGGAGGAAGGCACGGGGGCGCGCCTTGCCGTCGAGCGTCTCTCCGACGGTGCGTTTCTCGGCTGGTGCGGTCTGACGAGTTGGAATCCGGAATTCCGCAGTGCGTCCCTGGGGTATGTCTTCGACCCTGAAGCGTGGGGCCACGGCTACGCGACCGAGACTGCGCATGCGGTCCTGCGGTGGGCTTTCGACACTTTGGATCTGAACCGCGTTCAGGCCGAGACCGATACGCGAAACGTGGCGTCGGCCCGGGTCCTGGAGAAGGTCGGCTTCGTCCGCGAGGGCACTCTCCGGGAGGACTGTGTCGTCAACGGAGTCGTCTCGGACTCCTGGGTCTTCGGCCTGCTGCGTCGTGAGTGGCAGCCGGAGGTTGTGCCGACGGCCGGCCTGCGCGGGGGTGCGTAGGGGCAGCCTGGGCCGGACCGGCCTGGCCCACCGTCTATCGGCGCTTGAGGGCTGTCCCGCAACTACGGTCGACAGGTACCCTCGCGTACTTCTGCACCACGCATCTGGGGCCAGTGCCGGTGGGCGTGACATCGTGGCGACCATGGGTGACTCAAGGGCGTACCCGCTGTTCAGGAGCGCCAGCGCAGCGGACACGCTCACGCTGGCACGGCGCCTGTGCTCGCTGTTGGAGAAGCGGGATGAGGTTGTCGAGCTGACCGCTGAGCTGCAAACGGCCGAGGACGTGCGGAAGATGGCGGGGGTGCTGCCGAAGGCTGTCTACAACGCACAAGGCGTGCCATTCGACTCGTATCAGTGGACTCACGAGTACCGGTTGGACACGTTGCCCAGGGATTCATACGGGCTCGTGACGTTGCTGCCGTTGCCCGGCAGGTGACCGAGGCGACGGACAGCCGCGCCGTGGCCATCAGGCATGACGCGACGATCCCGGGCTAAGTCGTCGTTTCTTATGGCGTCTCGATTGGTGGGATCCGTTGTTGCGGTTCAGTGCGGATGCCTGGTGCTGCGCACGTACGACGGGTCGGCGTCATGCGGGAGGTACCCTGCGGTGCCTGTGCGATGGCTGCTGTCGGCCTGCCCGCAGCCTGCTTCGGGTTCCCTCACCTGCTCCAGCACCGCGGATCCGTCCGGCCTGACCGTCAGACGCCCGCCGTTCGAGGCCGACCAGACCCCTTGCACGTCGCTGAGGACGAGTGGAGGGTCGTCAGGGGCATCGGTCAGGTCTATGAGGAAGTTGGTCAGTGCCGCAATGACGAGCGCTCCGGCAGCAACCGACAACCAGAGGAATACCCTTGGCCGATCATTCACTGAGGCCCTCCCTCAAGGCAGGTGACCTGGGCATCTCCCAGTTCCCGCTTTCGCCTCAATCATGATCCCGACAAGGATCAGAGGGAACCAGACTTGAAACCGGGGCGACCGTTGCTGGGTTACGAGGCGAGCGATCGGGCCTTTCCTGCTCGGACCTTGCTGCCGGAAGCCAGGGGGCTTCGCCGGCCTCTGGCGCCGAGGCCCGCGGCAGGACCGGATGGGCGGGATGCCACGCGCCAGCGGCTCCAGGCCCAGACTGTCATGCATGGTCGCGCAGGAGATGCCCAGAGACAGCGGCAGTCCGTTGCGGTCGGTGATTCAGGTGGATCTTCGATCCCAGCTTGCCGCGATCGGTCGGATTCGGTCCCGTCAGTGGCCCCCTTTGCAGCCCGCAGACTGAACGAGTCGGTCGCGCACCGCGACCAGTCCAGCTCGCCTCGCGCCCCGAGTTCGTCGAGGATCACGCGGTAGAGCCGAGCCCAAACCCGGTCCCGGCTCAACTGAGTGAACTGCCGGTAGACCGTGGGCCAGGTCAGGCCGGGCCGGGCCGAACACCGGCGGCAGCTGCCGCCACGTGCAGCCCGACTTCGCCACGAAGGTGATCGCCGCCAGAGCCTCACGGTCACCCGCCCGACGCCTGCCACCGCCCTGCGGACGTATCACCACCGTCGAACGATCGCGTGATGAGAAGCGGCGTTTTAGTGGTGGTTGAGGTGGACGGGGAGGGTGGTGGTGGAGTTGGAGAAGAGGGAGGGGACGGGGGGGAGGGTGGTGGGGTTGGTGGCGAGGGTGAGGTGGGGGTAGCGGGTGAAGAGTGGGGGGAGTGCGGCCATGGCTTCGAAGCGGGCGAGGTGGGGGCCGATGCAGATGTGGGGGCCGGTGCCGAAGGCGAGGTGGCGTTTGTTGGTGCGGTGGATGTTGAATTGGTTGGCGGTGGGGCCGTATTGGTTGGGGTCGCGGTTGACGCCGCTCCAGGGGGCGAGGATGGCGTCGCCTTTGGGGATGGTGATGCCGGCGATGGTGATGTCTTCGGTGGGGAAGCGGGCGGGGAAGTTTCCGACGGGGGAGTCGTAGCGGAGGGTTTCTTCGATGACATGGTGCCAGGTGTTTTTGTTGCCGGTTTTGATGTGGTGGTGTTGGTCGGGGTGGGTGAGGAGGGCGCGGGTGGCGTTGACGATGAGGCTGATGGAGGTTTCGTGGCCGGCGCCGATGAGGGTCCAGAGGGTGTCTTCGAGTTCTTCGTCGGTGAAGGGTTCTTCACCGTGTTCGGGTGGGGTGGTGAGGAGGGCGCTGGTGAGGTCGTCGGTGGGGTTTTTGCGGCGCATGGTGAAGAGTTGTTGGAAGTAGTCGTGGCGTTCGTTTTGTGAGTCGATGAATTGTTGGGGGGTGGTGTCGGTGCGTATGACGGTGTCGATGAGTTCGCGGAAGCGGGGCCACCAGGGTTCGGGTATGCCGATGAGTTCGCAGATGACTTGCATGGGGAACGGGTAGGCGTAGTGCTTGCGGAGGTCGACGATGCCGTCGGCGTCTGCGTGGTGGGGGAGTTCGTCGAGCATGGTGGTGACGATTTCGTCGATGCGGGGGCCCATGCGTTCGACGCGGTTGCGGGTGAAGGCTTTGGTCAGGGGTCGCCTGAGTCGGCGGTGTTCGGCGCCGTCGCGGGCCATGAGGTTGTTGAGGCGGATCATGCTGAGGAGTGGCCAGTCGTCGGGGATGTCGCCGCGTTTGAGGGCTTCCCAGGTGCGCCAGTCCCGGCCGACGCGGGGGTCGGTGGACAGTTCGGTGAGGAGGGTGTAGTCGGTGACGACCCACATGGTGACGTTGCCGGGCAGGACGGCGCGGATGACGGGGCCGAGGTCGCGCATCAGTGCTGACTCGTGGTGACGGTCCGCGCCGGTGGGGTCGAGGGGGAACAGGGGCACGGGGCTGGCGGGGGGTGTCTGGTCGGTCATGGCGGGTGTTCCTCCTGGCTGAGGTGAGACCGGCAGCCGGGACGCTACCGACGCGTCTTCGGGTTTCGCTCGAACGCCCGTGCAGCCGTGCGTGGGGTGTGTGGCCTGGGGTGTGTGGTCGGTGGTTAGTCGTTCTCAAGTGGCTGTTGGTGTGCTTTCCAGGCCGCGCTCAAGTGGGACTGGAGCCGGCCTCGAGTCGGCCTTTCGTGTTGAGAAGACAGGTGATCACCCATGACGGCCCGTACGCGTTTTGTTGCCGCCTTGAACGACGCTGTTCCCGCTCCCCGGCCCGCCGCCGTGTCCGGGCCGGTGGCGCTGTCGCGTGAGCTCAGTCCGGGGGAGCGCTGGTACTGGATCATCGACCAGCTCTCCACCCTGAACGTCTGCGCCCGTGTCCGTGTCGAGGGGGACGTCTCCGTGGCGCGGTTGCGGGCCGGGCTCGCCGCTCTCGCCGCGCGCCATCCCCAGCTGCGTGCCGCGATCCTCGCCCCTGCCACGCCCGGCGGCGGGCCGCGGTTCGTGCCCACGACGCGGCCGATCCCGCTGCGCGAGGTCCATCTCGGTGATCTCCAGCCGGACCGCTGGGTGAGCGAGGTCGACGCCCGTGAGTTCACCGAGTCCGTCGACTGGGCCGGCGGGCCGCTCGCCCGCGCCGTCGTGATCAGCCACCCCGGCCAGGTCCACGACCTCATCCTCACCGTCCCCCACGTCATCGCCGACGGCACCACCGCCCTCGCCCTGCTGCGCCAGTGGGTCCGCCTCGCCCACGACTCCCCGACCACCCCGGCCGGTCTCGACACCCCGACCAGCCCGGCCGGTCTCGACACCCCGACCGCTCAGGACACCCCGGCCGCCTCAGCCGAGCTGGAGGGTTCAGCCGAGCGGGACGGTTCAGCCGGCCCGGTCGGCCCGGTCGGTCCGGTCGGTTCGGCCGTCCGGGTCGGCCCGGTGGGTGTGGTCGGGTCTGGTGGCGAGGGTGGTGGGGGTGGTGGTGTGGTGGAGGGGTTCGAGCCGTTCGAGGCTCTCTTCCCCGAGCCGTTCCGGCTCGGTGCGGTGTCCGGGCACGACGACGGCCCCGACCCCGGTGACGGCCCCGACCCCGGTGACGGCCCCGGCCCCGGTGCCGGTACCGGTGGTGGTGCCGGTGGTGGTGGGGGAGTGGATGACGGTGGTGGTGGGGTGGCGGGGCGGTTGGTGCCGGAGGTGTTCGTGCCGTTCGCTCAGCGTCGTACGCGGGTGCTCCACCGCTCGATCGGTGCGGGGGACCTGAGGCGGCTTGTGGGGGTGTGCAAGCAGCAGGGCGCCACGTTGCACGGTGTGCTGGCCGCGGCGTTGGCGTGTGCGGTGGCCCGGGACGCGGGGGCTGTTCCCGGTGCGCCGTTCGCGGTGGGTTCGCCTCTGTCGCTGCGTGAGGAGTTGTCGCGTCCGGTGGGGCAGGACGAGGCGGGGTGTTTCGTGTCGGCTCTGCACTCGGTTGTCGATCAGCGTCCCGATGACCTGTGGACGATGGCCCGGTTCATCAAGGACGACCTCGCCACCCGCAGGAAAGCGGGCGAGCAGTACGGGGTGTTCCATCTCCTGGCGGCGCAGGGGCCGGCGGGTGTCGCCGACAGCGAGCCGTTCATCCGTTACTTCGAGGAGAACGGGCCGTTCAACTTCTTCGTCTCCAACATCGGCCGGTTCGATTTCCCCGACACCGCCGGTACGTGGCGGATGTCGCAGGCGCAGTTCGTCGGCGGGATCTCCGTCGTCGGCTACTTCGGTTCCTCCGTGACCACCAGTCATGGCCGGCTGGCCTGGAACTTCACCTACATCGACCGTGCGGTGGCCGCGGACCGGGCCGAACGTATCGCCGACACCGCCCTCGCTCTCCTCCACGACGCCACCACCACCGCCGCCGGGGCGGCCGGCGGTTCGTGACCCTGCTGCCCCGCTCCGCCTGCCCCGCCCCGCCGTGGCCTGCCGTGGCCTGCCTGGCGGTGGCCGGTCGTTCGTGCACGGCGGCGGGCCGGCCGCGGCCACCAGGAAAAGAGACGGATTCCCGGTGGCCGCGGCCGGCCCGCACCGCAAGCAGCCGCGTGAGCGGGCCGCACGAACAGCCGCACAAGCAGCCGCACAAGCAGCCACCCGAGCGGCCGTGTGAGCGGGCCGCACGAGCAGCTGTGTGAGCGGGCCGTGTGGGTGGCCGCACCTGGCCGTTACTGCCGGTGTGGCCGGTGTGGTGTGGTTCAGTGGAGTTTGAGTGCGAGTTGTACTCCCTGGTGTATCGGGAGTGTCAGTGACAGGTAGCCGTTGGCGGGGTCGGCGATGTAGTCGCGGAACTCCTCGTACACCCCGCGGCCGATGTCGAGGTCGACGTCGTCGATGACGACCAGGGCCCCGGGCCGCAGGGCGGGTTCGACGGTCTTGAGGATCGGCAGTCTGAGGTCGAGCCAGCCGTCGAGGAGGACGAGGTCGACGGGCTGGTCGAGGCCGCGGAGGGTGTCGCGGGCGTCGCCGATCCTGAGGTCGACGAGGTCGTCGACGCCTGCCGCGGTGAAGTTCTCCCCGGCTGCCTGTGCCTTGTCCTTCTGCAGTTCGGTGGTGATGACCCGCCCGCCGCCGTTGTCACGGACCGCGGCCGCCAGGTACAGCGTCGAGATCCCGAACGAGGTGCCGAACTCCACGACCGTGCGCGCCCGGACGGCGCGGGTGAGGAGGTAGAGCAGCTTCCCGCCCTCGCGTGAGACGGACATGATGATGTCCTTCGTCCGCTCCGCGAGTTCAAGGGCACTCATCTCGAAGGGGAAGTCACCGCCCAGCGGCACGCCGGCCGCCGCCCACTCGGCCGCCAGGTCCTGCTGGTCCTCGGCCGCCAGCAGACGGCCGAGGGTCGCCGCGAGGGCGCCCGATTCCAATGTCGAAGACATGACTTACGAAGCTCCTTCCATGTGCGTGTGGGCGTCGCCCGGCATGCCACCGGGCCGCCGGGTGTCAGGGGATCAGGACGGTCTTGCCCGCGAGCTTGAACGCGCCGAGCTCCTCGTGGACCTCGCGGAGTTCCGCCAGCGGCCGGCGCTGCGCGACGTGGATGCGCAGTTCGCCCGCGTCGACGAGCGCGACGAGTTCCGCGAGGCGCACCGCGTCGCTGTGGCCGAAGACCTGCGCGTTGCGCACACCGCGGCCGGTCTCGGACAAAAGGCCCGGCGGAACGGTGTTGGCGAACACGCCGCCGTCGGTGACGAGTCCGGCCAGCGCGGCGAGTTCGTCCTGTTCGGGGACGAACACCAGGTTCAGCACCACGTCGAACGTCTGCCCGGCGACGGCCTCGAGCAGCGGCGTCGCCGTGTAGTCGATGACCCGCTGCGCGCCGTAGCCCTCGACGCGCTCACGGCTCGCGGGCCCGGCCGTCGCGGTCACCTGCGCGCCGGCCCGGGCCGCGAGCTGGACGGCGTAGCCGCCCACCGCACCGCCCGCACCGTTGACCAGGACGCTCTGACCCGCCGTGAGCCCGCCGTGCTCGAACAAGGCCTGCCAGGCCGTCAGCGCCACCGACGGCAGCGCCGCCGCGTCGGCGAGCTCTCCCGTGCGCGGAGCGGCGACCAGCACCTCCGCCGGCGCCACCGCGTACTCGGCCGCCGCGCCCGGACCGTCGATGGGCAGCCAGCCCACCACCCGGTCGCCGGCCGCGAACGCCTCGACGCCCTCACCGACCTCGACGACCTCACCGGCGACGTCGTAGCACGGCACGTGCGGCAGCGCCACGTCGAACACCTGCCGCACGAACCCCGCCCGCAGCGTCGCGTCGACCGGGTTCACCGCCGCACCCGCGACCTTCACCACGACCTGCCCCGCACCCGCCACCGGACGCTCGGCGTCCTCGTGGACCAGGACATCGGACTCGCCATAGGAATGAAAACGAACAGCCTTCATGATCGAATCAGCCTTTCTTCACCATCGACTTGAAAACGCACGCCGCTGCCGGCCGGCGACGCCCCCGGCAACCGGCCGTCACTCCGGCCCGCGAAGCGGCACGGAAAAGAACGTCGCACAAAACCGGTACCCCCGGCGCCACACACACGGAAACAGGGCCGAAAACACGTGCCGATCCGGCCCGGAACTCACCGGCCCGCCGCGCACCTTCCATTTCTTAGCACCAAAACCCCGAACGCGACCAGACGAAACAGCCGTACCCGAGTCGTATTCAAGGCCCGCTCAAGCGACTTTTGAAGCCGTGTCCGTAGCGTCGGCCAACGATCCCTGACAACTGGGGTGGGCGGGTGAACCGAGCACTTTCCGGCCCGCATTGCTGTGTCAGAACCCGGTATACGGCTATCCGGAAGGGCTCGTCATGACGAACACCACGCCCCTCGCCACCCTCAAGCGTTCGGGCCCCGCACAGTGACCGCCATACCCCACACCCGCGCGCACGGAAACGGCCACGTGCACGGAAACGGCCATGCTGTTTCTTCTTCCGTGGCGGAATTCCGTGCCCTCGGCCCCGTCCAGGCATCGATATCCGGCCGTCCCGTCGATCTCGGCGCGCCGAAACAACGCACCCTTCTCGCCCTGATGGTCAGCCAGGCCGGGCAGACGGTCACCACCGACGTCATTCTCGACGCCCTCTGGGAAGGAAATCCGCCGCCCTCGGCGATGACCTCCCTCCAGGCTTACGTGGCCAAAATACGCAAGGTCCTCGAACCCGGCCGCGCCCCCAGAACCCCCGCGACCATCCTGCGTACCCGCCCCCACGGCTACGTCCTGGACACCCCGGCCACCGGCATCGACGCCCACTGCTTCACCACCCACGCCGACGCCGCCCGCCGTGCCCGCGACCACGGCGATCCCACCCGCGCCCTCGCCCACGCCGACGCCGCTCTCGCCCTGTGGCGAGGCGTGCCCTTCACCGAGGTCAGCACCGTCCCCCTCGTCGTCCCGGAAGTCGTCCGCCTGGAGGAGGTGCGCCTCTCCCTCCTGGAGATGCGCGGCGAAGCGCTCCTCGCCCTCGGCGCCCACGAAACCGCCGCCGCCGAACTCAGCGCCTTCGTCACCACCCACCCCCTGCGCGAGTACGCCTGCGAACTCCTCAGCCTCGCCCTGTACCGGGCAGGCCGGCAGGCCGACGCGCTCGACGCCCTGCGCACCTTGCAGACCAGCCTCTCCGAGGAACTCGGCATCGACCCCACCGCCCGCCTGCAGCACCTGCGCCAGCAGATCCTCCACCAGGACCCCGCCCTCGACTGGCACCCACCCCAGCCCCAACCCCCCGCCACCACCCCCGCCCCCACCCCCACCTCCGTCACTCCCGCTCCCGCCGCCACGCCCGCGCCCACGCCCGTACCCGTACCGGCTTCCGTGCCCGCTCCCGTACCGGCTTCCGTGCCCGCTGCTGTGCCCGTGCCCGTTCCGGCTCGGGGTGGTCGGAGTGCTTTCGTGGGGCGGGAGGCGGCGCTGCGGCAGCTGACCGAGGCTCTGGCTGCCGCGGAGGCCGGACGCGGGCAGGTGGTCACGGTCACCGGGGAACCCGGGGCCGGGAAGACCAGCCTGCTGCGCCGTTTCGCCGAACGCTGCGGCGTCCCGGTCCTCATGGCGACCTGCCCCGAACACATCGCCGCACCCCCTCTGTCCCTGTGGGAACAGGTCCTGCGCGCCGCCGCCACCGCCTTCCCCGGCCATCGGGCTCCCGAGTCCCTGACCGCCCTGCTCGCCGAAGCGGCCCGCACCCCCAGCGCCCCCAGCGCCCCTGAGGTGCCGGAAGGCCCGGAGGGGCTGTCCGGGGCCGTCGTCCGGCATCTTTCGGCGCTGTCGGGCCACGGAGCGCTGGTGGTGATGCTCGACCACGTCCACCGTGCCGACACCGCCTCCCTGCGCCTGCTGGCCGGCCTGGCCCGGAGCGTGCCCGGCAGCCGGCTCCTCCTCGTCGTCTCCTACCGCCCCGACGACCCGGCCCTCGCCGACACGCCCGCGGCCGACACGCCCGCGGCCGGTATGCCGCCGGCCGGTGTGCCGCCGGTCGGTGCGGCCTGGGCGACGGCGGCCCCGCCCGGTGCGAAGGCGGTACGGATCGTGCTGCGCGGCCTCACCCCGGACGACACCCGGGCCCTGGCCGGCGTGCTCATCGGCCACGAGATCAGCGGGGTGACCGCCAAGGCCCTGTGCGCCCGTTCCGGAGGCAACCCCGCCCTCCTGCGCGAAATGATCACCCTGCTCGCCGGCGAGCAGCGCAACCCTCCCTCCCACACGCCGGTAGCGGCCCCGGTCCGCGAGGTGGTCCTGCACCGGGTGGGACGGCTGCCGCCGCCCGCCGCCGAGCTCCTGGCCGTGGCCGCCGTCGCCGGCCGCCACTTCGACGTCGAGGTCGTCGCCGACGTGGCGTCGATCGAGATCGACACCGCCCTCGCGGTCCTCGACAGCGCGATCGCGGCGGGCCTGATCGACGAGGACGGCGACCGCCTGGGCTGGTTCCGCTTCACCGACACCCTGGTCGCCGACGCCCTGTACGAGACGACGGGGCGGATGCGCCGGGGACGGCTGCACCTGCGGATCGAGGCGGCGGCCGGCCGCGCCTGGGCCGACCAGCCCGCCACCTCCCTCCCCCCACCCCCCACCACCACAACCACCACCATCCCCGCCATCCCGGCCGTCCCCGCCGCCAAGGCCAGTGCCCGCCACCGCACATGAACCACCCCCACCCGCGCCACCCCAGCCACGGCACCACCCCCCAGCACCCCCAGCAACCCCACCACCCCAGCACCCCCCCCAGCACCCCCCAGCACCCCCAGCACCCCCAGCACCCCCAGCACTCCCAGTACCTCGAGTGCGTGGAGTGCTTTTTCTGCCCCGACAGTGACGACCCAAGGGATTTCGTTCGATGACTGCACATGACACCCTCGCCCGGTTCCGCGAGTACATGGTGGGACCCGCCCGGTTCGCGAACCTGCTGTCCTGCTTCGAGCTCGGCCTCATCGACGCGCTGCGCGAGCGGCCGGGCCTGAGCGCGGCCGAGCTCGGCGCCCTGTGCGGCGCCAAGCCCGACGCCGTCGCGCAGCTGCTGAACCTGCCGGTCAAGGAAGGCTTCGTCGCCCACGACGAGACGACCGGCACCTACCGTCTCGACGCGCTCGCCGACGTCGCCCAGGCCGACCTCCAGCGGGTCCTGGACTTCATGGGCAAGATCAAGGCCACCACCCTGCGCCAGCTGTACTACCTGACCGAGAGCGTGCGCACCGGCACGATCGTCGGCCTGCGGGAGCTGTACGGATTCGACGGCGACCTGTACGGGGCGATGGCCGTCCACGCGGACCTGCGCGAGCCGTGGTCGAAGCTGATGGACTCCGTCACCGACCGCATCGACCCCTGGTTCTTCGACAACATCGACATCCCCGCCGGCTCCCGCGTCCTCGACCTCGCCGGCCACACCGGCCTCGGCGCCATCCACACCTACAAGTTCAAGGGCTCGCCCGGCCTGCGGGTGACCACCTTCGACCTGCCCGACAAGCGCGAGGACGCGCTGCGCAACTTCCGCGACCACGGTGTCGAGGACACCTCGGCGTTCATCGGCGGCGACGTGTTCGACTCCGTGCCCGCCGGGTTCGACACCGTCCTGATCAAGCACTTCCTCAACATGTTCGACAAGGACGACGTCCTGCGGATCCTCGCCAACCTCCACGCCTCCCTGCGGCCCGGCGCGCAGGTCCACGTCCTCGTCCCGATCTACGCCGAGAACATCAAGGACTCCTGGAGCGTGGACTACTACCCGTCCTTCTTCCTCGGCTGCGCCACCGGGCAGGGCGGTCCGCAGAAGCTGTCCACCTTCCGCAGCTGGTTCGAGGAGGCGGGCTTCACCGTCACCCGCGAGATATCCCAGAACCCCGCCGACCTTCCCCCGGACGCGCTTCCGCTCCAGGGCATCCTCACCGCCACCCGCAACGCCTGAAACACCCCGCCGCCCGACCGCCCCGGGGCCCCCACACGCCCGCGGGCCCGAACGCTTTCGACGGGAGGACCATGTCCAGCCGCCTGTCCACCTCGCAATCCGTCACCGAGAAACACCCCGACAAGACCGCCGACCAGATCGGCGACACCATCCTCGACGCGCTCCCGCGCCTCGACCCCGCCGCACGCGTCGCCGTCGAAACCCTCGTCACCACCGGCCAGGCCCGCATCGCCGGAGAGGCCACCACCGCCCGCGTCGACATCCCCGCCCTCGTCACAGACAAGACCCTCGACATCGGCTACGACTCCGGCGCCAAGGGCTTCGACGGCGCCTCCTGCGGCATCTCCGTCTTTCTGGGGGCCCACCACCCCAACCGAACCCCCGGAGGACCACGATGACCCCGCAGGCGGCACGCCGCGTGCTGATAGTGGGCGCCGGCATCGCCGGCATGTCCGCGGCGATCACCCTGCGACGGGCCGGAGCCGAGGTCGACCTCATCGACATCCAGCCCGACTTCACCGTCGTCGGCGCCGGACTGACGATCACCGGCCCCACCCTGCGCGCCCTGGACCAGCTCGGCGTGTACGAGGAGGTCGCCGCCCACGGATACACCGGCGACGGCATCCGCGTCTGCGCCGTCGACGGCACCCACCTCACCGACATCCCCACCCCCATGCCGCCCGGCTCGAAGGTCCGCGGCTCCGGCGGCATCGGCCGGCCCGTCCTCTACCGCATCCTGTCCGGCCGCGTCCTCGCCGCCGGCGTACGCCCCCGGTTCGGCCTGTCGGTGGAGGACATCACCCAGGACACCGACGGCGTCACCGTCACCTTCAGCGACCACACCCTGGGCCGCTACGACCTCGTCGTCGGCGCGGACGGCATCTCCTCACGCACCCGCCGCCAGATCTTCCCCCACGCCCCCAGCCCCCAGTACACCGGACAGAGCGTGTGGCGCACGTTCGTCCCCCGCCCCGAAGGCGTCGACCGGCGCCACTACTTCCTCGGCGGACCGGTCAAGGTCGGCTGGACCCCCGTCTCGGCCACCCGCATGTACATGTTCGTCGTCGAACGCACCCCCCGCCGCATCCGCACCCCCGGCGAACTGCCCGCCGCCCTCGCCGAACTCCTCACCCCCTACGGCGGGCACATCGCCGGATTCCGGGACGCGATCGGCGAGGACACCGAGATCGCCTACCGGCCACTGGAGTCCTTCGACCTGCCCGGCCCCTGGTACCAAGGCAGGGTGATCCTCGTCGGGGACGCCGCCCACCCCACCACCCCGCAGCTCGCCTCGGGCGCCGGCCTCGCGGTCGAGGACGCCCTCGTCCTCGCCGAGGAACTCGCCCGCCACGACAGCGTGACGGCCGCGTTCAAGGCCTACGCCGACCGGCACGAGGCACGCTGCCGGTTCGTCGTGGACAGCTCCATCGAGATAGGCCGGCTCGAACAGATCCAGGCACCCCCCGCCGAGCAGACCGCCGTCGTCGAAGCCGCCCTCGCCCGCCTCGTCGAACCCCTCTGACAACGCGCCCCCCCCGGCAGGGCAGCGCGACACCCCCCCGGGACAGGGCCGCGCGCACCCCCGGCAGGGCAGCGCGCCGCCCCCGGGACAGGGCAGCGCGCCGCCCCCGGCCAAAGGGCATGCCGGGGGCGGCGCGCGGGTCGAAGAACAACCCCCCTCACGAACCAGGCGGGGTGTTCTCAGGTGGTGAGGACGGGGCGGGGCTGCTCCGCGCGGGGATAGCTGCCCAGCACGAACGCGGCGTGCCGGCGGGCGAGCGCCGCGACGACGAACCCGACCTGCGGGTCCTCGACGTGCCCTTCGCATTCCAGCAGGAACGAGTACGTGCCCAGCCCGAAACCGCCCGGCCGGGACAGCACCGCCGTCAGCGGCACCGACGAGCGCACGAACTCCTCCAGCACCGCGTGCAGATGCTGCATCTTGTCGGCCAGCGGAACCACCAGACTCGTACGGTCCACCCCGGTGGGGTGGGCCACCGGCATCGGCGGCCGCGTGACCTTCACGAAACGCGTCACCGCGTCCCTGCGGTCCCCGATCCCCGAGGCGAGGACCTCGAGCCCGTAGCGGCGCAGCGTGCCCGGCGCCGCGATCGCCGCACGGTGCGACGCCCCCGACGCCCCCACGTCCCGGGCGGCCTGCGCCGTCGACGGCGCGGTCACCACCGACGCCCCCGGCAGATGGGTGTGCAGCCACGTCCGGCACTGCGCGTGCGCGACCGGATGCGTCACCACCTCCCGTACCGAAGCCAGGTCACCGCCCGGCGCGACAGCGAGCGCGAACTCCACCCGCAACAGCGTCTCACCGACGATGCGCAGGTCCTTTCCCGCGGTCAGCGAATCGACGGACTCGGTGACCGACCCCTCCACCGAGTTCTCCCACGGCACCACGCCGGCCGCCGCCTCACCACGGCGGACGGCGTCTAGCGCCTGACGGACCGTCGGATACGGCACCGCCGAGGAGGCGGGCACGCCCAGCCCGTTCAACGCGGCTTCCGTGAACGAGCCGGACGGCCCCAGATAGGCGATGGACATCAACAACTACCTCCGCAATCACTCAGAGCGCACTCCACGCCCCGGCCACCGCGATGGCCTGCCGGGGATTGAGCCGCGGGTCGCACAGCGTGGTGTAACGCCGGTGGACGTCGTCCGACTGGGCCGGGCTCCAGACACACTCGGTCACATCGTCCGGCGTCGTCTCCAAGTGCAGGCCGGCCGCGACGCCACCCGCCTGCGTGACCGCCTCCTGGAAAGCCACCACCTCCTCGATGACCGTCTGCACCGACCGGGTCTTCAGCCCGCCCGGCGTCTTGATCGTGTTGCCGTGCATCGGATCGCACAGCCACGCCACCGCGTGCCCCGCCTCCCGCACCGCCGCCACCAGGCCCGGCAGCCGCCCCGCCACCTGACCCGCGCCCATCCGCGCGATCAGCGTCAGACGGCCCGCCTCACGCCCCGGATCCAGCCGGGAGCACAACTCCACCAGCTCCGCCGCCCCCATCGACGGACCGACCTTGCACGCCACCGGATTGACGACACCGGCCAGCAGCCGCACGTGCGAACCCTCCACGTCCCGCGTCCGCTCACCGATCCACGGCAGATGCGTCGACGCCAGATACCGCTCCCCGCCCTCCGCACGCCGCAGCAACGACCGCTCGTAGTCCAGGACCAGCGCCTCGTGACTCGTCCACACCGGCGCACCCGTCGGCGGCATCCACGCCCCCATCCGCTGCCGCAGCAGCGAGGTCGCACGGCCGGCCGCGTCGTAGCAGGCCAGCATCCGCTCCGCGTCCGCCCGCCGCTCCTCCACCGTCGCACCCGGCCCGTTGACCAGATGACCGCGGTAGACCGGCAGCTCACACCCGTCGACCACTTCGGTGGGAGAACTGCGCGGCTTGGCGAACTGCCCCGCGATCCGGCCGATCCGGATGACCGGCCGCCCGGTGTTGACCTTCATGACCCCCGCGAGCGCGTCGATCAGACCGATCTTCCGGTTCACCGCCTGCGGCCCGCACTCCGCCGGATCCTCCGCGCAGTCCCCGGCCTGGACGACCTGATACGTCCCGGCGGCCGCGCCCGCCATCAGCAGGCGCAGCATCTGCACCTCCTCGAAACCCACCAGACCGGGCCGGACGGCGAGCTCGGCCCGCACGGCGGCCGCACGCGACGCGTCCGCCCACACCGGCTGCTGCTCCGGCGCGACCAGCCCCACCGGCCCAACAGATCCAACAGACCCGGCGGGGTCGGCGGGTTCGGGAAGTCTCAGCTCGTGTTCACGTACGGGGGATGCGACGGGCATCGCGGACATGATCATGCTCCTAGGGGGAGAGAGTCAGCCCCTGGCGCCGGGGCGGGGGCGGGGGCGGGGGCGAGCGCAGGCACGGACGCGAGGGCCGGCACCGGCGCGAGCACCGGAGCGGGCACGGGAAAAGAAGCAGGGGAAACAGGCGAGGAAACAGGCGAGGAAACAGGCGACGAAGCGGGGGAGGGGGCGGGGGCGAGGTCGGGGCGCAGGGCGGCCGCCCCGCCGAGGTAGACGTGACGGATCGCGTCACGGGGCCGGGCACTGTGCGCGTGGACCAGGATCCGCACGACACGCGCCAGCGAACCGGGCACCGCGATCTCCGCGGTGCACAGCAGCGGCACGTCGCTCAGGCCCAGCTTCCTGGCCGCGGCCGCCGGGAACGCCGACCGCAGGTCCTCGGTCGTGGTGAAGACGATGCTGATCAGGTCGTCGTCGGCCAGCGCGTTTCGGTGAAGGATCTCCCGAAGCAGCTCGACGGTGGCCTGCTCGATGGATACGGGGTCGTCCGAGGCGACCTGGATGGCACCGCGCACACCGCGCACGGCGTAGGAGGCGGGCGCGGTCGCCTGACGGGTCGGGGTCGTCACTGGCTGGCTCCTGGATGTCTCGCGGAAAGCAGAGGAGAGAGGGAGAAAGCGCCGCGTCGGGCGGTGCTCAGACCGTCTGCCGGGTCAGCAGCTCGTGCAGCGCGGCGATCGTCCGCGCCCGCGGCAGCTCGTCCACGGGCAGCACCACCCCGTGGGTCTTCTCCACCCGCGCGACGATCTCGATCAGGTTCAGCGAGTCGGCCAGGTACTGGTCGAAGAGGTCCGCGGTGTCGTCGACCTCCTCCGGGGCCAGGACCAGGATCTCCGCGACGATCCCGCGGACACGGGCGAGCGCGCTGTCGGTGTCGTTCATCAGGGAAGTCCTTCACATCTCGAAACGGCTTACGGGACACGGGTCTCAAGCCGGGTCCGGAACCCCAGCAGGGACCGGAACCACAACAGAGACAGAGGAAGAGGCAGAGGCAGAGGCAGAGGCAGAGGCAGAGGCAGAGACCGGGGCCGGGGCCGGGGCCGGCGTGGGGGCGGAGGCGGGGGCCGGCGCGGGGGCCGGGTCGGGGAGCAGGGCCGAGGGCGGCCGGGACACGACGAGCATCGACGCCACGCTCACCACCGTCCGCCCGCCCACCCGCGTCTCGCCCGCGAACTCGTTGACCGCACCGGAACGGTGCACGAGCCGCACATGGTGCTCCAGCACGTCACCGGGCAGCGCCGGCTGCGCGTACCGCAGGCCGCGGACGCCGACCATCAGCGGGATCTCCTCGGCCGGGCCGAGCCCGGCCAGCGACCACAGCAGCGACACGGCCTGCCCGAACGACTCCAGCAGGAGCACCTGCGGATAGGCGAACGCGCCGATGCCGGCGCCTTCGGCGACGTCCCGGTAGCAGTCCTCGCCACCCGTGACCGCCTTCGTGGCCACCAGCGCGCCGGGCGGGGTGTACTCCGCCACCGTGTCCAGCAGCAGCATCGGGGCCCGCTGCCGCAGCCGGCGGCGGATCTGACCGTGGTCAAGCAGCACCGGACACCGCCCCCCGAAGCGTCACGGACACGTCCGCCGCGAGTTCGCCGTCCGCGCGCAGACCCCGCGCCCTGACCGCGACCACACCGTCCTCGCCCCTACTCACCAGCAAGGACAGCTCCAGTACGTCACCGGGGAACAGCGGGCGGGCGAAACGCGCCCGCTCGATACCGGCCAGCCACAGCTCTTCCCCCACCGCGTGGCCCGCGGCCTGCCGCACGCAGTCGACGAGCAGGACACCGGGGAAGATCGGGAAACCCGGGTAGTGGCCGGTCATCTGCGCACGCGCCCGGTCCACGGGCACCCGCACCGTGACACGCGCGCCCGCGGCCGTCCGCTCGACCACCGGCACACCGGCCAGCGCGTCGAACACCTTCGCCGTGGGGGACAGGGCAGCAGACACGGCCGGCTCAGCCCAGACCCGGCTCGGACAGGAGCCGCTTGGCGAGCTCCTCCACGTAGTCGGTGATCGTCACGTCGTGGTCCAGGTACGGCACCACCTCACGCGTCGCCTCGTACAGCCGCCGCGTCGCCGGCGACAGGCCCTCGGTGCCGCGGATGTCGACGGCCTGCGCCGCGCACAGCAGCTCGAAGGCGACGACGTAGGCGACGTTGTCGAGGACCTCGGCCGCGCGGCGGGCGGCGACGAAACCGAAGGACACGATGTCCTGGAAGTCACCGGTCGAGGTCAGCGACTGGATGGAGATCGGCATGGACTTCGCCCGGGTCTCCGCCGTCAGCGAGGCCGTCATGAACTGACCCCCCATCAGCCCGAGCCGCAGGCCCGGGTCCTCCCGGCACAAGAACGCCGGCAGGCCCTCGCTGTTGGACTTGTCGAGGAACCGGTCGATACGCCGGTTGGACAGGTTCATCAGCGTCGTCATCGCGATCGCGAGGTGGTCCATCGCCATGGCCACGTACTGGCCGTGGAAGTGCCCGTTGTGGAACACCTCCGCCTCGTCGGGGTCGATCAGCGGGTTGTCGTTGGAGGAGTTCAGCTCGTCCTCGACGACCTGCTCGATCTGCGCGAGGCTGTCCACGACGGGGCCGAGGATCTGCGGCGTGCACCGCACCGAGTAGGCGTCCTCGATGGACTTCGACCCCGCCTTCGCGGTGTCGCCCATCTCGCCCGACAGCAGGTGCTCGGTGTCCAGCTCGTCGACGGCCAGCGTCGAATCGGCCAGCGTCTCGTAGAGGAACCGGGCCACCGCCTGCTGCCCCTTGTGCGGCTTGAGCGCGTGGACCCGCGGGTCGAACGGCTTCGTCTTGCCCGCCAGCCCCTCCACCGACAGCGCCGACACCAGCAGATAGGTGTCCAGCAGCCGCCGCGCCTTGGCCAGGTTGAGACTGCCCAGGCCCACCATGCCGGACGTGCCGTTGATCAGCGCCAGGCCCTCCTTGAAACTGAGCTCCATCGGCTCGATGCCCACCCGCGCCAACGCCTCCGCACCGGGCAGCACCTCGCCGTCCAGGCGCGCCTTGCCCTGCCCTATGCACACCAGCGCGATCGCGGCCAGCGGACCGAGGTCGCCGCTCGTGCCCAGCGACCCCTTCTCCGGAACACACGGGATGACACCGGAGTTGCGGACCGCGATCAGCTTCTCCAGGTTCTTCAGCGAGATCGCCGAGTTCCCCCGCGACAGCGACACGATCCGCGACGTCATGATCGCCCGCACCGTCGTGTCGTCCAGGTGGTCGCCCACGTTCGTCGCGACCGCGTTCAGCAGGTTCTCCTGGAGCTGCCGGGCCATCGTGACCGGCACCAGGTAGTTGACGAACCCGCCCATGCTGGTGTTGACGCCGTAGATGACCCGCTCCTCGGCGACGAACTTCTCCAGCGTCGCGCGCGAGGTCGCCACGCGGGAACGGACCGTGTCGTCGATGGCCACGGGAGCGGCCCCGGTCGCCGTCGAGGCGACCTCGGCGAGCTTGACCCGCCGGCCGATGGACAGGGTGAAAGTCACGTCAGGCTCCTAAACGTTCGTCACGTGTCGTACGGAAGACGCCCCCCGCGGGGACGTCAGCGTCCTGGCGAGCGCGGCACGGTCGACCTTGCCGTTCTCGGTCAGGGGAAGCTCCGGCACCACCCGGACCTGCCGGGGCACCATGTAGGCGGGAAGCTCGGCCGCGCAGAACGCCAGCGCCGCCCCCGCATCGAAACCCTCGAAACCCTCGGGGCCGGCGGGGCCGTCGAGGACGACGGCCGCCAGCAGCACGTGGTCACCGGCCCGCGGCACCAGCAGCGCCGCGGCCGCGCCCACACCGTCCAGGCGCGTCAACGTGCTCTCGATGTCACCGAGTTCCACCCGGTTGCCGTGGATCTGCACCTGGAAGTCGGCGCGCCCCACGAACGAGCAGCCGCCGTCCGCGTCCAGACGCGCCAGGTCACCGGTCCGCAGCACCTTCTGCCCGTGCCGCGGATCGACCGGGTCGTCCACCAGCACCTTCGCCGTGGCCACGGGATCGTTCCAGTAACCGCTGAACAACGAGGGGCTGCGCAGATAGATCTCACCGGTCCGGCCGGGCTCGGTGACCACCTCGCCCCGCTCGTCCACCAGCGTCATCTCCGCACCCGTGTGCGCGCGGCCGATCGACAACCGCTCCACACCGGCCGGCAGCGGCGAGGGAACCTCGGTGAACGAGGCGGCCATCGACTCCGTCGCCCCGTAGCCGTTGACGATCCGGACACCCGGCAGCCACTCCTGCAGCCGGCGCAGCTCCGGGACGGGGAACTCCTCGCCCGCGAACACCACCGACCGCAACTCCCCGAGCTCCTTCAGCAGCTCCGGATCGTGGCGCAGCACCGGCCGCCACAGCGAGGGAACCCCGTGGACCTGCGTCACCGACGCCTGACGCAGGAAACCCGTCATGCGCCGCGGCGAGGACAGGTCCTCGCGCCTGACCGGCACCAGCGCCGCGCCACTGGCGAGCGCCACACCGATCCCGAACAGCGCGAAGTCGAACTGCAGCGGCGACGTGCTCGCCACCCGGTCCTGCGGCCCGGCCAGCCGGTCGTGCACCATCGCCCGCAGGAACGCCACGATCGACCGGTGGCTCATCACCACACCCTTGGGGCGGCCCGTCGACCCGGACGTGAACACGATGTACGCCGTGTCCCCGCCCAGCACCGACCGCCGCCGCCGCACCCGGCGGGCCGGAGCCCGCTCCACGACCAGACCGCCCCGGCCGAACCGGGCGGCGCCCTCCACCGCCACGGCCTCCCGCACGGGCAGGCCCTCGGCACGCGCCAGGAGCGCCGGCTCGACCGCGTCCACGATCGACGCCAGACGAGAATCGGGGGTCTGCGGACTCACCGTCACGAACGGCAGCCCCAGCATCGCGCAGGCCAGCAGCACCGCCACCGACGCCGCGGACGTGTTCGCCTCCACGACGACACGGTCACCGACGTCCAGACCCAAGGAGTCCAGGACGGCCGCGTACTGCTGGACCAGATCGTCCAGAGCACCGTAGGAGACCTCGCGGAGGACTCCCTCCTCGTCCGCCTCCACCACCGCGGGCTTGCCCGGGGTGACGGCCGCGGGCCCCATGAGCAACCCGTAGAGGTTGTCCACCGACGGACGCGGGCGTTCCATACTGTCTCCCTTGCCGGTTGAGTCGAGAACGGCGGACGGGCCGCCGGCCCCCGCCCGTCGCCGTCACGCGCATCGCTGTCGCTCGTGGACGCTTGCGGGGGCTGCCGGGACACACCGTGGAACACCACGATGGGCGTGCGACTGGAGCCCGTCTTGAGCAGCGGTGTACGGGCAGGTCGGCGCCCTGCCGAAAACCGGCCACCCCCACCCCCGGCCGGCCGCCGCCCCCGCCGCCGCCCGGCCGCCGGTCTTGCCGCCCGCACCGCTCCAGCGCCGTACGAGGAACAGCCGAGGGACAGCCGAGGGACAGCCGAGCGGGCCGCCCTAACGTCAGCGACCGAACCGATCCGAACAAGCCACAGGCCCGAAGCGGCCGACGTCCCAAGGAGCCCGCATGTCCTCCGAGCACGAGTTCAAGCTGCCCGGCGCCGACCTTCCCGCTCCCGACGCCGAACTGCGCAAGAAGCGCGAGGCCGTCGTCGCGGAGCACACCATCGCCGAGTCCGCCTGGGACATCGACGGCGTCCTCGCCACCTTCCCCCGCGGCGGCGTCTACCGCGTCATGGCCTACGAGGAGAGCCCCTTCATCGGCGAGGAGGCCATCAAGAAGGGCTACTTCGCCGAGCTGCAGCGCGCCTTCCCCAACCCCGAGCACGACCTCTTCCACGTCCACCACACGCCGACCGCGGTGATCCTGGAGGCGCAGATGCGCGCCAAGCAGGAGGCGGACTGGCGCGGCATACCCAACCGCGGCAAGACCGTCGAGGCCCCCGTCGCCGTCTTCTTCCACTTCGACGGCGACGTCCTGATCGACGAGACCCTCTACTTCGACATGGCCACCTTCGCCCGCCAGCTCGCCTGACACCCCCGGCGCGCACGGGCCCGGCGAGCCGGGGCGCACCCCTTCGGGGGCACCCCGGCCCCCGGCCCCCGGCCCCCGCCACCCCCTCACCGCTTCACGCCTTCACCGCTTCACGCCTTCACCGCCTCGCCCAGCGACAAGGACCACCACCCATGCGCGCGTCCAGGACCGGCACCACCCCACCCGCGCGGACCCACTCCGCCGGCGTACGCCCGCTCCTGCTCGACGCCGCGGGCCTGACCCTGTCGGGACTCCTCGCCCAGCCCGCCCACCCGCCGAAGGCGACCGTCGTCGCCGTCCACGGCGGCGGCATGCGCGCCGGCTACTTCGACGGCCAGTCCCACCCCGACCTGTCCCTGCTCACTCTGGGCGCCCGCCTCGGCTACACCGTCCTCGCCCTGGACCGGCCCGGCTACGGCCACTCCGCCCTGAAGGCCCCCGAGGGCCTGACCCTCACCGAGCAGGCCGACGTCCTCACCGACGCCCTGGCCGCCTTCGCCCGCCTCCACCCCACCGGCCAGGGCTTCTTCCTCCTGGCCCACTCCTACGGCGGGAAACTCGCCCTCACCACCGCCGCACGCCACCCCGGCCTGCTCGCCGTGGACGCCTCCGGCGTCGGCCACCGCTACGGCACCGACCCCGCCGCCCACCGCCGCCTGCGCCGCCACCTGGAATGGGAACGCAACTGGGGGCCCCTCGCCCTCTACCCGACCGGCACGTTCCGCGACGCCGAGACCCTCATCGCCCCCACCCCCGCCCGCGAAGGCGCCGAAGTACCCCTGTGGCCGGGCATGTTCGACGACCTCGCCCCCCGTGTCACCCTCCCGCTGCGCCTGACGTTCGCCGCGCACGAAGCCTGGTGGAAGCACGACGAGGCACACCTCGCCGACCTCACCGCCCGGCTCTCCCACGCCCCCGTCCTCAAGGTCGAACGCCAGGCCGGAGCCGGCCACAACATCAGCCTCGGCCACGCCGCCCGCTCCTACCACCTGCGTGCCCTCGGCTTCTTCGAGGAATGCCTCCAGGTCACCGACGACGAGCGGGCCACCACCCCCGCCCCCCGCGCCCCCGCCCCGGCCGCCGCCTGAAACCACCGGCCCCGAGCCGCAACCAGGCCCGGCTCAGGCCCGGCTCAAGCCGGACCCAACCCGTACTCAAGTCCCGCTCAAGCCGGACTCCGCTCCGGGGCAAGTCCGGCCCAGGCCGCGGGCAAGCCGGGCTCAAGTCCCCCGCAAGTCCCGCGACCGGTCACCTGCGCCACGGTGGGTCCCGTCCCGACGGCGGACCCCCCGCACCCCCGGCACCCCCGTGCTCCCGGCACCCCCGCACCCCCGTGCTCCCGCACTCCCGTGCCTGTGCGTCCCGTGCCTGTGCGTCCCGCCGTCCCCCCGTCCCTTGTGAGGGAGACATCGTGGAACGCTCCGCAAGCCCGCTGCTGACCCTGGTCCTCAAGCGCGCCCGCTTCGCCCTGCACCGGCTCGCCGCGGCGGCGAGCCCCCAGCCCGTCCCTGTCCCCGCCGCCGTCAAGACCCCATGATTTCCTCACGTCTTCGGTGTGAGTCCATCGCTGCTGAAGTCACGGCAAGCGCATTCATACTGAAGCGTGAGCGTATCCGCGGGGGAAGAGCCAGCCTTTCGGTCGGCTCCCACAGCCCGAGGAGGTGTGCCGGTCATGATTCCCGCCCCCGAAGACGCCCCCCTGCGCCTGCACCATCTGTGGTCACTCCACGAGGACACGGCCGTCGGGTGGGACGAGGAGGGCCAGGCGCTGCTGCTGAGCGGCCCGCAGGGCACCGAACGCATCGAGGCGCCGGCGAGTGTCGTGGCCGAGGCGCTGCACCGCATGGAGATGGGGCCCATCCGCCTCGCGAACCTGCTGCCGCCCCCCGACGCGTCCCACCCCGCCGCGGGAGACACCCGTCACGCCGGCCAGGACGGCTACACCGCGGTCCTGTCGGTGCTGCGGGACATCTCCCACCTGGTGATCAGGACCCTGTCCATGGAGGACCTCAAGGGGCCGGTCCTGTCCGTCGTCCCGGCCCGCCGCACCGCCCGCTTCGTCCCGGCGGCGGTGCCGCCGCAGCGGACGGTGGGTCTGCGGGCGGGGGTGACGATCACCGTGCGCGGCAACGCGTTCTGGCTGGAGTCGCGGACCCTGGAGCACCGGGTGGAGATCCACCGCCCCGAGGCGATGTGGGTGGTGTCGCTCCTGGCGTGGCCGACGACACCCGACGCCCTGGTCGAGGTCGCGCCGCTGCCCGCGGAGCTGACCCTCGCGATCCTCGCGCACCTCGCCGGCGCCGGCATGACCGTCACCGGCCCCTGACCGCCGCGCGCCGGATTCCGCGCCCCGTCCGGGTCACACGAGCCAGCCCGATTCGCGGGCGATGCGGATGGCGTCGACGCGGTTGCGGGCGTTCAGCTTGGTGACGACCGTGGTGAGGTAGTTGCGTACGGTGCCGACCGACAGGTGCAGCTGGGCGGCCATCTCCTGCGGTTCGGAGCCCTGCGCGGCCATCTGCAGCACCTCGGTCTCCCGTATCGTCAGCGGGCTCTCGCTGCCGCCCCAGGCGGCCAGGGCCAGTTGCGGGTCGATGACCCGCTGCCCGGCGGCGATGCGCCGCACGGCCTGGGCGAGGTCGCTGGGCGGGGCGTCCTTGAGGAGGAACCCCGACACGTGCGCGGACATCGCCCGGCGCAGCGTGCCGGGCCGGCCGAGGCTGGTGAGGATCAGGGTGCGGCACTCCGGCAGCCGCTCGTGGAGGAGTTCGGCCGCGCTCAGCCCGTCCATGCCGGGCAGGTCGATGTCGATGATGGCCACGTCCGGCCGGTGCTCGCGCGCCAGGCCGAGGATCTGGTCGCCGCGTTCGAGCTCGGCGACCACTTCGAGGTCGTCCTCCAGATTGAGCAGGGCCACCAGGGCGCCACGGACCATGTGCATGTCTTCGGCCAGGAGGATCCGGATCATCGTCGCCGTCCACCGTTCTTTCACTTACGGGAAACTTGTCGGACCAGCCGCTGACAAGGCTGCTTGCGCCACGCGGCTCACGGGCCGCGGCGAAAAAGGGGGGGAATGCGGGGAGGGGAAGGGAGCGCGAAGGGGGGCGGGGTCAGGCCGGTGTGCGGGCCGACGGCTCGTGCTGCCTGACCGGCGCCCGGGCCGTGAGCCGGAACAGCTCCTCCGCCTCGCCGCTGTCGGCGGGGGAACAGGTACCGCCCTGCGCGGTCAGCCGGCCGCCGATGTCCTCCAGGCGCCGCTTGAGGTTGCCCAGGCCGCTGCCGCTGTGCGGGGACGGCGGGTGGGAGCCGGCGACCAGGCCGTCGTTGGCGATCGACAACGTGACGACGTCGTCCTCGACACTCGCCGATATCCAGCAGCGTTCGGCCTTGGAGTGCCGCAGCAGATTGGTGACGCCCTCACGCAGCACGGTGGCCAGGACGGTGGACGTCACCCGGCCCAGATGGTCGATGGCGTCCTGGGTGTCGACGCTCACGTCGATGTCGGCGGCGGCCAGGACCGACTGGGCGGAGGTCAGTTCGGAGGCCAGGGACATCTCCCGGTAGCCGCTCGCCACCCGCCGCACGTCCGCCAGCGCCTGACGGGAGACGACGAGGACCTCGTCGACCTCCTCGCACGCCCGGTCCGGGTTGGCGGGGATGAGACGGCGGATCAGCTCGCTCTTGAGCGTCACCGCCGACAGGCTGTAGCCGAGCAGGTCGTGCAGGTCCCTGGAGAACCGTAACTGCTCGTTGCTGACGGCCAGCCACGCCAGGTCCGCGCGGGCCTTGTGGAGCTGGTCGACCAGCCCCGTCAGACGGCTCAGACCGTAGACGACCAGCCCCGTCAGCGCCGTCGTCTGCGCCAGGTAGGCGATGTCGACGACCCCGCGCCCGCCCAGGACACCGGTGGCGGCCATGCTCAGCGCCGTCAGCCCGTACAGCGTCCAGCCCGCCGCCCCGGTCCGCAGGACCAGCAGCACCGACCCGGCGAAGAACCCGGCCATCGCGCCCCAGTACACCCCGAACCACACCAGCGGCAGGTACGTCAGCACGCCCTGCGCGGCCAGGGTCAGCATGTTGGTGCGGGTGCGCGCCGTGTCGATGCCGGGCGCCGAGTGCCGTAACTGCAGCAGGAACACCAGCGTCAGGCAGACCACCGCCAGACCCAGGCCGTACGCGTCGAGCGACAGGGAGAGCAGGTTGAGGAACGTGATCCCCAGATAACAGCCCAGCGCGGCCAGCAGAATGCCCCGCGCGGTCCTGGTGGCCACACTGCCCTGGTCCCGCGAGGACCCGGCATGCGACGGGGATCTGTCCGGACCGGCGCCGTCCATTTCTCGTCTCCCCCTGATTTCTCGACGAAAATCCGAACAACAGGCCGCCATTCTAAGCAGGTTGGATGATCTGCGGGATCAACCCGTACGGGTGCGTCGCCGCCCCGCCGCAAAGGCCGGGGCGGACGGTCCGCACCACGGGCACGCCGCACGCGCACCACCGGGGCACCGGGGGAGCACCACCGGGGTGCCGGGGGAGCCTCAGACGAACAACGGGATCGGGTTCAGAGCCTCGTACGCGGTGGGCCGCTCCAGCCTTCCCAGCGCCACCGGCACGTCGAACAGACGGCCCGGCGCGTAGCGGGCCCAGAAGTGCCGCAGCCCCGGAACGATCACCTTCACCACCGGCATCCCGATGTCCGGCCGCGTCTGGTCCAGCGCGAGGAGCTCGAGCCCCTTGCCCGCCAGCAGCGAGGTGATCGCCGTGACGTCGTCCAGGAGATCGTCACGCACCTCGTACGCCCAGCTCGCCGGCGTCCTCGCCGAAACCGCCGGATCCGGCGCCAGATAGGGCTGGTTGGCGACGGTCGCCTGCCGCCACCAGCGCACCGGCAGCGGATCGGTGATGCCGTACCCGCCACCGGGACGGTCCCGGTTGACGGCCGGAAGCAGCTGCCCCGCCTCGGTCAGCGCCCGCCGCAGCGCCACGGCCGGGTCGAAGTGCGCCCCGAACCCGAACACGATGTCCTCCGTCGGCCCCTCCACCCGCCGCGACAGCGCCACGATCGCGGGAATCCCCAGATCCGAGGTGAGGTCCAGCGCCCACAGCTCACGGCCCAGCCGCTGGTGCCCCTCACGGATCCGCCCGATGTACGGCTCGTGGAAGGAATCCAGGTCGATGCCCGGCTGCGCCGTCCGGTTGTACCACCACAGGGCCACCGCGTCGCGCTCCACCAGCTCCATGAACCCCTGCAGCAGCGCGTCCTCCGGACTGCTGCCGGCCGCGTTGCCGTTGGAGTCCGCGTACGGGCCCGGCGCGCCGGCGGTCGCGGAGAAGTACAGCATCGAGGTGGGCAGCAGCCGCTGGCGCCGCTCGGTCAGCGACCACACCGGCGTCCACTCCACCGGCCGCGAGGCGTCGAACGGCTCGGGCACGTGGTGGAACGGCGAACCCGACCGGTTCCACCGCTCCCGCTCCCGGAACTGCCGCTCCGCGTACAACTGGCAGGCGTTGGGGTGCAGCGCCTGCTCGCCCAGGCCCCGCAGGCTGTCGACGACGACCGGCTCGTCACCGTGCCGGGTGCCGGAGTACCGCTCCACCGCCTCGCACAGCGCGCTGGTACGGGCCTCGGTGTCCGTCAGCCCCTTCCCGCCGCTCTGCGAGCGCAGCCCGGCCGGACCGCGGTCCCGCATCGCCAGGTTGTGCCCCGACACGTAGGTGGTGGCGAACTCCGGCGCGCCGGGGGAGGGCTCCAGGTGCGGCACGATCCCGGTGATCGGGCTCACCAGGTGCTGGTGGCGCTTGAGGAGCTGGTCCGGGCTGAGCGCCCGGTGGTCCCCGCCGTGCCCGGCCTTGGGCCGCGACACCGGCACGAACGGCGCCGCCACCCGCCGGCCCGTCAGACCGCTCACCCCGCACGAGGGGCACTGCGGGATCCGGGACACCGTGTGCACCCGCGTCTGCAGGGTCAGCGTGTCGACGGTGCGGACCGAGCCCTGGTCCGCGTAACGCAGCCCCGCCAGCCACTTCGCCGCCTCCAGGACCGCGCTCTGCGCGGCCATCACCCGCCCCGCCTGCAGCGACGCGGCCGGCCGCAGCAGTGGCCGGTCAAGGCCCAGAGCCCGCTGGAGCGGCCGGTCGTAGCCGCGGTGCTGCTCGAGCCGGTAGGCCAGGCACGACCAGCACGGCCCCTCACCGGGCCGGAAGAACGGACCGATCCACGGCTCGAACCCGCACAGCCGCGTCAGCAGCCACGGCCTGCCCGCCGCCCGGTGCTCCGCGTCGACCCGCTCCAGCTCGGGGGAGAGGTAGTCGTCGCACAGCACCAGCGTCAGATCGGTGTCGGAGTCGGTGACGCTGAGCCCGGACTCGACGCTCGCCGCCAGCACCGGGCCCGCGTCGACACCCGCCAGCGGAAGGACCCGAAGCCGCGACCCGTCCAGACCCGCCGCGGCCCGCGCCCCGTCCAGACCCGCCAGGTCCCAGTACGCCTCGGCGACCGGATCACGGCCCGTCGCCGCCCGCCCGGGACGGTCGAACCGCAGCAGCCCCGCGTCACACAGCAGCCGCAGCCCGTCCTCCGCCTCCTGACGCGTCAGCGCCGGCGCCGCCGCGGCCAGCACCTCGGCCGGCGACCGGGTGCCGTCCAGCAGCGGGACCAGCACATCGGCCAGCAGACCGTGCAGCGTGGTGACACCCTGACGGGAGACCAGATACGTCGCCTCACCCGGAACGGTCGCCGGACGCAGATGATGCCGGAAACCCACCAGGCTCGAAACGTCCCGGAAGAAGGCCCGCCCGGCCTGCGCGGAGAGGGGGGACACCGACTCAGGTGTCATATCCAGGCCCCCCCGACCGCGTCGCCCTCGACACCCGCGAACGCCGCGGCCGAGGCGAAACCGGTGGGGGGCGGGCCGGCGCACAGGGTGAACGAGGCGGCGCCCGGCACCGCCGGCGAGGGCGCCGCGCACAGCGTGAACAACGCGGTCGACCCGAAGGCATGGTCAGGGAGTTCGACCACGAGGAACGGACGCGCGGGAGCCTGCGGGGTCATGCGCGCCGGGACGGAGACGGTGGCACTGGCGTGGCTCATCGGAGAAGGTCCTCACTGACGCGATCGGCTGGTGCTCCAATGGCCAGGATTCTTCGTGAGCCAGTGAGGTGACGGACAGTGTCGCCTTCACCGGTGGCGGGTGAAGTTCTCACTCAACCGGAGCTCCCACCTCCGTCGGCCTCCCCCTTCAAAGGCTCCCACCAATCACGGTTCTCGCGATACCACTGAACAGTTTCGGCCAGCCCCTCCTCGAAACTCTTCCGCGGCTTGTACCCCAGCTCCCGACGGATCTTCGAGCAGTCCACCGAATACCGCCGGTCATGACCCTTGCGGTCCGCGACGTACTCGACACTGTCCTCCCAGGTCGCCCCGCACGCCGCGAGCAGCAGCCCGGTCAGCTCCCGGTTCGACAGCTCCGTACCGCCCCCGATGTTGTACACCTCGCCCGCCCGGCCCCGCGTCCGCACCAGCTCGATGCCCTGTACATGGTCATCGATATGCAGCCAGTCACGGACATTGCCACCGTCCCCGTACAACGGCACCTTCCGGCCGTCCAGGAGCCGCGTCACGAACAACGGGATGAGCTTTTCAGGGAAGTGGTGGTGCCCGTAGTTGTTCGAGCAGCGCGTCACCCGCACGTCCAGACCATGAGTCCGGTGGTACGACAGCGCGATCAGGTCACTGGACGCCTTCGACGAGGAATACGGCGAATTCGGGCTCAGCGGATCACTCTCCGGCCATGAACCCTCCTCGATCGACCCGTACACCTCGTCCGTCGACACGTGCACGAACACCTCGACACCCGCACGGTGCGCCGCGTCCACGAGCGTGTGCGTGCCCACCACGTTCGTCCGCACGAACTCCGCACCGCCGTCGATCGACCGGTCCACATGCGACTCCGCCGCGAAGTGCACCACCTGGGCGTGCTCCGCCATCAGCTTGTCGACCAGCTCCGGATCGCAGATGTCACCCTGCACGAACGAGAACTGCGGATGCGCCCGCACCTCCTCGAGGTTGGCCGGATTCCCCGCGTACGTCAGCTTGTCCAGAACGGTCACCGACACGTCCCCCGGACCGTCCGGTCCCAGGACCGTCCGCACGTAGTGCGAGCCGATGAACCCCGCCCCGCCCGTCACCAGAACACGCGTCGTCATGACACGCCCGCCCGGTCGCAGCCCGGGACAGCAGGTCGTATCGCATCCATCGGTCGTTCCCCTCTCACGCTACGCGGACGGTCGGCATCGGACGGTGGCGGGCGGCGACCTCGGAGACGTACTCCCCGTACGCCGTCCCCGCCATCTCCTCACCGAGCCGCCGGCACTGCTCGGTGGTGATGAACCCGCGGTTCAGCGCCACCTCCTCGACACAGGCGATCCACACGCCCTGCCGCTGCTCCACCAACTGCACGTACTGCGCCGCCTGCAGCAGCGAGTCGTGGGTCCCCATGTCCAGCCAGGCGAACCCGCGCCCCAGCTCCGTCAGCCGGGCCCGGCCCTGCGCCAGGTACGCCAGGTTCACATCGGTGATCTCCAGCTCGCCCCGCGCCGACGGCGAGAGGTTCTTCGCGATCCCCACCACGTCGCTGTCGTACAGGTACAGCCCCGTCACCGCGATGTCGGACCGCGGATGGACCGGCTTCTCCTCCAGCGACACCAGCCGCCCGTGCGCGTCGACCTCCCCGATCCCGTACCGGTGCGGATCACGCACCCGGTAGCCGAACAGGTGCGCCCCGTCCAGGCGGCGCAGCGCGTCGTCCAGGAGCACCGAGAACCTCGGCCCGTGGAAGATGTTGTCGCCCAGCACCAGCGCGACCTGGTCGTCGCCGATGAAGTCCGCCCCGATCACCAGGGCCTCGGCGATCCCGCGCGGCTGGTCCTGCTCCGCGTACTCGATCCGCAGACCCAGCCGCGAACCGTCCCCCAGCAGGGAACGGAAACTGCCGGAGTGATCCCGCGAGGAGATCACCAGGATGTCCCGGATCCCCGCCAGCATCAGCACCGACAACGGGTAGTAGATCATCGGCTTGTCGTAGACCGGCAGGATCTGTTTCGACAAGGCGCCGGTCAGCGGGCGCAGCCGGGTGCCGCTGCCGCCGGCGAGGATGATGCCCTTCATCGCTCGACGTTCCTCTCTTCTCGGGGGTTGATGCGGCAAGGGGGCCCCACGGCCCGCACGAGTCCCGCAAGCCCGATGGTGTGGCGGCCCGATCGAGCGCCGACGGAGAAGAACTGGAGACCCCGCCCCCCGACAGCCCCCCCGACAGCCCCCCCGAGAGACCCCCGCCCCCCGAGAGACCTCCGGGGCCCCCGAGGACTGCCCGGGGGCGCGCGGGGCGCGCGGGGAGGGCGCTTCGGGGGGCGCGTGCCGGATTCCACCGGCGCTCGAGCACACCTTCCTAGCCTCGGTGCGACGCCCGCGCGGCGTCACCAACGGCACACGGCGCCCCGCTCAGGCACACCGGCGCCGCGTCAACGGCTCACCGACGACCGGCCGTTGTCCCCCCCCCTGGTGGATTCGGAAGGAAAACCCTGAATGAGTACTGACAAGGTCACCGCCGGCGGCGGTGCGGCCGGGGCGGGGAGGTCCCCCGGCCTGGCCACACTGATCACGGCCCTCGCCACCTTCATGGCCGGGCTCGACAACCTGGTGGTCCTCGTTGCGCTGCCCACCATCAGGGACGAACTCGGTGGCAGCCTCGAAGACCTCGAATGGACGGTGAACGCCTACACCCTGTCCTTCGCCGTCCTGATGATGTTCGGCGCCGCCCTCGGCGACCGCTTCGGACGCCGCAAGGTGTTCATCGGCGGCCTGCTGGTCTTCACCGCCGCTTCGGCCGCCGCCGCCATGGCACCGGGCATCGGCGAACTCATCGCCGCCCGCGTCGTCCAGGGCGCCGGCGCCGCCGTCATCATGCCGCTCTCCCTCACCCTGCTCACCAGCGCCGTCCCCGCCGCCAAGCGCGGCGCGGCCCTCGGCATCTACAGCGCGGTCGGCGGCCTCGCCATCGCCGGCGGCCCGCTGGTCGGCGGCCTGGTCACCGAGAACCTGTCCTGGCAGTGGATCTTCTGGATCAACGTGCCCGTCGGCCTCCTCCTCGTCCCCGCCGCCTGGCGCGGACTCGCCGAGAGCCGCGGATCCGACAACCGCCTCGACATCCCCGGCACCCTCCTGGTCAGCACCGGCATCCTCGGCATCGTCTACGGCCTGATCCGCGCCAACGGCCACGAAGGCTGGGGCGCCCCCCTCGTCATCGGCCCCATGATCGCCGGCGTCGTCCTCGTCGCCGCGTTCGTCGTCTACGAACAGCGCTCCAGCGCCCCCATGCTCCCCATGCGCATGTTCCGCAACCGGGCCTTCAGCGCCGTCAACGCCGGCGGCCTGCTCCAGGCCTTCGCCATGTACGGCGTCGTCTTCCTCATCACCCAGTTCATGCAGAACATCCAGCACATGTCGCCGACCGAGGCGGGCGTGCGGATGCTGCCGTGGACCGCCATGCCCCTGCTGATCGCACCCGTCGCCGGCATCATGTCCGACAAGATCGGCGGACGGCCCGTCGCCGTCTTCGGACTCGCCCTGCTCGCCGCCGGCTTCGCCTACTGGGCGCTCGTGATGAGCCCCGACTCCTCCTACGTCGAGCAGCTCCCCGGCTACCTCCTCGGCGGAGTCGGCGTCGCCTGCTTCTTCGCCCCGCTCATCAACCTCACGATGAGCTCGGTCGACGTCGCCGAACAGGGCATCGCCTCGGGCTCCACCTCCGCCATGCGCGAGCTCGGCGCCGCCCTCGGCGTCGCCGTCCTCACCAGCGTCTTCACCCACAACGGCGGCTACGCCTCCGGGCAGAACTTCGTCGACGGCTTCGTGCCCGCCCTCTGGGTCGGCGCCGCCGCCATGGCCGTCGCCGCCGTCGCGATGCTCTTCGCCACCCGGCCCGCCGGCCAGACAGAGCAGGACGACACCGACCCGGGCACCGCGGACACCGCGGCGGCCACGAGCGCCGAACCGGTCACCTCCGGCGCCCGCTGACCCCGCCCCGCACACCGGCGACCCGCGGCCCGACACGACCCCACCTGTCGGGCCGCGGTCCGTCCCCCCCCACACACACAAACGCACACACGCACACACGCACACGCACGCACGTGGACGCGTACGCACGCCACCCGGCTCGGGCCCCCTGCCCCGGCCCCCTCCCCGCCCCGGCAGAAAGGCCGCGCACGACATGAAGGTCCTCTTCGCAAGCCTCGGAAACTACGGCCACGTCTTCCCCCTCATACCGCTCGCCCAGGCGGCGCACGAGGCCGGACACGAGGTCTGGTTCGCCACCCACGCCCAGTTCCACCCCACCGTCGAGAAGGCCGGCCTGCGGCCCGTCGCCGCCGGCCTGACCGTCCCCGAGGCGTTCATCGAGGCCGCCGGCGGCCAGGCGTTCCTCGACGCCAACGGCGGCGACGTCAAGGCCAGCGACATCCCGCCCGAGGTCCTGGCCACCCTCGCCGTCAAGGCGTTCGGCTCCGTCCTGCCGCGCCGCGTCCACGCCGACCTCACGGCCGCCATCGACACCCTCGCACCCGACCTCGTCGTCTACGAGTCCCTCAACCCCGGCGCCGCGTTCGCCGCCGCCGCCACCGGCGTGCCCGCCGTCGCCCAGTCCATCGGCCCCGCCACGCACAACCCGCAGATCGTCGCCGAACTCTTCGCCACCGCCGCCGACCTCGGCGTCGCCGGCAAGCTCGGCCACGACGCCGCCCTGGGCAACCCGTACATCGACATCTGCCCGCCCGCCGTGCAGAACCCCGACTTCCTCGCCTCCGGCGTCCACATCATCCCGCAGCGCCCCACCCCCTACGGCGAACCCGGCGAGCTGCCCGCCCACGTCACCCAGGGAACGAACCCCCTCGTCTACCTCAGCTTCGGCACCGTCGTCACCTCCGCGCAGCGCCTGCGGACCGTCATCGACGGCCTGCTGCCCCTCGACGTCCGCGTCCTGGTCGCCACCAGCTCCCTGGTCGACCCCGCCGACCTCGGCGACCTCCCCGACCACGTCACCGCCCTGCCCTGGGTCCCGCAGGCCGAGGCACTGCGCCACGCCGACGTCGTCATCCACCACGGCGGCCACGGCACCACCCTGACCACCCTCGCCGCCGGCCTGCCCCAGCTGATCCTGCCCGCCGAGGGCGACGGCTTCGGCAACGCGCCCGCCGTCCGCGCCACCGGAGCCGGCCTCACCCTCGTCGGCGACGAGGTCACCTCCGAGGCCGTCACCGACCGCGTCCGGGCCCTGCTGACCGACCCCGCCCACCAGGACGCGGCCCGCGCCCTCGCCCAGGACATCGCGGCCCTGCCCGGCCCGGCCGACACCGTCGCCCGCTTCGCCGAGTTCACCGGCTGACCCCACCCCCGTACGCACCACGCACCACCCGTACGCGGACACGACACGCACGGCCGTGCCCCGCGCCCCACAGCGAGCGCGGGGCACCGCCATACCCCCCCCGCGGGTCGTCCCGCGGGGCTCCAGCCGAGCCCGAGGCAGCAGCGAGGACCCCGCCCTAGCGTTCGCAACGAACCGGCCACCGCGCCCGTACCGTCGAAAGGAAACAGCCAGATGCAGCCCGAGGTGAACGGCGCCGACGACTTCCTCGCGTCCGCGCTGGTGTCGAAGTCCCCGCTGACCCCCGACGCAGGCGCCTTCCTCATGGAACGGGAGGAATCCGCCTCCTACGACGTCGAACGCGTGCCCCTGGCCGCCCTGCCCAACTGGCACCTCGGCGACCGCCTCACCCGCTCCGACGGCAAGTTCTTCACCGTCGAGGGACTCTCCGTCCGCACCGACTTCGGACCCCTCGCCCAGTGGTCCCAGCCCATCATCGTCCAGCCCGAGATCGGCATCCTCGGCATCATCGTCAAGCGGTTCGACGGCGTCCTGCACTTCCTCATGCAGGCCAAGATGGAACCGGGCAACACCGCCTTCGTCCAGTACGCCGCGACCGTCCAGGCCACCCAGAGCAACTACCGGCGCGTCCACGGCGGCAGGGCCACCCCCTACCTGGAGTACTTCCTCGAAGGCACCCGCCGGCGCGTCCTGTTCGACCAGCTCCTGTCCGAACACGGCTTCTGGTACCTGAACAAGAGAAACCGCAACATGATCGTCGAGGTCCCCGAGGACGAGGACGTCACCGTCGAGGACGACTTCACCTGGCTCACCCTCGGCCAGCTGCGCCACCAGCTCCAGCTCGGCAACCGCGTCAACATGAACGCCCGCACCGTGCTGTCCGGCATAGCCTACGGAAACGGCGACGGCACCCGCCCCTCCTACGCCGAGCAGCCCGACGCCTTCCACGCCGACCTCCTGGCCTCCCACCACACACCGTTCACCGACACCCACCTCGCCGCCACGCTGACCTGGCTCTTCGACCAGAAGGCCACCTACAGCCTCGACGTGCGCCGCACCAGCCTCGCCGACATGGACGAGTGGATCTGCGACGACGACAGCATCCGCCACCGCGACGGCCGCATCTTCGACATCATCGGCATGTCGGTCAAGGCCACCAGCCGCGAGGTCGGCACCTGGTACCAGCCCATGCTCGAACCCCGACCCGACAACGCCGTCGCCCTCATCTGCCAGCGCCGCGGCGGCGTCCTGCACTTCCTGCTCCAGGCCACCGTCCAGCCCGGCCTGACCGACCGCCTCGAACTCGGCCCCACCATCCAGTTCTCCCCGGGCTACCACCGCGGCCCCCAGGACTTCCCCCCGCTCACCCCCTACCTCGACGCCCCCGCCTCCTGGACCCGGCTGGACACCATCCAGTCCGAGGACGGCGGCCGCTTCTCCCAGGCCGACACCCGCCACCTCGTCGTCGAGATACCCGAGGACCACACCCTGGAGGCACCGGAGAACTACCGGTGGCTCACCCTCGGCCAGCTGGGCCACCTCACCCGCTTCGGCTACCACGTCAACGTCGAGGCCCGCAGCCTCGCCGCCTGCCTGCTGTAACCCCCCCCGGGGGGGGGACCGGCACCACCCACCCCACCCCATCCAGGTCCATCCAGGTCCATCCACCCCACCGATCCCTCATGGAGGCACGGGCGTGAGCACCACCACCCAGGCCGAGAACCCCCCGCTCATCGTGGTGCTCGGCGCCGCGGGCTTCGTCGGATCCGCGGTCCTGCGCGAACTCGCCCAACACCCCGTCCGCGTCCGGGCCGTCTCCCGCCGGCCCACCCCCGTCCCCGCCGACGCCCGCGCCCACATCGACGTCGTCCGCGCCGACCTGACCGAACCCGGCCGGATGGCCGCCGCCGTCGCCGGAGCCGACGTCGTCATCCACGCCCTCGCCTTCCTCGAAGGCGCCTCCACCTGGCGCATCGCCGACGGCGACCCCGCCGCCGAACGCGTCCACGTCGGCCTCATGCGCGACCTCCTGCGCACCCTCGCCGACAACACGGACACCGGCACCGGCACCGGCACCGGTACGGGTACGGGCGAGCCGCCCGTCGTCCTGTTCACCGGATCGGTCACCGCCGCCGGCGACTTCGACAAGGACGTCCTCGACGGCACCGAACCCGACCGCCCCAAGGGCTACTACGAACGCCTCAAACTCGAAGCGGAACGCCTGCTGCTCGCCGCCGACGCCGCCGGCACCGTACGCGGCGCCTGCCTGCGCCTGACCACCCTGTACGGCTACAGCGCCGCCTCCACCGCCCGCGACAAGGGCATCGTCTCCACCATGACCCGCCGCGCCGTGGCCGGCGAACCCCTGACGATGTGGCACGACGGATCGGTCCGCCGCGACCTCCTCCACGTCGACGACGTCGCCCGCGCCTTCTGGGCCGCCATCGGCTACATCGACGCCCTCAGGGGCCGGCACTGGCTCGTCGGCACCGGCGACGGCGTCCCCCTCGGCGACGTCTTCACCCGCGTCACCGGCCTCGTCGCCGAACAGACCGGCAAGGACCCCGTCCCCCTGGTCTCCGTCAAACCGCCCGAGTACGCCGAGGTCAGCGACTTCCGCAGCGTCCGCGTCGACTCCTCCGCCTTCCGCGCCGCCACCGGCTGGCAGCCGCGGGTCACCCTCGACGAAGGCCTGCGCTGGACCACACAGTTCTGCACCAGCGGCCGCGAAACCACCGTGTCCTGACCACCCCACCCCTCGTCCCACCCACCCCCGCCCGAACAAGGAGAAGGACGCGTGATCCACACACAGCTGGGCCGTACCGGTCTGCGGGTCAGCAGGCTCGCCCTCGGCACCGTCAACTTCGGCGGCCGGGTCGAGGAACCCGAGGCCCACGACCTCCTGGACCACGCCCTGGACCAGGGCATCAACCTGATCGACACCGCCAACATCTACGGCTGGCGCGTCTACAAGGGCCACACCGAAGAAGTCATCGGCCGCTGGCTCGCGGGCCAGCCCGCCCGCCGCGACCAGGTCGTCGTCACCACCAAGGTCGGCGACCCGATGGGCGAGGGCCCCAACGACCACGGCCTGTCCGCCCGCAACATCGTCGCCTCCTGCGAGGCGTCCCTGCGCCGCCTGGGCACCGACTGGATCGACATCTACCAGATGCACCACCTCGACCGGACCGTCGGCTGGGACGAGGTCTGGCAGGCCATGGACCTCCTGGTCACCCAGGGCAAGGTCCGCTACGTCGGCTCCTCCAACTTCGCCGGCTGGGACATCGCCGCCGCCCAGGAAGCCGCCCGCGCCAGGAACAGCCTCGGCCTGGTCACCGAACAGTGCGCCTACAACCTCGTCACCCGCCACACCGAACTCGAGGTCATCCCCGCCGCCCGCGCCTACGGCCTCGGCCTGTACGCCTGGTCACCCCTGCACGGCGGCCTCCTCAGCGGCGTCCTCGGCAAGATGGCGACCCACTCCGCCGTCAAGTCCGCCCAGGGCCGCGCCCTCGAAGCCCTCGACACCCAGCACGACACCATCGCCGCCTACGAGAAGCTCTGCGCCGACCACGGCCTGGACCCCGCCGTCGTCGGCATGGCCTGGACCCTGTCCCGCCCCGGCGTCACGGGCGTCGTCATCGGCCCCCGCACCCGCCGGCACATCGACGGCGGCATCGAAGCCCTCACCACCACCCTGCCGCCCGCCCTCCTGACCGAACTCGACACCCTCTTCCCCCCGCTCGGCAAGGGCGGCCCCGCCCCCGACGCCTGGCTCACCTGACCCGACCCGCCCCCTCGCCCCGAAACCCCGCTGCCCCGCCGAGCCGAAGCTCGACGGGGCAGCAGCACGTACGAAACCGGCACCACCCGCACCGGCCTTCCTCTCAGGCCGCGGCACGGATCCGGCGCAGCGTACGGGCGTACAGCGGCGGCCCGAACACCTTCCACACCAGCCGCACCGGCGCCGGCACATTGCCCAGCATGACCCGCTGCTCCCGCTCGTCGGCGTCCTCCATCACCATCCCGAAGAACTTCATCAGCTTCGTCTTCGGCGTGTGCAGCGCGAAGTGATCACCCAGCGCGCCGAACTCCTTCGCGGTCAGGAACCGCTCCGCCAACGGCAGCAGGTGCTCCTCCTCGTCGTCGAGGTGCTCCACCAGCACCGCACGGTGCTCCTCGATCGCCGCCACGGCCCGGTCGCGCAGCCCCGCGTCCGCCCCGGGCGCCCACGCCACCACCCGCTCGTGCGCCGCGTCGAGGGTCGCCGCGACCCGCTCGTGCTCGGCCTCCATCCGCTCCACCACCTCCCGCTCGACCCCCACCCGGGCCAGCAGCAGCGGCCACAGCAGCTCGTCCTCACCCCGGTGATGGTTGATCAGACCCGAGCGCAGGTCACCGAAGTGCTCGGCGAGGACCGCGGCCCGCGCCACGTCACCGGGGGCGACGGCGGCGATCATCTCGCCGATCAGCCGCAACTCCCGCCGGAAGGCACGGTGGACGATGCGCATCTCCCCGGCGTCGAACCCGCCGTACCCGGAGTCGGTGCCGGTGGCCGGCGAGGGGCCGTGCGTGGACGAGGCCATGACGTATTCCTCTCGTGAGGGTCCCGGACCGCGGAAGAAGGGGGGCCGGGATCCCTCCCAGCTTGACCCGAGAGCACTCGAGTCCCGCTTGAGCCGCCGCCACCGCACCCTGCTCCAGAGCCGCTCGACCGCCGGCGGCGATGCTTCCCCGCACAGGCACCCCACCCGTTCCAGCCGACCGAGGAAGGTCCCCATGCCGAACAACCACCACGCCCTCGTCCAGAGCTTCGTCGCCATGGTCAACAGCCACGACGTGAGCACCATGGAGGAGCACACCGCGGCCGGGCACATCGACCACAACCCCGGCGTCGCCGACGGCATCGACGCCAACCGCGCCTTCTGGGTCCAGGTCTTCACCGCCTTCCCCGACCTCAAGGCCGTCCTCCACGACGTCATCGGCGAAGGCGACCGCGTCGCCGCCCGCATCGAGTACTCCGCCACCCACCAGGGCCCCTTCCTCGGCATACCGGCCTCCGGCCGGCCGGTGAACTTCCAGTCCATCGACATCTGGCGGGTCGCCGACGGCCTGCTCGCCGAGCACTGGGACCAGCTCAACATGGACGACCTCTTCCGCCAGCTCGGAGCCGACCCCGCCGCCCTCGCCCCCCACTGAGGCGGTGTCCACCGGAGCACGGGCCACGGCATCAGCGCTGCTCCAGCCGGTCTTGAGCGGCGACGACTACCTTCGTCCCATGGAAGTCAGCAGCCTGGAAATCAGCGAACTCGCCCTGCCCGGCGCGTTCCTGCTTTCGCCCCGGGCCGCCCAGGACGAGGTCGTGGTCCGCTACGAGACGTTCCGTCAGGACGACGTCGAGGACGCGACCGGCCGGCCCTTCGCGATCCGGTACAGCGACCTGTCCGCCGCGCGACGCCTGGTCCTGCGCGGCATCCACGGCACCGCCGGCGAGAGCGGCCGCGCCCGGCTGTTCCACTGCGTCAGGGGCTCCTCCCTCCACGTCGTGGTCGACCTGCGGGTCGGATCCCCGGACTACGGCCGGCACGAGATGGTGTGGCTCGACCACCGCGACGCCTGCGGCGTCTTCGTCTCCGAAGGACTCGGCCACGCCTGGCTCGCCCTGGAGGACGACACGGTGATCGCCTGCCACAGCTCCCTGCCGGACACCCCCGGCACCGGCTACACCGTCAGCGCCCTCGACCCCGCCCTCGCCCTGCCGTGGGGGCTCACCGGGGAACCGCTGATGTCCGACGAGGACCTCGCCGCGCCCACCGCGGCCGAGGCCCTCGCCCAAGGGATCCTGCCGGCGTACGAGGACTGCCTCGCGCTCCACGACCGCCCTGGGGACGAGCCCACCGGCACCTGAACGACAAAGCCACCACCCGTCCGGCACCCCCCTTCCCGCCGGACCCCCCGGGGCCCCGCACGCCGCACGGCGCGCGGGGCCCCGCCCTGTCGCCACCCCACCCCCGACCCGGCCCTGTGAATCCTTCACATCGCTGACCAGGACAAAGACACCCGGACAAGCGGGACCGACGCACTGTCAGCGCGAGGCCGCCTCATGGGAGGTTCAAGGTCCGATGACAGAGAGAACCACCCAAGGGGGCAGCATGCGCATCTCTGTTCTGGGGTCTTTGGAAGCCGAGCTCGAGGGCGTCCAGATCCTGCCCACCGCGGCCAAGCCGCGCCAGATCCTGGCCCTGCTCGCCATCTACGCCAACCAGGTCCTGCCGGTCTCCGCGCTGATGGAGGAGATCTGGGGCGACGCCCCGCCCCGCAGCGCGCTCACCACCCTGCAGACCTACATCCTCCAGCTCCGCCGCTGCATGGAAGCCGCACTCGACGGCGAACCCGGGGGCTCCAAGGAACTCCTCCTCACCCGCCACGGCGGCTACCTCCTGCACACCGAGGCCGGCAGCGTCGACGCCCACGAACACGACCGGCTGTCCACCCTCGGCCAGCGCGCCTTCGACCGCGGCGACCACCGCGAGGCCGCGGAACTCTTCCGCGAGGCCCTCGCCCTGTGGCGCGGACCGGCCCTCGTCGACGTCCGCACCGGACCCCTCCTGGAGATCGAGGCCATGCGCCTGGAGGAGAGCCGCCTCGGCGTCCTGGAACGCCGCATCGACGTCGACCTGCGCCTGGGCCGGCACGGCGAACTCCTCACCGAACTCACCGCCCTCGCCGCCCGCCACCCCCTCCACGAAGGACTCCACGCCCAGGCCATGGTCGCCTTCTACCGGGCGGGACGGCCCTCCGCCGCCCTGGACGTCTTCCAGAACCTGCGGACCCGTCTCGTGGAGGAACTCGGCATCGAGCCCTCCCAGCGCCTGCAGCTGCTGCAGCGCGCCGTCCTCGGCAGCGACCCCGCCCTCGACGCCGACATCGACGCCGGCAGCGGACGGGTGCTCGACCGCTTCGCCAGGTAACGGCCCAGGGAGGAACCGTGCGTGTGTTCTTCTCGGCGGGCCACGGCATGCCCGCGGCACTGCGCCTGGTCCTGCTCGCCCGGCAGATGCAGGCGGCCGGGCACGAGGTCCGGTTCTCCGGCCCGGCCCGCGCCCGCCACCGCGCGGCCCGGGCCGGGCTCGTCCCGGTCCTGGCCGCCCCCCAGCGCTTCTCCCGCGCCTGGCGCCCCGACCTCGTCGTCCACGACCCCCTCTCCCCGCCCTCCGCCGCCATGGCGGCCGAAGCGGGCGTCCCCACCCTCGCCCACCTTCCCCACGTCCACGAGCCACTGACGCCCCACCCCACCGTCTGGCTCGACCCCTGCCCCCCCGAACTGCGCGACCGGACCGAACCCGACGCCTGGCCGGTACGCCCCGACGCCTACGAACTGCCGCCACGGCCCGCACCCTGGCTCACCGAACTGCCGCTGCTCCCACGGGTCTGCGTCACCGGGATCCCCAGCGGCACCCGCCCCCGGGACCGGCACCGGGCACGCCTCTTCCACCGGGTCGCCGAAGGCGTCGAAAGCCTCGGCCTGCAACTCGTCGTCCTCAAGGGGGACGACCACCCCTGGAGCGTGGCGCTGCGCGGCAGCGTCGTCGTCGTCCACGGCGGCGACGAGGGCACCGTGTACGCGGCCGCCCGCTACGGCGTCTCCCAGCTGGTGCTGCCGGCGGGGGAGGAGGAACAGCGGGCGGGCAAGCTCCTGGAAAGAGCCGGTGTCGGCATCTGCCTCACCGACGAGGACCTGGCGGGCACCGACAGCATGCTGCGGCTGCGGTTCCACCTCGCCGAGCTCGTCAACGGCGGCCGGGTCCTGCCCGCCGCCGCCCGCCTGGGCACCGCGGTCGCCGACATGCCGCCGCCCGCCTCGCTCGTCCCCGGCATCGAGGCACTGGCGCGCACGCGGACACGTTGACGGGCCCGCACCGCCGGGGGATGTACGGCGCGGGCCCGTCGTTCAGGGACGGTGCCAGTCTGCCGACCCGGCCTGGAGAACGGCTGGACGGCCGGCCGGCCGGCGGACCGGGACCGGGTCAGCTCGACCCGTCGGGCCGGTCCGCGGTCGCCCGCGGCGGCGCCGTCCAGGCCAGCCCGGACACCTCGTAGGAGGTGCCGGGACCGGCCCACGGGTCCTCGCCGTGGATGTCGAGGATCTGCTCGCGCAGCCACTGGTCGAAGGGGTGCGTCGACTCCGCCCACCGCTTGCGGGTCCGCTCCGGGTCCGCCGTCTCGAAGTGCACGATCACGTGGTCCGCCTCAGGCCGCGGGTCGATGCGCAGCACCTCGCCGCTGATCCCCAGCCGCCGCCGCGACGCCTCGTACTCCCGCCGCCGCGGCCCCTGCAGCTCGGCGGTCAGCCGCTCCCACGCCGCGGGCTTGCCCGGCAGCAGCGGCACGGTACGGGTCACCGACCGCGTCCCCTCCGCCGTTCTGCGGCGGCCCTTGCGCGGCGCGAGCAGCCGCATCCCGAGCGCGGCGAACATGTTCGACGACACGCCGTGCTCCCAGCGCTCCGCGATCCGCCCCTCCTCGTCGAACCGCCAGATGACGATGCCGACGGACAGGAACGACCGCCCGGTGGGCGCCATTCCCAGGAGCTCGCCGCGGTGGGTGCCGCGCCAGGTGTTGTGGATGACGACCATGTCCTCGTGCGCGCTGATGTCCTCGATGGTGACGTGGAAGTCGGGGACCGCCTCCCGCAGGGAGGCGATGGTGTACTTCACGCCCTCCAGGCCCTCGGGCGCGCCGGGCAGGCCCGCGTGGTCGACGATGTCCGTCCGGTAGGACGCGTCGGCGACCGCGGTGTCGCCCTGGTTGATGAACTCGGCGAAGACACGCCGGATGGTCGCCTTGTTGCGTTCCTGGACGCTCTCCCACAGGGGGCGTGCCAGGTCGGGGGTGGCCGCGGTGGTCACGACAGCAGTCCTCTCGTCAAAGGGGGGGGCGGGGAAGGGTGCGGAGCCGCTCAGACAGCGGTCACAGCCGCAGTGGCGGGGGCGGGGGCGGGGGTGGTGGCGGGGGTGGGGGACCAGCGGGTGCCGTAGGCGACGTGGTCGCGTTCGGTGGACTGGAAGGTCTTGTTCCAGGTCAGGGCCATCATCCGGTCGCGCAGCCAGACGGCGGCCGGGTTCTTCAGCGAGCCGGCCACCCCGATGCGGTGGGCGAGCAGCTGCATCGGCCGGGTGCGTTCCTGCCGTTCGGCCTCGTAGGCGCGCAGCGCGGCGGGCACGGTCGCGCCGGGGGCGGCGAGGTGTCCGGCGAGGACGAGGCCGTCCTCGATGGCCTGGCAGGCGCCCTGGCCGATGTTGAAGCTCATGGCGTGCGCGGCGTCGCCGAGGAGGGTGACCCGGCCCTGCCCCCACACGGGGTCGGGCTTGCGGTCCAGGACGTCGCCCCGAAGGATGCTGTCGGGGACGGTGGCGGCGAGGATCTTCTCGATCATCGGGTCGCTCCAGCCGGCGTGCCGGGCGCGCAGCATGTCCAGGGTCTGCGCGGGGGTGCCCTCGTCGCGGCCGTTCTGCGGGCCGTCGGCGACGCTCATCCAGTGCACGACGCCCGGCGCGATGTCGTAGTACGTGAAGCGGGTCCCGGGCCCGAACAGGGCCTGGAAGGTGCCGGGCTCGAACTCCTCGGGGCCCAGCTCGGCGTGGCCGCGCCAGGCGATGTAGCCGGTGTAGTCGGGCGGCTGGGGGCCCAGGAGCTGGGCGCGGACGGCGGAGCGGACGCCGTCGGCGCCGATCAGCAGGTCGCCGTCCTCGGAGGTGCCGTCGGCGAAGTGGAGGGTGACCCGGTCGGCGTGCTCGGTGTAGCCGGTGACCTCGGCGCCGGTGACGACGGGCGCGGTCACGGCGTCGCGGAGGATGCCGTGCAGGTCGGAGCGGCCGATGGCGACGGTGGGCTGTCCGTAGCGCTCGACGAACTCGCCGACCGGCCACACGCCGATGGGGCGGCCCGCGGAGGTCGCGAAGTGGCACTCGTCCTGGGCGGGGGCGATCGCGGAGACCTGGTCGGCGACGCCGAGGTGGGCCAGGGCGAGCATGCCGTTGGTCCAGATGTGCAGTCCGGCGCCGCCGTCGCGCAGCTGCGGCGCGCGTTCGAAGACGACGGATTCGATGCCCTGCTGCTGGAGGGCGAGGGCGGTGGCGATGCCGCCGATCCCGCCGCCGGCGATGAGGACGCGGAGGGGCCGAGGGGTGGGTGCGGACATGTCGTTCTCCCGGGGATCGGGGCCGGAGCGGGCGCGAGGGGTGGAGGGGCGAAGACGTGGGGGTGGGGGTGAGGGTGGAGGTGGGGGGTGTGCGGGGGGCGGGTCAGCGGCTGAGGGCGTCCATCTCCGCGTCCGGGTAGCGGTTCCCGGCGGTGATGCCGTACGGGGCGATGGCGTCGATCGCCGCGAGGACGTCGGCGGACAGGGTGAGGTCGGACGCGGACACGTTCTCCTCGAGGTAGGCGCGCCGCTTGGTGCCGGGGATGGCGACGACGTCCTCGCCGCGGGAGAGGACCCAGGCGAGCGCGAGACGGGTGACGGTGGTGTCGGCGGCGGCGGCCAGGTCGCTGAGCCGGTCGACGACGGGGAGGTTCTGCTGGATGTTCTCCTCCTTGAACCGGGGGGCGATGTGCCGGAAGTCCAGGCCCTCGGGGATGTCGGAGGTGCCGCGGATCGTGCCGGTGAGGAACCCGCGGCCGAGCGGGCTGTAGGCCACGAACCCGATGCCCAGTTCGCGCACCGTGTCCAGGACGCCGTTGACCTCGACGTCACGGGTGAACAGCGAGTACTCGGTCTGCACGGCGGTCAGCGGGTGCACGGCGTGGGCGCGGCGGATCGTGGCCGGCCCGGCCTCGGAGATGCCCAGGTGCTTCACCAGTCCGGCCTCCACGAGCCCGGCGAGCGCGCCGAAGCTCTCCTCGACCGGCACGTCGGGGTCGACGCGGTGCAGGTAGTAGAGGTCGAGGTGGTCGGTGCCCAGCCGCCGCAGCGTGCCCTCGACCGAGCGGCGGATGTAGTCCGGGCGGCCGTTCAGCCGCCAGGTCAGCTTGCCGTCGGCGACCTCGTTGCCGACCTTGGAGGCCAGGACCACCTTGTCGCGGCGCCCGGCGACCGCGCGGCCGATCAGCTCCTCGTTGGTGTACGGGCCGTACATGTCGGCGGTGTCCAGCAGGTTGACGCCGAGCTCCAGCGCCCGGTCGATGGTGGCCCGTGCCTCGGCCGCGTCCGCGGTGCCGTAGCCGAACGTCATGCCCATGCAGCCCAGACCCTGCTCGGGGACCTGCAGTCCCTGCGAACCGAGCTTGCGGCGGGTGACGGCCATGTGATGCCTCCTGAGAAGAACGGAAGAGAACGAAAGACGAAGAGGGGCGGGGGAGAGGAACGGGAAACGCGGGAGAGGAAGGGGCGGCCGGTCGGCCGGTCAGGCGGCCGGGGTCGGTGCGCTCCAGGTCAGCGACAGGCCGGTGTACACGTACCGGCTGGCCTCGATGCCGAGGACGACGATCCGGTCACCGGGCTTGATGCGGCCCGACGTCCAGCCCGCGTCCAGGGACAGCGGCACCGCGGCCGAACCGGTGGCCCCGACCTCGGCCAGGTTCTCCACGATCCGCCCGTCGAGCGCCCGGATGTCCTCGGGGGACAGGCCCGCGGAGGCGAACTCGTCGGAGAAGTACTCGGCGTTGCCCTCGGGCAGCACGATCGCGTCGAACTCGCCGAGCGACCGGCCGTCCTTGGCGGCCATCTCCTTCATCGCCCGGACGAACACCTGCGGCCCGAACGTGGTGGTCCCGGGCACGTCGATCTTCATCGTCATCAGCTGGCGCCGGGCCCGCTGCTCGGCCTGCGGCACGTCCGTGCCACCGCCGATGATCTCCATGCCGGGCTTGCGCAGGCCGCCCACGCACGCGTTGACGTACGCGAAGCCCTCCGTGTCCTGCCCGGCCGGCTCGGCCCGCAGCACCACGGCCCCGGCGCCGTCGCCGAACGTGTACAGCGTCAGGCGGTCGCGCATCCGCACGCGGTCGGGCTCCTTGCCGAGGAAGTGCGGGGCGAGGACGGGCGATCCGGCCTCGCTGCCGACGACCAGCGCCGTCCGGGCGGTTCCGTCGGCGAGCTGCCGCCGGGCCAGGTCCAGGGCCTGCACCCAGCCCGCGCACGCCCCGCGGATCTCGATCGCGGCGACGGACTCCAGACCCAGGTAGTGCTGCAGGGTGGTCGCCACGTTCGGCAGCGTGTACTCCGGCGTCGCCGTGCACACCACGATCAGGTCGAGCTCGTCCGGTTCCACCCCGGCCCGGGCGAGGGCCTGACGGGAGGCCTGCTCGGCCATCCGGCTGTTGTTGATGCGGTGTTCGCCGGTGACCGGGTCGATCATCCAGTACCGGGTCCTGACCTGGATGCCGTCGAGGACGTCGTCCGGCAGCGGCCCGACGTACTTCTCCAGCGTGGCGTTGTCGAGCGGTTCACCGGGCACGTAGGCGCCGGTGGACAGGATCTTCACATCGTAGGCGGTGGTCATCGGCCGGACTCCGTTGCAGCCAGGGGGACGGGGGACAGGACGAGCGAGGTGTGGGTGCCGCCGAGGGACGAGGAGTTCACCAGGACCGGGCGGCGGTCGGCGTGTCCGCGCCAGGCGCCGACGGCCAGCACCGCCGACAGGTGGGAGCCCGCGCCGACCGGCTCGCCGAGCACCCGCTTGGGGGCCTCGACACGCACCCGGCCCGCACCGAACACCCGCTCGACGGCGGCCTGTTCGGGCCGGTCCACGGGAGCGAGCCCGGCGGCGCTCGCGAACACCGCCGCCACCTGGTCGGGGGCGACACCGGCCCGGGCCAGAGCCTGGCGCATCGCCCGCTCCACCCCGTCACCGGACGCGTCCCAGCGGCCGATGCCCGCCGCGTCCGACGCCGTCGCGTGCCCCAGCAGCACGGCGTGGACGGGCGCGCCGCGCCGCTCGGCGCTCTCGCGGCGCTCCAGGACCAGCGCGATACCGGCCTCGGCGAGCGTGTAGCGGCGCCCGGCGGCGGAACCGAACAGCGGAATGCTCCGGTAGGCGGCCAGCGTCGCCGGCGAGAACGCCTCCACCGCCGGCACCAGGAGCCGCTCGGCGCGCCCGGCACGCAGCATGTCGTACGCGACGCCCAGCGCGGCGGCGCCCGCCGCGTGCCCGGACGTCAGGGTCGAGGTCGGGCCCTTGGTGCCCAGGGCCATGGCGACGTGGCCGGCCGCGCCGTTGTAGACGGTGTTGGTGAACACGGCCGGGTTCGCCTCGCCCGCGCCCTCCGTCAGCACCGGCAGCGTGAACTGCTCGCCGCTCTCCATCGGCCCGATCGCGGTGCCGAGCACCACACCGGTCGAGGCGAGCACCTCCCCACCACCGGAGCCGTCGGAGCCGTCCAGGCCCGCCGAGGCCAGCGCGGCCCGGCAGGAGGCGACGGCGAGCTGGGAGACCTTGTCCATGCGGCGCCGCTCCCGGGGGGTGCCGGCCGCCGCGCGGTCGAACTCGACCCGCGCCACGCGCAGCCCGTCCTCCACCGCCCCGACCCGCGCACCCCGCCCGTACGCCTCCCACAGCGCCTCGGCGCCCTCACCGGCCGCCGTGATCACCCCGAACCCGGTGACCACGACGTCGTCGGGCCCCGCGGCGGGGGCGGGCGCGCCGCGCCCGCCGGGCCGGGCGAACGCGACGGTGGCGTTGGCCCCGGCGAAACCGAAGTTGTTCGACAGCGCGGCGTCCAGCACCATCGGCCGGCCCGCCCCGGCCACCGGGTCGAGCCCGCAGGCGGGGTCGGCCTCGGTGAACGACGCGGTCGGCGGCGCGACCTGGTCGCGCAGCGCGAGGACCGTGACGATCCCCTCCACCGCGCCGGCCGCACCCAGCAGATGGCCGGTCATCGACTTCGTACTGGACAGCGCGACCTTCTCGGCCGCCGCGCCCAGCGCGGCACGCACCGCGTTGCTCTCCGCCGAGTCGTTCTTCTCCGTCCCCGTGCCGTGCCCGTTGACGTACCGGATGTCGTCGGCGGCCAGGCCCGAGGAGGCCAGCGCCGCCCGGATCGCGCGGGCCGCGCCCTCGCCCTCGGGGTGCGGCGCCGTGGGATGGTGGCCGTCGGCCGACAGGCCGTAGCCGAGGACCTCGGCGAGCACCGGTGCACCGGTGCGCTCGGCCGCCTCCCTCGACAGCAGGACGAGCATCCCGCCGCCCTCGCCGAGCGTGAGGCCCTGCCGGTCCTTCGAGTAGGGCGCCGCGGGCTCCGGGGAGAGCGACCACAGGCTGCTGAACCCGGCGAACGCCGACTCCGTGAAGGCGTCGGCGCCTCCGACGAGCATCGCGTCCGCCGCACCCGACCGGATCACCTCCAGCGCGTGCGCCAGCGCGTGGGCGCTGGCCGCGCACGCCGTGTCGGCACTGAGCACCGGGCCCTTGAGCCCGAACGCCGCCGACAGCGCCTCCGCACCGGCCTGCGGCGGTACGAACGTGTAGCGGCGCCAGTCCGGCTCGCCGCCCTCCCGCACCTCCCGCAGGGCCAGTTCGGCGCTGCGCCAGCCACCGTGACACGTGCCGTACGACACCCCCCAGCGGGTCGCCGGGATGTCCGTGCCGACCCGCAGCCCCGTGCCGGCCATCGCCTCCTCGGCGGCCGCCAGCGCGAAGTCGATCGCCCGGTCCCGCGCGTCGAGTCCGGGGGCGTAGTCGTACGCGGGCGTGCACGGCACGGTGACCTCGCCGCCCACACCGGTCTGGTAGCCGGCCATGGGCAGGCGGCGCACGGGCGAGATCGCCACCCGCCCGGCGCGCACCCCCTCCCACAGGGCCTCGGCCGAACCCCCGTGCGGGGTGATCGCGCCCACGGCCGCGATCACCACGCCGACGGGCTGGTCAGGAACGTCCATCATCCATCGCTTCCTTCTGGGGCGTGTGTCGAAAGTGGCGTCGTCTGCCCGGAGGGCAGGCCCGGCGGTGTCCGGTGCGTGCGATCGCAAGGCGGAGGGTCGCCCCGATACTGGGTGT